>NZ_JBHXMA010000039.1:0-105458 GCF_042721035.1 Streptomyces sp. NPDC058464
ACCACTCCTCCCGGCCTGGCTCAACGAGCCAGACCCCTTGGAGGGGGTCAACTTTCAAGCGTCGCTACTGGTCCACTTTTCAGCCGTCGCCGACACGCCCCACAGGTTGGAGCTGGATGCCCAGGACGTACCCGCCCGCGCCCTGCGCACAAGCCCGCCGGGCACGACCACCACAGCGCGCCGGAGCCCGGTTCCGCCCCGCTGAGCGGTTGGTAGCTTCGGAAACCGCCGGGATAGATTCCCAACCCTGTGACGTCCCGAACGAGTCTGTTCAGGCTGTCAAGATCGGCTTCCGTCCGTGGTTCAGTCCGCCCGGCGGCGATTGAAGCCCTGACCCTCTCATACGTGTCCGCCAACGAGTTGCTCCGGGCGATCTCTGCCAGAGTCTCGTCGTGCAGTTCCCTGCAGAATGCGGCGATCTTCTCCGCAAGCCCCAGCTCCATGCCGCCCCCTTCCTCGGCTTCCTGCCTGAGCCCGGAGACTAGCCCTCTTTATCCGAAGTCCAATATGAAATCCTGAAATTTACCCGGGCTGTCCATATCATGGCCTTTGAGCACTGAGGCTCAGCACTGATGCGGAGGACAATGAACGATCGCAGCCCGCTGAGCCGCGTGGAAGCCGATGCTCTGGCGAACCACGCAGTCGCGTGGGTAGATCGCCTCTTTGTCACCCCCGATGCCCAACTGGCCCGGCATGTCGCTCGTATATGGCGCCGGATCGTGGCCGCGACGCCTCCAGACGATCCCAGCTATCCGACCCGCGCAGCGAATCTCGCGCTCGCCCTGCGCACGCTGGGTGAGCGGCTCGGCCGGTTGAAGGAAGTCGAGGAGGCGATCAAGCTTTTCGAACGGCTGATCGCAGCCACGTCTCCGGACGAGGGCATGGCCGCCGCCCTCCACTCGGACCTGGGTGCCGCCCTGCGCATCAGATTCGATATCTCCGGAGACGGCACCGACCTGGACAGGGCCGTCGCCGCAGGACGTACAGCGGTCGACATCGGCTCGGCCGACGATCCGCAATACGTGAACTTCCTCTGCAATCTCGGGGCGTCGCTGGAGACCGGTTACGTGCGGTCGGGTGATCCGGGGCTCCTCAACGAAGCCATCAGCGTCGGGCATCAGGCCGTAGGACTGCTCCCGCAGGGCCACGCGCACCGCGCCGTCTTGCTCACCGAACTCGGCATCTCCCTGTGGCGCCGTTTCGAGTTGACGGGCGCGCGCTTCGACATCGACCTGGCGGTGCGGCTCTCGTCCGAGGCCGCGGTTGCGTCGCCAGATCATTGGGTCGTCCTGAGCAACCTGGCCAACGTTCTGGAGGGCCGTTACCAACGCCTCGGGGCGAAGGGCGATCTCGATGCAGCGGTCGTGGTCGGCAGGAAAGCCATGGAGGCGTCGCCGGAGGAGCACGGGGAGCCGCTGGGAAATCTGGGGGCGTGCCTGTTGACCCGTTTCCTGCTGGACGGTGGCCTCGGTGACTTGGACGAAGCGGTTGTCTGCCTGAAGCGTGCAGTTGAGGCGACGGCCCCTACCGCACCAAGCCTGCCCGGCCGACTCACCACCCTGGGAGGCGCCCTCCGACTGCGCTACGCGGCCACGGCGCACGAGCGAGACCTGTCCGAGGGCATCGCAGCGTGCGAGAGGGCTGTCCAGATCACACGGGAGCTGTACCCCGCCGGCGCTCCGGACCTGGCGGGCCGCCTGGTCAACCTCGCCGGGGCCCTGCGTCTGCGCAGTGAGAGCACCGGCTCGCCCGGGGACCTCGACGCAGCCATCGATGCTTACCGTGCGGCCGTGGGTATCAAGGCAGCCCGTCCGTCCGTGCGGATCGCCGCAGCCAGGGCGGGAAGCGCCATCGCCGCGACGATCAGGCCGCGGACTGCGGCAGACCTCCTGGAGCAGGCGGTCTGGCTGTTACCCCAGGTCGCTCCACGGCAACTTGACGGGACCGACCAGTTACACGCCCTCGGCGAGGTTGCTGGGCTGGCCGCGGATGCGGCCGCCCTGGTCCTGGCCGACACCTCAAGGCCTCCCGCGCAAAAGGCCACCCTGGCCCTGCAGCTACTCGAAGCCGGACGAGGCGTCGTGATCGGCCAGACCCTGCAGATGCGGAGCGATCTGACCGCGTTGGCCGCAGCCCACCCAGAACTTGCCGAGCGGTTCAGGGACGTTCGCGATCGACTCGACGAGCCCACACAAGACCTGGTCGAGCCCATCTTTCCAAGGGGGAGGGAAGAGCCGGCGCTTGGCAAACAGGATGCCCGTTGGGCCTTGGCCGACGAACTCTCCGGGATCCTTCAGGAGATCAGAAGCAAGGACGGCTTCGCGCGCTTCGCCCAGCCGCCCACGCCGGAGGAGATACGACAGCAGGCGGAGTGCGGCCCCGTCATCACCGTCAACGTGAGCGCCTACCGCAGCGACGCCCTCATCCTCACGCCCGTGGGGGTGGAAAGTGTTGCACTGGACGGGTTCAGCCTCAGCGAACTCAACGACCGGGTGACCGAGTTCTACACCCAGTTGGATGTCGTCCGCGCCCACGAAAGCCACGCCGTACGGATGGCGGCGCAGGGGAAGATCTGCTCGATCCTGGGGTGGCTCTGGGATGTGGCGGCGGCCCCCGTCATGCAGGCCCTCGGCTACGGCCAAGCACATGACAGCATCCGCCCGTGGCCGCAGGTCTGGTGGGTCCCAGGAGGGCCCATGGCCCTCCTCCCCCTTCACGCTGCCGGCCACCACGACGACGACCCTGACGATCCCTCCCGCCGCTCCGTGATCGACAGGGTCGTGAGTTCCTACACTCCGACCATCGCGGCCTTGCGTCATGCGCGGGAACGCGCGGCGGAGGCCACCGCGGCGCGGAACGCCTCGGCCCTGGTCGTCGCCATGCCTTTCACTCCAGGACTGCCACCGGAAACCGCGCTTCCCCATGCCACAAGGGCGGCGGCTCTACTTACGCAGAGGCTTTCCGGATCGCTCGCCCTCGTCGAACCAGACCCGGAAGACGCGAACCCGCGCCTGTCCGAACTGCCCACACGCACGAATGTGCTCGCCCAGGTCCAGTCCTTCCCCATCGTGCACTTCGCCTGCCACGGCGTGAATGATCCTGTGCACCCCTCCGACAGCAGGCTCCTGCTGCACGACCACCGGACGGATCCGTTCACCGTAACCGCCTTGTCCGGGCTGCGTCTCTCCGCCCAGCTGGCCTATCTGTCCGCATGCGACACCGCTCTCAATACGCGCCGTGAACTCGCCGACGAGTCCGTACATCTCGTCTCCGCCTTTCAGGTAGCCGGATACGCGCATGTCGTAGGGACCTTCTGGATGATCGACGACGAGGAAGCCACCACCGTCTCAGAGGACTTCTACTCCCAGATCTCGGCCCTTGGCCGCCTGCATCCGGAGCGATCGGCCATGGCCCTGCACGAGGCCGTGCGCAGGGCTCGCGCGTCCTTCCCGACACTCCCCGCGTCATGGGCCGCGCACCTGCACTCGGGCGCCTGAAAGGACACCGGCATGACGACCTCGGATGAACAGCGCGAAAGAGACATCTCAACGCACAAACGCGCGTTCCTGCACGCTCCTGTGCTTGACAGTATTCCTCCGGTCCTCCTTCCCGCGCTGGCCGACGCGCTGGCCCCGGAGGGCGCGAAGCTCCTCGTCGATGCTCTGAGGGGGGAAGATCCAGCCGCCATCTCCACAGCCGTACAAGCAGTCGCGCGGATAGCAGTCCACACCCCTCCCGGGCATCCCGATCGCCAGGGCCGACTCGGCAACCTCGGTGCCGGTCGGTACCTCCAGTTCATGACGACCGGCGATCTGCGGCATCTCGACGAAGCCATCGAAGTCGCCGAGAAGGCGGCACGGACTCCGGGGCCAAGGAGAGCCGCGCAGCTGGAACACCTGGCTGTTTTCCTACGGACGCGATACGAGAAATTGAACAGGCAGACCGATCTTGACGCGTTGATCGACGCCGGACGGGAATGCACCGCCCTGGCCGAGGTGGGCGCCCAAGAGACGGCCGCCCACCTCGGCAATCTCGCGACGGCGCTGCTCCGCCGTTTTCTCCTGTCCCGGCATGTCACAGATCTGCACGAGGCAGTTGATGTGGCCCGCCGCGCGCTGTCGCTGGTGCCTGAAGACCACCCTGAACGGAGCGCTCACCTCAGCCACCTCAGTGTCTTGCTGCGGCACCGCTTCGGGGCGCGTCCGGCAGCCGGAGGACGAGGCCCGGTCGTGGCGCCCTTGGTTCGGGCAGACCGTTCGATCGGGTACGTGTCTCGCACACGCAGCAGATCTACCCGAGGCAGGTTCGCGGTGGAGACGCCCTCAGGGCCAGCAGGTGTGCGCAACCGGGGGCAGAGGCGCGTCAGTAGCCGGTGCCGCGCTTGACCTGGGCCCGCTCGATCTCATGGGTCGCACCCTTGTCGTCCAAAGTGCGACACGCGTCGGTGATGTCCTGGCTCAGGCGATCGATCTGCTCGCGGCTCAGGGTCTCCTTGACCAGGGCACGCATGATCTTCACCCGCTCCGCGTTGGGCGGGAGCGTGTACGCCGGCACCATCCAGCCGCGCTCGGCCGAGAGTTGCCAGGCGACGTCGGACTCGTCGTAGGCATGCTTGCCGGCGAGACGGAAAGCGACGAGCGGCAGCTGCTCGAGGTCGCTCCCGATCACTTCGAAGCGGCCGCTGCTACGCAGGTTGTCCGCCAGGACGTGGGCGTTCTCCTGCAACATCTTCATGACGTAGGTGTAGCCCTGGCGACCGAGCCGGACGAAGTTGTAGTACTGCGCGAGCACCATCGACGCGCCGGTGGAGAAGTTCAGCGTGAACGTCGCGTCGGTCTTGCCCAGGTAGTTCTCGTGGAAGACGAGGTCCACGGGCAGGTCGGACTCCTCGCGGAAGACCAGCCAGCCGATGCCAGGGTAGACCAGGCCGTACTTGTGTCCCGAGACGTTGATCGAACGGACGTGCTCGAGCCGGAAGTCCCACTTCGAGTCCGGGTAGAGGAAGGGCCACACGAATGCACCGCTGGCTCCGTCAACGTGGATCGGGATGTCGAGGTCCCGCTCCTTGCGGACGTCCCGCAGGAGCTTGTCGATCCCGACGACGTCGTCCTTGTGGCCGGTGAACGTGGTGCCGAGGACGGCGACGACGCCGATCGTGTTCCCGTCCAGGTGAGGCTCCACGTCCTCCGGGCCGATCGTGTACTTGCCCTCGGCAAGCGGCACGATCCTCGGCTCGACGTCGAAGTAGCGGCAGAACTTCTCCCACACGACGTGGACGTCCCCGCCGAAGACCAAGTTGGGTCGGTCGACCGACAGATTGGCCGCCCGGCGGCGCTCCCGCCACTTCCACTTCAGCGACAGCGCCCCGAGCATGATCGCCTCGGACGAGCCCTGGGTCCGGCATCCGGTTGTCCTGCCCGGCGCGTTGAAGAGGCCGGCGAGCATGCGCACGCAACGCTGCTCGATCTCGGCGGAAATCGGGTACTCCGCATGGTCGATGAAATTGCGGTGGAGATTCTCCGCGATGATCCGTTGCGCCTCCGGCTCCATCCAAGTGGTGACAAACGTGGCGAGGTTACGCTGCGGGTCTCCCTCCATGGCGAGGTCCACATCCAACAGCCTCATTGCGTCCGTCGCAGCCATGCCCTCCTCGGGAAAGGTCTCCGAGGGAGCTGGCACGGTCAAGAATCGGTTACCGAAAAGAGCCGCGTCGTCACCCTTAGACATATTGCGATTCAAACAGCGCCGGTGCCTGCCTCGGCGGGGGACACGCCGAGATGGAACAGTGCGGCTCCGAACTGACTGCGGCCCAGCGCGAACGGAACAGCCCCTTCTTCGGGAAAAGGCACCGTCCAGCCTCCCAAGGTTCCTCGGCTCGCGGCGACGTCGCGACACACCGCAGGGGCAGACCGCGCCAGGCCCGGGCATGCGGTGACGCGGGTCATAGGATGAACTGCTCGACCGCGTTCGCGAAGCCCTCCTCCTCATTGCTCGTTGTGACCCGCCTCGCCGCGCGCTGGACCTCGTGACTGGCGTTGCCCATCGCGATGGACAGTCCCGAGTGGGCGAACATCAGTACATCGTTGGGCATGTCGCCGATCGTGGCGATCTGTTCGGGGGAAATGTGGAGCTTGGCGGACCAGTACTTGACGACACCACCCTTGTTGGCCTGCGGATGGGTCACATCGAGGTAGTAGGGCTGCGAGCGGGCGGCCGAGACGTGCTCGCCGAACTGCGCGCGAGCTGCGACCGCGGCCGCCTCGACGACCTGGTGGTCGTCGCTGACCCCGACGACCTTGGCGGTGCCCTGCTCGAGTCCGTCGAAGCCGGGAACGAGCGTGGGCGCGAACTGCACCGTCCAGCTCTCGCGATCCACGTGCGGCCCCTTCACGTCGCGGACGTACCAGTCGGCACCCCGGTAGATCCAGACGCTGAGGCCGAACGACTCCATCAGCGCGACGACCGGGGCCACCACCTCCTTGGGAATGACCTGCTGCTCGACAACGGTCATATCCGGGTTGACGATGAGACCACCGTTGAAGGCGGCGAGTTCAGTGGCCAGCGTCAGGGGCTCGATGATCATGGACATGCCGCGGGGCGGTCTCCCGCTGGTCACCGCGAAGAGGACGCCGGCGTCATAGAGCTTGTGGACCGCCCGGACGGCCCGGTCGGTGAGGACCTTGTCGCTCGTGACCAAAGTGCCGTCGACGTCGGCAAGAAGCAGGCGGATCGGGCGGGTTGACATCACGCCTCCGTAAGCTCTGGTCGCGTCCGGTCCGGGTGGCGAGAGGCATCGGCTCGTGGATGCGGGGGTTTTGGGGGACGAGTTCCCGGTCGGCTTGATTTCCGAAAGTTGCTGGAGGATACCGTCACGGCTGGCATGAGTCGCAGTCGCGTTCCTCTCGAGCAGAAGGGAAGGCCGATGCCTTTTAGGGTGCGCGATTCCTGAATGTACCCCTTGGGCTTTGAAATAACCCCATAAGAGTGATGTGGCGAGCATAAAGGATATGTGCGAGTATTGAGAATTGCATGGAAGCTCTTATGGGGCTTGATGTCCAAAATTCAAGCAACACATTTTGGGCCAGCCCCTGAGGGGAGCGGGCAGTGGCGCAGGCAAGTCAGGACAAGACGGCCCGCGTGCTGGGGGTCGACATCGGCGGGACCGGTATCAAGGGAGCGCCGGTCGACCTCGAGCTCGGCAGCCTCATCGCTGAGCGGGTCCGGATCCCGACCCCGCATCCGGCGACCCCGGAGGCAGTCACGGACGTGGTCGTGCAGGTGCTCTCCCAGATCGGCGTCCCAGGACCGGTCGGGCTGACGCTCCCGGCGGTCATCCGGGGCGGCAGAGTCCAGACGACGGCCAATATCGACCCGGCCTGGATGGGGACGGACGCGGCCCAGCTCTTCGCACGAGCGACCGGCCGCGACGTGAGGGTGGTGAACGACGCCGACGCGGCCGGGATCGCCGAGATGCGCTTCGGCGCCGGCAAGGGACGCAAGGGCGTCGTCGTGATGCTGACGCTCGGCACCGGTATCGGCAGCGCCGTCTTCTCCGACGGGTACCTGGTGCCCAACAGCGAGCTGGGGCACCTGCCGCTGCACCACGAGGATGCCGAGGACTGGGCCGCGGAGTCGGTGCGTGAGCACGACGATCTGTCCTGGAAGAAATGGGCGCACCGTCTGGAGACGTATCTCGACCTCGTCCAGCGGCTGCTGTGGCCCGACCTGATCGTCATCGGCGGCGGCGTCAGCAAAAAGGCCGACAAGTTCCTGCCGTACATCGAGCTCAGGACCGAGATCGTGCCGGCGCAGCTGTTGAACGATGCGGGCATTGTCGGCGCGGCGCTCTTCGCCCCGGCCGGGAAAGCTCAACCCTAGTCTGCCGCGCTCGATATGAGCGCAGGGGGCAGCACCTTCAGGGAGGCTCGCATTGAGCAGCAACGACCTGGAAACACTTTCCGTCAACACGATCCGCACTCTGTGCATGGACGCCATTCAGGCGGCCGACTCCGGACATCCGGGGACACCGATGGGAATCGCCCCGGTCGCGTACACGCTCTGGCAACGCTTCCTGCGCTTCGACCCGGCCGACCCGATCTGGCCCAACCGCGACCGCTTCGTGCTGTCGGAAGGACACGCCTCCGCGTTGCTCTGGTCGCTGCTCCACCTCACCGGCGTGCAGGCTGTCGACCCCGACTACGAGGTCCTCGGCCGACCCGCCGTGACCCTCGACGACCTCAGGACGTTCCGCCAGCTCGGCTCGCGCTGCCCCGGGCACCCGGAGTACCGGTGGACCAGCGGCGTGGAGACCACGACCGGCCCGCTCGGCCAGGGCGTCGCGACCTCGGTCGGGATGGCGATCGCCGGGCAGTGGCTCGCCGCCCGGTACAACCGCGACGACTTCACCGCCTTCGACTTCGACGTGTACGCGATGGCCGGCGACGGCTGCATGATGGAGGGGGTCTCCTCGGAGGCTGCCTCGATCGCGGCCCACCAGCGGCTGTCGAACCTTTGCTGGATCTACGACTCCAACCGGGTGACGATCGAGGGCCACACCGACATCGCGTTCACCGAGGATGTGGCGGCCCGGTTCATCGGCTACGGCTGGAACGTCACCACCGTGGCCGACGCCAACGACCTCGACGCCGTGGCCCGCGCGCTGCACACCTTCAAGTCCGAGAACGAGCGCCCCACGCTCATCGTGGTGCACAGCCACATCGGCTACGGGTCACCGGTCGAGGACACCCCGAAGGCGCACGGCGCGCCGTTCGGCGTGGAGGGCGTCAAGTCGGCCAAGCGATTCCTCGGGATGCCGGAGGACAAGGACTTCTTCGTTCCCGACGGCGTCTACGAGCACTTCGCCGCAGGCGTCGGCGCGCGCGGTCGCGAAGCCCGGACGAGCTGGGAGGCTCGATTCGAGGCCTACCGAACCACCCGTCCCGACCTCGCCGACGAGCTGGAGCGCATGCAGCGGCGTGACCTGCCGGAGGGCTGGGAGTCGGCGCTGCCGACCTTCCCGGCCGACCCCAAGGGCATCGCCGGCCGTGACTCCAGCGGCCGGGTGCTCAACGCGCTTGCCCAAGCCGTGCCGTGGGTGCTCGGCGGGTCGGCGGACCTGTCGCCGTCGACCAAGACCAACCTCACGTTCTCCGGCGCCGGCGACTTCCAGGCCGATGACCGCTCGGGGCGCAACCTCCACTTCGGTATCCGCGAGCACGCCGCCACCGCGATCACGAACGGGATGGCGCTGACCAAACTGCGCTCGTACTGGTCAGGGTTCCTGATCTTCTCGGACTACGCACGCGGCGCGATCCGGCTCTCGGCGCTGATGGAGATCCCGGTCGTGCACATCTTCACCCACGACTCGATCGGGGTCGGCGAGGACGGTCCCACCCACCAGCCGGTCGAGCAGCTCGCGTCGCTGCGCGCGATGCCGGGGTTGCTGGTGTTCCGCCCGGCCGACGCGAACGAGGTCGTCGAGACCTGGCGGGTCGTCGCCGCGCTCAGGCACGAACCGGCGGTGCTGGTCCTTTCCCGTCAGGCACTGCCGACCCTCGACCGCTCCGAGACGGGGGCCGCATCCGGGGTGGCCCGGGGCGCCTATGTTCTGGTCGACGCGGCGGACGGCAAGCCCGACGTCATCCTGCTCGCCACCGGGTCGGAGGTGCAACTCGCACTCGCGGCCCGTGACGAGCTCGCCGCCGAGGGCCTCGCGGCTCGCGTGGTCAGCATGCCCTGCTGGGAGTTGTTCGACCGCCAGCCCAAGGAATACCGCGACTCGGTCATCCCGCCCGGGGTCAGGGCCCGGGTCGCCATCGAGCAGGCGGCGACCCTCGGCTGGGACCGTTACGTCGGCGACGGCGGCGCGGTCGTCGGCATGCACACGTTCGGGGCATCGGCGCCGCTCAAGATGCTGCTGACCAAATTCGGCTTCACTCCCGAGAAGGTCACCCAGGTTGCCCGCGAGTGCGTGGCCGCCGGTAGGGAGCAGGCATGAACGTGACCAAGGCGCTCCATGAGCAGGGCCAGAGCATCTGGCTGGACAACATCACCCGTTCGATGCTCGATACAGGCCAGATCCAGCACTACATCGACCAGTACTCGGTGACAGGGCTCACCTCCAACCCCTCGATCTTCGACAAGGCGATCGGCTCCGGCGACTACGACGACGCGATCCGCGCGAAGGCGGCGGGCGGGCGCAAGGGCGAGGAGCTGTTCTTCGAGCTGGCCATCGAGGACCTGCAGCGGGCCGCCGACCTGTTCCTGCCCATCCACGAACGCACCGACGGCGTCGACGGCTGGGTCTCGCTGGAGGTCTCGCCGCTGCTCGCCTACGACACGCAGCGAACGGTGGCGGCCGCCAAGGCGCTGCACGCCAGGGCCGACCGGCGCAACCTCTTCATCAAGATCCCCGGCACGCCCGAGGGGCTGCCGGCGATCGAGGAGGCCATCGCCTCCGGCGTCCCGGTGAACGTGACGCTGCTGTTCTCGGCAGACCACTACCGGGCCGCGGCTGACGCCTACCTGCGTGGCGTCGAGCGCCGGGCAGAGGCCGGGCACGACCCCGCTGTCGGCTCGGTCGCGTCGGTGTTCATGTCACGCTGGGACGTGGCGGTCAAGGACGCCGCACCGGCCGACCTCACCGACACCCTCGCCCTCGCCGTCGGCCTCGACGTGTACCGGGCGTACCGCGAAGTGATGGGCTCGCAGCGCTTCCAGCGGCTGGAGAATGCCGGCGCGCGCATGCAGCGGCTGCTCTGGGCCAGCACGAGGACGAAGGACCCGGCCGCCTCCGACACGCTTTACGTCCACGGTCTGGCCGCGCCGTTCACGGTCAACACGATGCCCGACGACACCCTGAAAGCCTTCTTCGACCATGGCGAGATCGGCGAGACGCTGCCATCGGACGGGGGTGAATCCGCGGCAATGCTGGCCCGCTTCGCGAGCGCGGGCGTCGACATCAAGGCGCTTGCCGCCACGTTGCAAAGCGAAGGCGCCAAGTCCTTTGTCGCGGCCTGGAACGACCTCATGGAGCGAATCGACATGCAGAGCAAGGCCGTGGCCTGACCTCTGCGCCGAGCGGCCGGACCGAACTCATCGGAGGAGCCAGCCATGCCATCGACCGCGCTGCGCGAACGTCCTGCTTGGAAGGCGCTCGCGGACCATCACTCCGAGATCGCCGGACGCCACCTGCGCGAGCTGGTCGCCGCCGATCCGGGACGCGGCGAGCGGATGACGGCCGAGGCCACCGGCCTGTACCTGGACTACTCGAAGAACCGGATCACCGACGAGACCTTGGGGCTGCTGCTCCAGCTGGCCGAGGAATCGGGACTGCGCGAGCACATCGACGAGATGTTCGCCGGCGATCGGATCAACGTCTCGGAGCACCGGCCGGTGCTGCACGTGGCGCTGCGGATGCCGAAGGAGTCCTCTCTCGTCGTCGGCGGAGTGGACGTCGTCGCGCAGGTGCACGAGGTGCTCGACCGGATGGAGGCATTCGCGGACCAGGTCCGGTCGGGCGCCTGGAGAGGCGCCACCGGCAAGCCGATCCGCAACATAGTCAACGTCGGCATCGGCGGCTCCGACCTCGGTCCCGTCATGGCCTACGAGGCGCTGCGCCACTACAGCCGGCGCGATCTCACGTTCAGGTTCGTGTCCAACGTCGACTCGACGGACATCGTCGAGGCGACCCGTGATCTGGCCGCCGAAGAGACGCTGTTCGTCATCGCCTCGAAGACGTTCGGGACGCTGGAGACGATGACCAATGCCCGCTCGGCGCGTGACTGGATCCTGGCGCAGCTCGGTGACGAGGCGGCGGTCGCCCGGCATTTCGTGGCGGTGTCCACGAACGCGCAGCGGGTCACCGAGTTCGGCATCGACACCGCGAACATGTTCGGGTTCTGGGACTGGGTCGGCGGGCGCTACTCGATGGACTCCGCGATCGGTCTCTCGACGATGCTCGCTGTCGGCCCCGACAAATACCGCGATCTCCTCGCCGGATTCCACGCGATGGACACGCACTTCCGCACCGCGCCGTTCGAACAGAACCTGCCGGTCCTGATGGGACTGCTCGCCGTCTGGTACGGCGACTTCTTCGGCGCCCAGACCGTCGGCGTGATGCCCTACGACCAGTACCTGAAGCGCTTCCCGGCCTACCTGCAGCAGCTCACCATGGAGTCCAACGGCAAGCACGTGACGCTTGAGGGCGTGCCGGTGGACTACCAGACCGGCGCGGTGTACTGGGGGGAGCCGGGGACCAATGGGCAGCACAGCTTCTACCAGCTGCTCCACCAGGGCACCAAGCTGATCCCGGTGGACCTGATCGGCTTCGGCAAGTCGCTCAACCCGCTCGGCAACCACCACGACATCCTCTCGTCGAACGTCTTCGCCCAGGCCCAGGCGCTCGGCTTCGGCAGGACCGGGGACGAGGTGCGTGCCGAGGGGACGGCTCAGGACGTGGCGCCGCACCGGGTGATGGAGGGCAACCGCCCGACGAACGTGCTGCTGGCCGAGGTGCTCACCCCGTACCGGCTCGGCACGCTGGTCGCGCTCTACGAGCACAGTGTGTTCACCCAGGGGGCGATCTGGGGGATCGACTCCTTCGACCAGTGGGGCGTCGAGCTCGGCAAGGTGCTTGCTGTCGCGATCGTCCCGGAGCTCGACAGCGCGACCGAACCTGAGCTCGGCCACGACTCGTCCACGAACGCGCTGATCCGGCACTACCGCACGCTCAAGGACTAGGAGGCACCACATGGCGACAGACAAGCCCATGCAGCTAGGGATGATCGGGCTCGGCCGGATGGGGGCGAACCTGGTGCGTCGGCTGATACGGGACGGCCACCAATGCGTCGTGTCCGACGTCAACGCGGACGCCGTCGCCGAACTGGCCGGCGAGGGCGCGACGGGCGCGGACTCACTCCAGGATTTCGTCGCGAAACTGGACAAGCCACGGGCGCTGTGGCTCATGCTTCCGGCTGCGATCGTCGACTCCATCCTCGACCAGCTGGAGCCGTTGCTGGAGCCCGGCGACATCCTCATCGACGGCGGCAACTCCTACTACCGCGACGACATCACACGCGCCAACCGTCTTGCCGGCAAGTCGCTGCACTATGTCGACTGCGGGACCAGCGGCGGTGTCTGGGGCCTGGAGCGCGGCTACTGCCTGATGATCGGCGGCGAGGACGAGGTCGTGGCCCATCTGGACCCGATCTTCAAGACGATCGCTCCCGGCGAGGGCAGCGCCGAGCCGACGCCGAGCCGGCCCCGAGCCGACGGCACCGCCCCGCTCGGGTACCTGCACTGCGGGCCGAACGGCGCCGGGCACTTCGTGAAGATGGTCCACAACGGGGTCGAGTACGGGATGATGGCCGCGATCGCCGAGGGCCTCAGCATCATCAAGCGCGCGGACGCCGGCACAAGCCGGCAAGAGGTCGACGCGGAGACGACGCCCCTGCGCGATGCGTGGGCCTACCAGTACGACATCGACGTCGGAGAGGTGGCCGAGGTCTGGCGGCGCGGCTCGGTCGTCGGCTCGTGGCTGGTTGACCTGATCGCCGACGCCTTCGCCCGCTCGCCCTCCCTCGACGGCTTCGCCGGGCGGGTCTCGGACTCCGGGGAAGGCCGCTGGACCGTCCTCGCCGCGGTGGACGAAGGCGTCCCGGCACCGGTCATCACCACCTCGCTCTACGAGCGCTTCGAGTCCAGGCAGGCCGGGGAGTTCACCGACAAGATCCTCTCGGCGATGCGCTCGGAGTTCGGCGGGCACGCCGAAAAGAAGGGCTGACGGCTGTGCATCACGAACTCCAAGTCGTCGCCGACCCCGATGAGGTCGCCGGCACCGCGGCGGCGTTCGTGGCGCGGCTGGCCCGGGCCCGCGTGCAAGCCCACGGCCGATTCACGTTCGCCGTCAGCGGGGGGCACACGCCCTGGGCGATGTTCGCGCGGCTCGCACATGAGCACGTCCCCTGGGAGCACGTGGCGGTGTTCCAGGTCGACGAGCGGGTCGCGCCCGACGGCGATCCGGACCGCAACCTCACCCACCTGCGGGAGAGCCTCGGTGCGGCCCCGGCCGAGGTCATCGCCATGCCCGTGAACGACGCCGACCTTGACGCGGCGGCCAGCGCCTACGGACGGTCACTGCCCGAGCGTTTCGACCTCGTTCACCTGGGCCTCGGCCCGGACGGGCACACCGCCTCGCTGGTACCACGGGACCCGGTGCTCGAAGTCTCGGACCGGCTGGTGGCCCTGACGGCGCCCTACATGGGTCACCAGCGCATGACGCTCACCTATCCTGCGCTCGCCCGCGCCCAGCAGGTGCTCTGGCTCATCACCGGAGCGGACAAGCGCGACCCGCTCTCGAGGCTCGTTGCGGGAGACCGGTCGATTCCCGCCGGCCGGGTCGAGGCGGCGGCGTCGCTCGTCCTCGCGGACGCGGCGGCGGCCGACCAGAGCCCTCCGCGCGCCGGTGCCCAGTCGCCCGCATGACCATGACGCCCGACCCTGTTGCCGTGCCGGCCCCGTAAGGGGGATCAGATGGCTTTGAACTCGTCGAACGTTCCCGCAGACGTGCTGGTCATTTTCGGGATCACTGGCGACCTCGCGCGAAAGATGACGTTTCGCTCGCTCTATCGGCTTGAGCGGCGCAAGCTGCTCACCTGCCCGATCGTCGGAGTGGCGCGCGACGGCTGGTCCGACGACGCGCTGCGTGACCACGCCCGCGCGGCGATCAAGGCAGCGGGTGAGCCGCTCGACGACAGCGTCTTTGCCCGGTTCGCCGCCCGACTCAGCTATGTCCAGGGAGATTACGCCGACGAGGAGACGTTCCATCGCCTCGCCCGGGCGGTCAACGGCAGTCGGCACCCCGTCTTCTACCTGGAGATCCCGCCGTCGCTGTTCGCCCGGGTGGTCGGGGGCCTGGCAGGCGCCGGACTGACCAAGGGCGCCCGGGTTGTCGTGGAGAAACCATTCGGGCATGACCTCGCGTCGGCGCGCGCCCTCAACGCCGAGCTGCGCCAGCTCCTCGACGAGGAGCAGTTGCTGAGGATCGACCACTTCCTCGGCAAAGAGCCGGCGATGGACATCCTGTTCCTGCGGTTCGCCAACTCCGTGTTCGAGCCGGTGTGGAACCGCGACCACGTCTCCTGCGTGCAGATCACCATGGCCGAGGACTTCGGGGTCGAGGACCGCGGCCACTTCTACGACCCGGTCGGCGCGCTCCGCGACGTCGTGCAGAACCATCTGCTCCAGCTGCTCGCCCTGGTGGCGTCCGAGCCGCCATCAGCCGCCGATGCGGACGCGCTCCGGGACCGCCGGGTTGATGTGTTCCGGGCGATCCCCGACGCCGACCCGGCCCACTACGTCCGCGGGCAGTACGAGGGGTACCTGCAGGTCCCCGGCGTGCGGCCGCACTCGCGCACCGAGACCTTCGTCGGGTTGCGGCTGGAGGTCGAGAACTGGCGCTGGTCCGGGGTGCCGTTCTTCATCCGCGCCGGCAAGTCGCTCCCCGAGCGAGTGACCGAGATCCGGATCGTGTTCAAGCGCCCGCCGCGGCTTGCGTTCGCGGAGCGGTTCGCGCCCGAGCCCGACCAGTGGATCCTGCGGATCGATCCGAGCCCAGGCATGAACTTCCGCATCCAGGCCAAGCAGCCAGGCAAGCAGGACACGCAGCTGGTGGACCTTGACCTCCTCTTCGCGGCCGAGCTCGGTGAGGCACCCGAACCGTACGAGCGCCTGCTCAGTGATGCAATGCAAGGCAACGCGAGCCTGTTCACCCGGGAGGACTCGGTGGAGGAGACGTGGCGAATCGTCCAGCCACTGCTGAAGGCGCCCGGCGACCCCGAGCACTACCGGCAGGGGACCTGGGGACCGGCGGGCGCGAGCAATCTCGTCGCCGGATATCCGCGATGGCACGAACCATGGCTGCTGGCGAGGTCTCCCGACTGACACAGTCGCGCCCCGAACCCGGTGAACCGCCGGTTGCGCCCACCACCGCGATGAGATCCGCCGGCTCAAAGTTGCCGCGTTCAGTCACCTGGACTACCCCGGCGCCCGGCAGGCGATCCAAGTCGTGCGGTGGCGGCGCGACTTGAGCACCAGGAAGCTGACCATCGAGCGTATCTACCTGATCACCAGCCTGAGCGTCTTCGATGCCACCTGCACCGAACTCGCCACCTGGATCAGAGGCCACTGGGGCATCGAGAACCTCCTGCACCACGTGCGGCACCGCACGTTCCGTGAGGATGACATCACTGTGACGCCGTTCCGCCCGCTGGCGGCCTTTACTCCTCGGGTCGTCAGCTCACTGCTCGGCGGGCCCTTGCGGCACTGGACCCGCAGTCTTTGGCCGCTCGCCTCCGGGCCCTCGCCGCCTTCCACACGACCCTGCAGACCGCCGCCTGACCGTGACCGTCTCCCCACCTAGCATCCGACCCCGCAAAGCTGGCACCCCGAACCCCACGACCCAATCCGACCAGCCCCTCGAGCCACCTCACGGACAACCCGTTCCAACCGACCCGGTCGAGCCTCCGTCACGCGAGTGACGCGCCCCCGCAGTGTTCCAACCTTTGAGAACCCCACGTGCCTGTGCCACGGCCACCAGCCGTCGCACAGGCATGTCCTGTTTCCGCAGGTGAGAGGCGCAGTACCCGGAACGCCACCGCACCAACCCCTCACCGAGTCGACCGCGCGGCCCGAAGGCCCCAGGTACGACGAAAAACCGGCGAGCCACACGGCTCGACCGGCAATTCGTGAACGTATCGGGACGATTTCGTGAACGTCCCATCTGTGTCCGAGGGGGGACTTGAACCCCCACGCCCGTTAAAGGGCACTAGCACCTCAAGCTAGCGCGTCTGCCATTCCGCCACCCGGACTAGGTGTCTGCCGCCCGACCGGGGGTGTTCCCGGCGGCGACATGGACAACAATACCAAGCTTTCGGAGTGCCTTTCACCTGCGTTTCCGTCGGTATACCCGCAGGTCGGCACCCCCTCACCGTACGTATCCAGCACGTTACCGGCCGGGCGGCAGCGCACGCAGGGCGCGGATGAGCGTCGCCGTCGTCTGCTCGTCCAGCGGGGCCGGAAACCGCCGCTCGGCCGCCAGCCGCGCCTCCTCGGCCTGCCCCATCCGCGCCCGCCCGGCATCGGTCAGCCCGACGATGTTGCGCCGCCGGCCCTGCGGGCTGCGCCGGCGGTCCGGCTCGACGACACCGTACGGATCCTGAAGCCGATGTGGACCCGGGAGGTCTTCGACTTCGAGGGGGCGCACTACCGGCTCCGCGGGACGCGGAACGCGCCCAAGCCCGTGCAGCGTCCGGGGCCCCCGCTGCTGATCGGCGGCTGGGGCACCCGGCTGCTGCGGCTGGCGGCCGAGCACGCGGACGTCTGGAACGTGCCCGGGCGTGCGCGATGGGGCAGGCCGGGATGAACGACATCGTGCCGAGCCTGCCGCGTCCCTTTACGGACGGGGTGGTCCACAGGCTCGCCGAGGAGGTCATCGCCCCTGTGCTCGCCGGCGTCACGGCATGAGCTGGTACTCCGGGAAGTTGCCCGGCAGCCGCTCCCCCGCCGGTCCCTGTGTCACCGCCCGCACCAGCAGCTGCCCGCCGACGAAGGCCCCCCGCCAGGACGCGCCGAAGCCGCCGAACAGTTCGTCGCGGTCGCCCCGGGAGCGCGGCTTGCCGTGGCCGACCTTGAAGGCGCGGATCTGCGGGGCGAGCCGCGCGAAGGTGGCCTCGTCGTCGGTGGAGAGCGTGGCGACCAGCGCGCCGTTGGAGGCGTTCATGGCGGCCAGCAGTTCCGCCTCGGTGTCGACCAGGACGATCGTGTCGACCGGGCCGAAGGGTTCCGCGTGGTGGAGAGGTGAGGAGGGGGGAGGGTTGAGGAGGGTGACCGGGTGGACGTACGACGACGTGTCCTGGCCGGGGAGGAAGTGGGCGTCGGCCGGGCTGCCGCGGTGCAGCGGGACGGCGCCGCGGTCGACGGCCTCGGCGACCTGGTCGGTCAGGTCCTTGGCCTTGGCCGAGTTGATCACCGGCCCGAAGTCCAGCTCGGGGAGCGGGTCGTCGGGGTCGGCGACCGCCAGCGGGTGGCCGATCCGCAGGCCGCGGACCGCCGGGAGGTAGGCGGCGAGGAACTCGTCGAACAGCTCGCGCTGGACGACGAAGCGCGGGTAGGCGGTGCAGCGCTGTTTGCCGTAGTCGAAGAGTTTGGGGACGGCGGCGGTGAACGCGGTCCAGTCGGTGAAGTTCCAGATGCCCCAGGTGTTCAGCCCCTCCTGTTCGAGTATGTGCCGTTTGCCCAGGTCGGTGACGGCCGTGGCCACCGCCGCTCCCGTGTCCCGGCCGCCGACGAAGGAGACGCAGCCGATCTCCGGCGCCCGCACCAGCGCCTCCGACAGCTCGCCCCCGCTGCCGCTGAGCAGCGTCACCGGCAGGCCCTCCCGGGCGGCCAGCGCGCAGGCCAGGGTGAGACAGGCGACCCCGCCGTCGGTCGGGGTCTTCGCCACCACCGCGTTGCCCGCCAGAGCCTGGACCAGTACCGCGTGAACGAGCACGCTCATCGGGTAGTTCCAGCTGGCGATGTTGGACACCGGACCGTCCAGCGGGGCCCGTCCGGCGAGCATCGGCTCGATGCCGTCGACGTACCAGCGCACCCCGTCGATCGCCCGGTCGACGTCCGCCTGGGCGAGCCGCCAGGGCTTGCCGATCTCGTGGACGAGGAGGAGGGCGAGGAGTTCGCGGTGTTCGGCCAGGGCGTCCAGGGTGGCGGCCACCCGGGCCCGGCGCTCCGCCAGGGGGACGTGCCGCCAGGCGCGGTGCTGGTCGAGGCAGGCGCGGACGGCCCGGCGTGCGGTGTCCCGGTCCAGGCGCGGGGCGCCGGCGATGGGGCTGCCGTCGACGGGACTGGTCGCGGGCAGCGGGCGGCCGTCGGGCCGCCACGCGGCGGCCCAGAGGTTGAGGACGCGGTCGTCCCGGAAGGCCTCGGGGGCGAGGGCGAGACAGCGCGCCCAGGCGTCGTCCCAGCCGGTGCCGGGCTTGCAGACAAGGACCATGATCAACCCCCGGCTTCCAGGAGCTCGAGCACCAGCCGGGCGGTCTCGGTCGGCGTGCTCCCCACCCGCACCCCGACCGCCTCCAGCGCCTCCTGCTTGGCCCGTGCGGTGCCGGCCGAACCGGAGACGATGGCGCCCGCGTGGCCCATGGTGCGGCCCTCGGGCGCGGTGAACCCGGCGATGTAGCCGACGACGGGCTTGGTGACGTGCTCCCGGATGTAGGCGGCGGCCCGTTCCTCCGCATCGCCGCCGATCTCCCCGATGAGGACGACGAGTTCGGTGTCCGGGTCGTCCTGGAAGGCGGCCAGGCAGTCGATGTGGCTCGTCCCGACGACCGGGTCGCCGCCGATGCCCACGCAGGTGGAGAAGCCGATGTCCCGCAGCTCGTACATGAGTTGGTAGGTCAGCGTGCCCGACTTGGAGACGAGTCCGATCCGGCCGGGCTTGGTGATGTCGGCGGGGATGATGCCGGCATTGGACTGGCCGGGGGTGATCAGCCCGGGGCAGTTGGGCCCGATGATCCGGGTGCCGTTCCGCCTGGCGTACGACGTGAAGGCCACCGAGTCGTGGACGGGTATGCCCTCGGTGATCACCACCGCCAGTCCGATACCGGCGTCGGCCGCCTCCAGCACAGCCGCCTTGGCGAAGGCGGGCGGCACGAAGACGACGGTGACGTCGGCGCCGGTCGCCGCCATGCCCTCGGCGACGGTGCCGAAGACCGGGACGGCACGGTCGTCGAAGTCGACGGTCTGCCCGGCCTTGCGCGGGTTGACCCCGCCGACGACGTCCGTCCCGGCGGCGAGCATCCGGCGGGTGTGCTTCATGCCCTCGCCGCCGGTCATGCCCTGGACGAGGACCTTGCTCTCCTTGGTGAGGTAGATCGCCATATGTCCCGGCTCCTCAGGCGGTGTGGGCGAGTTCGGCGGCCCGGCGGGCGGCGCCGTCCATGGTGGTGGCCTGTTCGACCAGGGGGTGCGCGCGGCCGTCGAGGATCGCCCGGCCGCGGGCCGCGTTGTTGCCGTCGAGGCGGACCACCAGCGGCTTGGTCAACCGGACGGTCTCCAGGGCCCGGACGATGCCGTCGGCGACCGCGTCGCACGCGGTGATCCCGCCGAAGACGTTGACGAAGACCGACTTCACCGACGGGTCGGAGAGGATCACCGACAGGCCGTCGGCCATGATCTGCGCGGACGCCCCGCCGCCGATGTCCAGGAAGTCGGCGGGCCGCGCGCCGCAGCCGGCCACCACGTCCAGGGTGGACATCACCAGGCCCGCGCCGTTGCCGATGATGCCGACCTCGCCGTCGAGCTTGACGTAGTTGAGCCCCTTCGCGGCGGCCGCCGCCTCCAGCGGGTCATGGTGCTCGCCCTCCTCCGCACCCCAACGCACCTGCCGGAAGCGGGCGTTGTCGTCGAGGGTGACCTTGCCGTCGAGCGCCAGGATCCGGCCCTCTCGGGTGCGCACGAGCGGGTTCACCTCGACGAGCAGCGCGTCCTCGCGGACCAGGACCTGCCAGAGCCGGACGAGGACGTCGACGGTCTGCGGCGGCAGTCCGGCGGCCGCGGCGATCTCCTGGGCCTTGGCGGAGGTGACGCCGACCGCGGGGTCGACGCGGACCCGTGCCACCGCCTCCGGCCGGGTCGCGGCCACCTCCTCGATCTCCATGCCGCCCTCGGCGGAGGCGATCGCCAGGAAGCCGCCGGCCGCCCGGTCGAGGACGTAGGAGACGTAGAACTCGCTCTCGATGTCGACGGGTTGGGCCAGCATCACCTTGCCGACCGTGTGCCCCTTGATGTCCATGCCGAGAATCTGACGTGCCGTGAGTTCCGCCGCGGCCGGGTCCGCGGCGAGCTTCACGCCGCCCACCTTGCCCCGGCCACCGGTCTTGACCTGCGCCTTCACGACGACCCTGCCGCCTAGCCGGCGGGCGATCTCCCGGGCCTCCTTGGGCGAGTCGGTGACCTCGGCCCTCGGCACCACGATGCCGTGTTCCTCGAAGAGTTCCCTTGCCTGGTGCTCGTACAGGTCCATTCCGGCTCCTGTCTTAAAAGTGCCGCACGCCCCCTGGACACCACCCACCGGATGCGGGATAACAAGGTTCATACAGTATTCGTCGACTGTATGCAATATAAGACGACGGCATCCCACCCCCCTACGAAGGGACAGGACTTCGCCATGCCCGACGACACCCAGGACGTGATTTCCGGTGGTCATCTCGTTGCGAAGGCACTGAAGGCCGAGGGGGTCGACCGCATCTACACCCTGTGCGGCGGCCACATCATCGACATCTACGACGGCTGCGTCGACGAGGGCATAGAAGTCGTCGACGTCCGCCACGAGCAGGTGGCCGCCCACGCCGCCGACGGCTACGCGCGCATCACCGGCAGGCCCGGCTGCGCGGTCGTCACGGCCGGACCGGGCACGACCGACGCCGTCACGGGGGTCGCCAACGCCTTCCGCGCGGAGTCCCCGATGCTGCTGATCGGCGGCCAGGGGGCGCTCACCCAGCACAAGATGGGGTCCCTCCAGGACCTGCCGCACGTGGACATGATGGCGCCGATCACCAAGTTCGCGGCGACCGTCCCGGACACCGCCCGCGCCGCAGACATGGTCTCCATGGCGTTCCGCGAGTGCTACCACGGCGCGCCCGGCCCCTCCTTCCTGGAGATACCCCGCGACGTCCTCGACGCCAAGGTCCCGGCGTCGAAGGCCCGCGTCCCCAAGGCCGGCGCCTACCGGGCCTCGACCCGCTCGGCCGGCGACCCCGAGGCGATCGAGAAGCTCGCCGACCTCCTCGTGCACGCCGAGAAGCCGGCCGTCCTGCTCGGCAGCCAGGTCTGGACGACCCGCGGCACCGCGGACGCCATCGAGCTGGTACGAACCCTCAACATCCCCGCGTACATGAACGGCGCGGGTCGCGGCACCCTGCCGCCCGGCGACCCGCACCACTTCCAGCTCTCCCGCCGGTACGCCTTCTCCAACGCCGACGTCATCGTGATCGTCGGCACCCCCTTCGACTTCCGCATGGGCTACGGCAAGCGGCTCTCTCCGGAAGCGACGGTCGTGCAGATCGACCTCGACTACCGCACGGTCGGCAAGAACCGGGACATCGACCTCGGGATCGTCGGGGACGCGGGCCTGGTCCTGAAGTCCGTGACGGAGGCCGCCTCCGGACGCGTCAACGGCGGGGCGTCCCGGCGCAAGGAGTGGCTCGACGAGCTGCGCGCCGCCGAACAGACGGCGATCGAGAAGCGGTTGCCACAGCTGAGGTCGGACGCCTCGCCCATCCACCCGTACCGCCTGGTCAGCGAGATCAACGACTTCCTCACCGAGGACTCGATCTACATCGGCGACGGCGGCGACATCGTCACCTTCTCCGGGCAGGTGGTGCAGCCCAAGTCGCCCGGCCACTGGATGGACCCGGGGCCGCTCGGCACCCTCGGCGTCGGCGTCCCCTTCGTGCTGGCCGCCAAGCAGGCCCGCCCCGACAAGGAGGTGGTCGCCCTCTTCGGCGACGGCGCCTTCTCCCTCACCGGCTGGGACTTCGAGACCCTGGTCCGCTACGACCTCCCGTTCGTCGGGATCGTCGGCAACAACTCCTCGATGAACCAGATCCGTTACGGCCAGGCCGCCAAGTACGGCAAGGAGCGCGAGCGGGTCGGCAACACCCTCGGCGACGTCCACTACGACAAGTTCGCCCAGATGCTGGGCGGTTACGGCGAGGAGGTCCGCGACCCCGCCGACATCGGCCCCGCCCTGCGCCGGGCCCGCGAGTCCGGCAAGCCGTCGCTGATCAACGTCTGGGTCGACCCGGACGCGTACGCCCCCGGAACCATGAACCAGACCATGTACAAGTGAGGTGGAACGCCCATGACCACCAAGGCACTTGAGGGCATACGCGTCCTCGACATGACCCACGTCCAGTCGGGCCCCTCCGCCACCCAGCTGCTCGCCTGGCTCGGTGCGGACGTGGTCAAGCTGGAGGCGCCGACCGGTGACATCACGCGCAAGCAGCTGCGCGACCTCCCGGACGTCGACTCCCTCTACTTCACGATGCTCAACTGCAACAAGCGGAGCATCACCCTCAACACCAAGACCGAGCGCGGCAAGGAGCTCCTGACCGAGCTGATCCGCCGCTCGGACGTGATGGTGGAGAACTTCGGCCCCGGCGCGGTCGACCGGATGGGGTTCACCTGGGACCGCATCAAGGAGATCAACCCGCGGATCGTCTACGCCTCCATCAAGGGGTTCGGGGACGGCCCGTACACCAACTTCAAGGCGTACGAGGTCGTCGCCCAGGCGATGGGCGGCTCGATGGCGACCACCGGCTTCGAGGACGGGCCGCCGCTGGCCACCGGCGCGCAGATCGGCGACTCGGGCACCGGGGTGCATACAGTAGCCGGGATACTGGCGGCACTCTTCCAGCGCGAGCACACCGGCCGCGGCCAGCGCGTCAACGTGGCCATGCAGCACGCCGTACTGAACCTCTGCCGGGTCAAGCTCCGCGACCAGCAGCGACTGGCCCACGGCCGGCTCGCCGAGTACCCGAACGAGGACTTCGGCGACGAGGTGCCCCGCTCCGGCAACGCGTCCGGCGGCGGCCAGCCCGGCTGGGCGGTCAGGTGCGCGCCGGGCGGCCCGAACGACTACGTGTACGTGATCGTGCAGCCCGTCGGCTGGCAGCCGATCACCCAGCTGATCGGCCGGCCGGAGCTCACGGACGACCCCGAGTGGGCGACCCCGGAGTCCCGCCTCCCCAAGCTCAACAAGATGTTCCAGCTGATCGAGGAGTGGTCCTCGACGCTCCCCAAGTGGGAGGTGCTGGAGAAGCTCAACGCCCACAACATCCCGTGCGGGCCGATCCTCTCCACCAAGGAGATCATCGAGGACGAGTCGCTGGTCGCCAACGAGATGGTGGTGACCGTACCGCACCCCGAGCGCGGCGAGTTCGTCACCGTCGGCAGCCCGCTCAAGCTCTCCGACTCCCCCGTCGACGTCACCAGCTCGCCACTGCTCGGCGAGCACAACGAAGCGGTCTACATCGGCGAACTTGGCCTCGGCGACGAAGAGTTGCGCCTGCTCAAGTCGAACGGAGTGATCTGACGTGATGGCAGAGGACCGGGAGCTGCGGGTCCGCGAACTCCTCGACTCGGTGCGGGCGCAGGGCCGTACCGCCCTCACCGCGCCGGAGGGGAAGGTGATCGCCGACGCGTACGGGATCGCCGTACCGGGCGAGGAACTGGCCACCGACGTCGACGAGGCGGTGGCGTACGCGGCGCGCTTCGCCGGACCCGTGGTCATGAAGATCGTCTCGCCGGACATCCTGCACAAGACCGACGCGGGCGGGGTCGTCGTCGGGGTGGCGGGCGCGGCGGACGTACGCGCGGCCTTCCACCGGATCATCGAGAACGCGCGCGCCTACGACGCCGACGCGCGCATCGAGGGCGTCCAGGTGCAGGAGCTGCTGCCGAAGGGCACGGAGGTCATCGTCGGCGCGGTCACCGACCCCACCTTCGGGAAGGTCGTCGCGTTCGGGCTCGGCGGGGTGCTGGTCGAGGTGCTGAAGGACGTGACCTTCCGGCTCGCGCCCGTCTCCGCCGACGAGGCGCTGTCGATGCTGGACTCCATCAAGGCGGCCGAGGTGCTGCGCGGGGTGCGCGGGCAGGCCGGGGTGGACCGGTGGGCGGTCGCCGAGCAGATCCGCCGGGTCTCCCAACTGGTCGCGGACTTCCCGGAGATCGCCGAGGTGGACCTCAACCCGGTGATCGCCACGGCCGAGGGCGCGGTCGCCGCCGACATCCGGATCATCCTCGCGGAGCAGCAGCCGCACGAGCGTAGGAAGTACACGCGCGACGAGATCCTGGAGAGCATGCGCCGGCTGATGCAGCCCCGCTCCGTCGCCGTGATCGGTGCCTCCAACGAGCAGGGCAAGATCGGCAATTCGGTGATGCGCAACCTCGTGGACGGCGGCTTCGCCGGGGAGATCCATCCGGTGAACCCCAAGGCCGATGACATTCTGGGCCGCAAGGCGTACAAGAGTGTCACGGACGTTCCCGGAGAGGTGGACGTGGCAGTCTTCGCCATTCCCGCCAAGTTCGTGGCAGCGGCGCTGGAGGAGGTGGGCCGGAAGCGGATCCCCAACGCCGTCCTGATCCCCTCCGGCTTCGCGGAGACCGGCGAACACGAACTCCAGGAGGAGATCGTCGCAATCGGCGAGCGGTACGGCATCCGTCTCCTCGGCCCGAACATCTACGGCTACTACTCCACCTGGCAGGACCTGTGCGCCACGTTCTGCACGCCGTACGACGTGAAGGGCGGGGTGGCGCTGACCTCCCAGTCGGGCGGGATCGGCATGGCGATCCTGGGCTTCGCGCGCACCACCAAGACGGGTGTGTCGGCGATCGTCGGCCTCGGCAACAAGTCGGACCTGGACGAGGACGACCTGCTGACCTGGTTCGGCGAGGACCCGCACACCGAGTGCATCGCCATGCACCTGGAGGACCTGAAGGACGGTCGCGCCTTCGTCGAGGCGGCGCGAAACACCGTACCCAGGAAGCCTGTTGTGGTCCTCAAGGCGGGGCGTACGGCGGCCGGGGCCAAGGCGGCCGGTTCGCACACGGGCGCGCTCGCGGGCGACGACGCGGTGTACGACGACATCCTGCGGCAGGCGGGCGTCATCCGGGCGCCGGGCCTGAACGACATGCTGGAGTACGCGCGCGGCCTGCCGGTGCTGCCGCCCCCGCAGGGCGACAACGTCGTGATCATCACCGGCGCGGGCGGCAGCGGCGTCCTGCTGTCCGACGCGATCACCGACAACGGGCTGACCCTGATGGAGATACCGCCCGACCTGGACGAGGCGTTCCGGCGCTTCATCCCGCCGTTCGGCGCCGCCGGCAACCCGGTGGACATCACGGGCGGCGAGCCGCCGTCGACGTACGAGGCGACGATCCGGCTGGGTCTCGAGGACCCGCGGATCCACGCGCTCGTCCTCGGCTACTGGCACACCATCGTCACCCCGCCGATGGTCTTCGCCGAACTGACGGCCCGCGTGGTCGCGGAGTTCCGCGAGCGGGGCATCGAGAAGCCGGTCGTCGCCTCGCTCGCGGGGGACGTCGAGGTCGAGGAGGCCTGCCAGTACCTGTACGAGCGGGGGGTCGTGGCGTACCCGTACACGACCGAACGGCCGGTGGCCGTGCTCGGCGCCAAGTACCGCTGGGCGCGGGCGGCCGGGCTGCTGGGGAGCGACGGGGCGAGCAGCGGACGGTTGGGGGGCGGGTCATGACGTAGCCGAGGAAGGGGCCGGCCGGCGGAGCGCGTCCCCGGCCGGCCCCGGGACCCGTGCGCGCACGAAAGGCATTGGACAGGGGGCGCTGGCCAGAGCTTTCGACGCAAGGGGTGCTGAGCGAACATGTCATCCATCGATCTAACGGCGTCCGTCCCCTTCAGGGAGGTGACGGACCGCAACGGCCGCAGGTACCGGATCGGCGAACGCGATGTCGATCTGATGGGCCGGACACGCAAGTGGATGGTCATCCTGCCCTGGGTGGGCATGATGGGCATCAGCTCCGCCGAGTACGCGTTCACGTCGGCGGAGGACACGCTGCACGAGGCGCATCTGTGGAGCAGCGGGCACATCTTCTGGCTGATGGGCGTCTGGGTGTTCTTCCAGGCGGCCGTGGCCTTCCCGGCCGGGCAGCTGCGGGAGAGCGGTCGGCTCCCCGCCCGTACGGCCATGCTGATCGGCGCGGTGGGCACGCTGCTGGGCTATGTGTCGCTGGCGTTCGCACCGAACGTGGTCGTCGCCTATCTCGGCTTCGGCATGTGCAGCGGCATCGGCGCCGGTCTCGTCTACGCGACCTGCGTGAACATGGTCGGCAAGTGGTATCCGGAGCGCAAGGGCGGCAAGACGGGCTTCGTGAACGGCGGTTTCGCCTACGGATCCGTGCCCTTCGTCTTCCTCTTCACCTCGGTCCTCGACCTGGGCAACTACAAGGTCCTGCTCTCCTCGGTCGGCATCGGACTGTGTCTGGTGGTGGCGTCGGCCGGCTGGTTCTTCAAGGACCCGCCGAAGAACTGGTGGCCGCCGCACGTCGACCCCCTGAAGGTCGATCAGGACCCGAAAATACGGCGGGCGTTGGAGAAGAACCCGCCGGCCGTCAAGCAGTACACCCCGAAGGAGGCCGCCCGTACCCCCGTCCTGTGGATGATGTGGTTCTGTCTGCTCTGCACGGCCGGGATCAATATCTTCGGCATCGCCTTCCAGGTGCCGTTCGGCAAGGACATGGGTTTCGCGGGCGGGATCGTGGCCACCGCCATGTCCCTGAAGGCAATCGTCAACGGCACCGGGCGCGGGGTCATCGGCTGGATCTCCGACCGCTACGGCCGCCGCAACACGCTCATCATCGTGTGCATCGTGCTCGGGACGGCACAGTTCGGCGTGCTGGTCTCCGGCCAGATGCACAGCATGCCGTTCTTCCTGTTCTGCTCCATGGTCTCCGGGTTCGGCGGCGGGGCGATCTTCCCGCTCTTCGCGGCCATGACGGCGGACTACTTCGGTGAGAACAACAACGCCACCAACTACGGGATGGTCTACAGCTCCAAGCTGATCTCCGGCCTGGTGGGCTCCGGTCTGGGCGCGGTCGTCGTCGGTGAGTGGGACTACCACGGCGCGTTCGTGCTCGCGGGCTCCGTCGGCCTGGCCTCCGCAGTGCTGGCCCTCTTCCTCAAGGCACCGGGCAGGCCCAGCGCCCGGCGCATCGTCCCCAACCCGCAGCCGCTCGGCGAGGAGATGGCGTGACATGACGGCAGACCCTGTAGCCACGAACAGCACCGACGCCGGACGACGCCCGTACCGCGAGGTCACGGACGCCCGCGGCCGCGTCTACCGGATCGGCGAGACCGACCGGGACATCCTCGGCCACTCCCGCAACATCATGGTGTACCTCCCCTGGATCGCCATGATGGCCATCAGCGTCTTCGAGTACGCGTACGGCTCCGCGGAGGACACCCTGTCCCACGCGCACGGCTGGACGCAGTCCAACACCTTCTGGATCCTGAGCGTCTGGGTGTTCTTCCAGGCCGGCATCGCGTTCCCGGCGGGCTGGCTGCGCGAGAAGGGCATCCTGACCGCCCGCCGCGCCATGTACACCGGCTCCGTGATGTGCCTGATCGGCTTCCTGGCCCTCTCCCACATCAGCGAGATATGGCTGGCGATCATAGGCTTCGGCGTGATCGGCGGCCTCGGCTCCGGCCTGGTCTACGCGACCTGCATCAACATGGTCGGCAAGTGGTTCCCCGAACGCCGGGGCGCCCGCACCGGTTTCGTGAACGGCGGCTTCGCGTACGGCTCGCTCCCGTTCATCTTCATCTTCAACTACGCCTTCGACACGGCGAACTACCACCGCGTCCTGGACCTCATCGGCGCTTACGTGATGGTCGTGGTCCTGGTCTCGGCGTTCTTCTTCAAGGACCCGCCGAAGAACTGGTGGCCGGCCGACGTCGACCCCCTCGCCCACGCGACCGACACCAGGACCGCGACGGCCCTCGCCAAGAACCCGCCCGCGGTACGCCAGTTCACCCCCAAGGAGGCGATCCGCACCGGCATGCTCCCCCTGATGTGGATCTCCATCGTCATGACGGCGGGCGTGTCGATCTTCGGCATCTCCTTCCAGGTGGACTTCGCGAAGGACGTCGGCTTCGGCCCCCTGGTCGCAGCGTCCTCGATGGGCGTGATGGCGGTCATCAACGGCGTCGGCCGCGGCGTGGTCGGCTGGCTCTCCGACCGCCTCGGCCGCAAACCGACCCTCGTCTTCGTCATCGTCGTCCTGGGCCTCGCCCAGTTCGGCGTGATCTGGGCCGGTGACATCAAGAGCGAGTGGCTGTTCCTGTTCTTCGCCTTCCTCTCCGGCTTCGGCGGCGGCGCCTTCTACCCGCTCTTCGCCGCCCTCACCCCGGACTACTTCGGCGAGAACTACAACGCCACCAACTACGGCCTGGTCTACAGCGGCAAACTCATCAGCGGCCTCTTCGGCGGCGGCCTCGGCTCCATGGTGGTCGGCGCCTGGGGCTACAACGGCGCGTACGCCCTGGCCGGCGGCATCTCGATGCTGGCGGCGGGGGTGGCGCTGCTGCTGCGGCAGCCGGGGAGGGGGACGACGGCGAAGGTGGGGGCGGTACAGCCGCAGACGGCTACCTGACGGTTCCCGCCGAACCTCAGGTCGAGGTATTCCCGGTGGTGAGTCCCGGACCCGTGTCCGGGACTCAGCCGCTTCCACAACACGCCCTTCGCCGCAGGCCCAGGCAACGCTGTGCGCGGTCCGGAGGGCGGCGGACCTCGACGGAGGACGCCGATGGCCTGGGGCTCTTCGGTCTGCTCAACGCAGGGCCGGCGCGCCACGATAGGTTCAACCATGCGATCTCGAACAAGCGGCATGTGGTGGGGTACGGCCGTCGAGGCACCCGACCCGGCACTCCTGGCCCGCTTCTACGCGGGACTGCTGGAGTGGCCGATCGTGCACGAGGAGCCCGGGACGGCTGTCGTCGCTCCGCCCCAGGGAGCCGTCTACATCGTCTTCCAGGAGGCCGCCGGCTATCGGCCGCCCACCTGGCCGCCGGTCGACGGGGAGCAGCGCACGATGATGCATCTCGACTTCCAGGTGGACGACTTGGACGCGGCAGTGGCCGAGGCCGTCGCCATGGGAGCGGTACTCGCGCCGGATCAGCCGCAGGACCATGTGCGCGTGCTGTTCGATCCCGCCGGTCACCCCTTCTGCCTGTGCCGGGACGACGGGTAGGAGGAGGAACAGGACCCGCGAAATTCGTACGCGCTGGCTGCGCGGGTCCCATAGGTTCCCGGCGGGAGGCCTGCCGAGGTGCTCCGAATCTGGGAACATCGACGACCGTGGAGTCGATACCGGTGAGCGCGGCGCCGAAGTCGCTGGTTTGGCAAGGTGACGAACTGGTCTGCGCGGTCGGGGGCGGTCGGCGCTGGGGCCTGGACGGCATGGAGCAGAGGGCGGCCTTGGACTGGGCGTTTCCGTTCGACGCCGGGACCGCCTCGGTCTCGGGACCCTGTGCCGCGGTGTACCAGGAGCGCGGGACCAAGGGCATGCTGCTCGACGGCGAACGGATCGTGCGAGAGCTGAACCGCAGCTATTACCACGCACCGGACTACGACTACCCGCTCGCCCTGGGCGCGTTGGGCGACGGTCGCGAAGTCGTCGTGCACTGCCCCGACGAATACAACGTGCTCCAGATCGAGGACGCGGCGAGCGGCGAGCGGTTGACCGCCGGCGGACGTGAGCCGCAGGACGTCTTCCACTCCAGGCTCGGCCTGAGCCCGGACGGCCGGTACCTGCTCTCGGTCGGCTGGGTCTGGCAGCCTTTCGGGATCGCCAGGGTCTACGACACGGCGCTCGCGCTCAGCGACCCCGGCGCCCTGGACGGCGAGGGATTGTTGCCGACAGCGGCGGTCATGAGCGGGGAGGTGACGGCGGGCTGCTGGCTCGACGCCGACCGGCTGGTGCTGGCGGCGGGGTCGGAGGAGTGGGACGAAGAGGAGACGGCCGGGCTGCCGCCGCGCCACCTCGGGGTGTGGTCGGTGTCCGAGGGACGCTGGCTCCACCGCAGCCCCGCCGGCGATGCCGAGCCGGGTGTCCTGCTCCTGCCCCGCGGCGATCAGGTGATCTCGTTCCCCGGCCACCCGCGGCTGCTCGACACGGCTACCGGGCGCGTCGTCGCCGAGTGGCCCGAGGTCGGCGTACCGGCAAAATCGGCGTGCTTCGGCCGCGCCGACCCGACCCCCGTCGCCGCCCTCCACCCCGACGGCACCCGGCTGGCCGTCGCGCAGGCGAACCGCATCGCCCTCATCACGCTGCCCTGAGCCCCGACCAGGGTCAGGACGTGGCCCGCTCGTGGTACGACCGCCGCGTGTGCTCCGTGTGTTCGCGCATCAGGCGGGTCGCCAGCTGCTCGTCCCGTGCCGTGATCGCCGCGATCAGTCCGCGGTGTTCGATCCAGGACTGGTGGCCGCGCTGGCGGGCCACCGGGGTGTAGTACCAGCGGACCCGGCGGTCGACCTGGGCGGCGAGTTCGGCGAGGACCGTGTTGCCGGCCAGGTCCATGATCTTGGCGTGGAACGCGGCGTTCAGGGCGACGGCCCCGTCCACGTCGTCCGCGGCGACCGCCTTCTCGCCCTCCGCGCAGAGGGATTCGAGGGCGGCCACTCCCGCGCTGCCCGCGTTGGCTGCCGCCAGTCGGGCCGCCTCCGCCTCCAACAGGGTGCGGACCGTGAGGAGTTGGTCGGCCTCGTCCTCCGTGGGCTCGTGGACGAACGCGCCCTGGGCGGGCCGGAGGTCGACCCAGCCCTCGGTGTTCAGCCGCTGCAGCGCCTCGCGCACCGGCTGCCGCGAGACGCCTAGGTGGCCCGCGAGTTCGCTCTCCACGAGATGCTGGCCGGGCCGGAGGGAACGGGTGGTGATGAGTTCCAGCAGCGCCTCGTAGACACGGTCGCGGAGCGGACCGGGGCGTTCGAGCTTCGGCACCGCGCCCTGCGGCAGTCCGGCTGACAACATCGGGTCCCCCTTCGGCAGACACCCGTTACGAGCGGACACTCAGTAGCGTCAGGATCGATTGTCTTTCGTCTACAGTCTACGGCGCACGACTGCCAGAGGAAGCGGAAGTTGACCACGTCACACCGCAGAACGCGCTCTCACGCGCTCTCACGGACAGCGCACGACCTGGCCCGCGTAGGACAGGTTGCCGCCGAAGCCGAAGAGGAGGATCGGGTCACCGCCTGAGACGCGCCCCTGCTCGACCAGCTTGGAGAGGGCGAGCGGGATGCTGGCGGCGGAAGTGTTGCCCGACTCGGTGACGTCCCGCGCGACGACCGCGTTGACCGCGCCGATCTTCGCGGCGAGGGGTTCGATGATCCGCAGGTTGGCCTGGTGGAGGACGACGGCCGCCAGGTCGGCGGGGGCGACCCCGGCCTTCTCGCAGGCGCGCCGGGCGATGGGCGGCAGCTGGGTGGTGGCCCAGCGGTAGACGCTCTGCCCCTCCTGCGCGAACCGGGGCGGGGTGCCCTCGATGCGTACGGCGTGGCTCATCTCGGGGACGGAACCCCAAAGGACCGGGCCGATCCCGGGCTCCTCGCCCGGTCCGCACGCCTCGACCACGGCCGCGCCCGCCCCGTCGCCGACCAGGACACACGTCGTACGGTCGGTCCAGTCCGTGACCTCGGACATCTTGTCGGCGCCGATGACGAGCGCACGGGTGGCGGCGCCGGCCCGGACGGTGTGGTCGGCGGTGGCCAGCGCGTGGGTGAAGCCCGCGCAGACGACGTTGATGTCCATCGCGGCGGGCTGCGGGATGCCGAGCCGGGCGGCGACGCGGGCGGCCATGTTCGGGGAGCGGTCGATCGCGGTGGAGGTGGCGACCAGGACCAGGTCGATGTCCGCGGGGGTGAGGCCGGCCGCGGCCAGGGCCTTCGCCGCGGCGTGCGCGGCCAGCTCGTCGACGGGTTCGTCGGGTCCGGCGATGTGCCGGGTGTTGATGCCCACCCGGCTGCGGATCCACTCGTCACTGGTGTCGACCATGCCCGCCAGGTCCTCGTTGGTGAGTACCCTGGCGGGCTGGTAGTGGCCGACGGCGGCGATGCGCGAGCCGTTCATGGGTGGTGGGTCCCCCTCGTTGCCTCGGTGTGGGCCCACCAGTCTGTTCAGTGACTCACGGGTACGAGGGCACGTAAGGCCACAGGAAACGAGCGCCCGAGTTGTCGGCTTCTTGCAGACCCTCGGACGCCCGAGCATTCCCGCAGGTCACCCGTTGAACAGTTGTGTCGCCTTCTGCACGAGTTCGTACACCCCGTAGGCGAACGGCGCGCCGACCCAGACCCAGGCGACGGCGATCAGCCAGCGGCGGTCCGGCTCAGGCCGGCTGCTCTCGTTCGACATCGACGGCCTCCCTCGGGGCGGGGATGTGGTGGCGGGTGTTGACGGGGCGGACCAGCTCGTTGGCGACGAATCCGACGACGAGCAGGCCGATCATGATGCCGAAGGACAGGGTGTACAGGTCGGAGCCGTGCTTGCCCGCGTCCTTCTGGTGGTCGGCGATCCAGTTGACGATCAGCGGCCCGAGTACTCCGGCGAGGGACCAGGCGGTGAGCAGCCGGCCGTGGATGGCGCCGACCTGGTAGGTGCCGAAGAGGTCCTTCAGGTAGGCGGGGACGGTCGCGAAGCCGCCGCCGTAGAAGGAGAGGATCACCAGGGCGCAGAGGATGAACAGCGGCTTGGACGAGTCGCCGAAGAGGGCGATGAGCAGGTACATCAGGGCGCCCACGCCGAGGTAGACGCGGTAGATGTTCTTGCGCCCGATCAGGTCGGAGGTGGACGACCAGCCGATCCGGCCCGCCATGTTGGCGGCGGACAGCAGGGCGACGAACCCGGCCGCCGCGGAGACCGAGACCGGTGTGGAGCTGTCGGCGAAGAAGTCCGTGATCATCGGGGCGGCCTTCTCCAGGATGCCGATGCCGGCGGTCACGTTCATGCAGAGCACCACCCACAGGCACCAGAACTGGGGGGTGCGGATGGCGCTGTTCGCGGAGACCTGCACGCCCTCGAAGGCGCTCGGCGCGTCCGCTGTGTTTTCGCGGTCCTCCGCTCGCGGGACGCGGATCAGCAGCACGCCGAGGGTCATGAAGACGGCGTACGACAGCCCGTGCACCAGGAAGGCGAGCGCGATGCCATCGTTGTCACTGCCGAAGGACGAAAGCATCTGCGCGGACCAGGGCGAGGCGATCAGCGCACCGCCGCCGAAGCCCATGATGGCGATGCCGGTGGCCATGCCGGGTCGGTCCGGGAACCATTTGATCAGCGTGGAGACCGGCGAGATGTAGCCGATGCCGAGGCCGATGCCGCCGACGAATCCGTAGCCGAGGACGATCAGCCAGAACTGCTTGGTCTCGGCGCCGAGCGCGGAGATCAGGAAGCCGGTGGAGAAGCAGACCAGGGCGACGGTCATGGCCCAGCGCGGTCCGTTGCGCTCGACGAGGGTGCCGCCGAACGCGGCCGACAGACCGAGCATCACGATCGCGAGCTGGAAGGGCAGCGCGCTCTGGGTGCCGCTCAGGTTCAGCGCGGATTCGAGTGGCGGCTTGAACACGCTCCAGGCGTAGGCCTGGCCGATGGAGAGATGGACGGAGAGGGCGGCGGGCGGGACGAGCCAGCGGCTCCAGCCCGGCGGTGCTACAGGGGGGCTGCTCATGAGTCCCGAACGGTAGGGCCGCGCCAGGGTGGTTGAGAACCCGACGACTCGATCGTGTGCGTTGAGCGGTATCCAGAATGCGCCGAACGGTCGCCGTCCGAACTCTTGTCGCCACTCTTGTCCGCCCCCACTCCATACTGTAGACAATATTTCGTCGACATGATTCGGCCGACGTCTCCGCGGTATCCCTCAAACCGAACGGAGTGTTCCGTGAAAGTCGCAGTCCTCGGTGCCGGTGCGATCGGCGCCTACGTCGGTGCCGCGCTCCATCGCGCGGGCGCCGATGTGCATCTCATCGCCCGTGGACCCCATCTGGCGGCCATGAGGCAGTACGGAGTACGGGTGCTGAGCCCGCGCGGCGACTTCACCGCGCACGCCCACGCCACCGACGACCCGGCCGAGGTCGGCCCGGTCGACTACGTCTTCCTGGGCCTGAAGGCCAACTCGTACGCGGCGTGCGGGCCGCTGATCGAGCCGCTGCTGCACGAGCGGACGGCGGTGGTCGCCGCCCAGAACGGCATCCCCTGGTGGTACTTCCACCGGCACGGCGGCCCCTACGACGGCCACCGCGTCGAGAGCGTCGACCCGGCAGGTGCGGTCAGCGCCGTACTCGCCCCCGAACGCGCCCTCGGCTGCGTGGTCTACGCGGCCACCGAACTCGAAGCCCCGGGCGTGGTACGGCATTTGGAGGGCACCAGGTTCTCGATCGGCGAGCCCGACCGCAGCGTGTCCAAGCGCTGCCTGCGGTTCAGCGAGGCCATGCAGACCGGTGGGCTGAAGTGCCCGGTGGAGCCCGACCTGCGCAACGACATCTGGCTCAAGCTGCTCGGCAACATCTCCTTCAACCCGATCAGCGCGCTGGCCCGCGCCACCATGCGGCAGATGTGCCTGCACGGCGGCACCCGCCGGGTCATCGAGATCATGATGCGCGAGACGCTCGACGTCGCCGAGGCGCTCGGCTGCGAGGTCGGGATCTCCATCGAACGCCGGCTGGCGGGCGCCGAGAAGGTCGGCGACCACCGCACCTCCACGCTCCAGGACCTGGAACGCGGCAAGCCGCTGGAACTCGACGTGCTCCTCGCGGCCGTCGTCGAGCTGGCGGAGATCACCGGCGTGCAGGTGCCCACCCTGCGCACCGTGCACGCCATCTCGGACCTGCTCGCGCTGAGGAGTGCCGCATGAGGAAGCGTGAACCGAGGACGTACACCCGTCTCACCCACCCGCTGGTCAGGGACTCCCGCAACGAACCCTTCCGGCAGGCGAGCTGGGAGGAGGCCCTGGAGCGCGCGGCCGGCGGCCTGGACCGCAACCGGGACGCGTTCGGGATGTTCTCCTGCGCCCGCGCCACCAACGAGATGAACTACGTGGCCCAGAAGTTCGCCCGGGTGGTGATGGGCACCAACAACGTCGACTCCTGCAACCGGACGTGTCATGCCCCGAGCGTGGCCGGTCTGAGCGCCGCCTTCGGCTCCGGCGGCGGCACCTCCTCGTACGAGGAGATCGAGCACACCGACGTCATCGTGATGTGGGGCTCCAACGCCCGCTTCGCGCACCCGATCTTCTTCCAGCACGTGCTGAAGGGGATCAGGAACGGCGCCCGGATGTACGCCGTCGACCCGCGCCGCACGTCGACCGCCGAGTGGGCGGAGAGCTGGCTCGGCCTGAACGTCGGTACGGACATCCCGATGGCGCACGCGATCGGCCGGGAGATCATCCACGCGGGGCTGGCCAACGAGGCGTTCATCCGGCGGGCGACCACCGGCTTCGAGGAGTACAGGGCGCTCGTGGAGCCCTGGACGCTGTCCCTCGCCGAGAAGGTGACGGGCGTACCGGCGCGTGCGACAAGGGAGTTGGCGCACGCCTACGCCCGTGCCGAGCGCGCCCAGCTGTGCTGGACCCTCGGCATCACCGAGCACCACAACGGCACCGACAACGTCCGCGCCCTGATCAACCTCTCCCTGCTCACCGGTCAAGTGGGCCGCTGGGGCGCCGGGTTGCAGCCGCTGCGCGGCCAGAACAACGTGCAGGGCGGCGGCGACATGGGCGCGATCCCGAACCGCCTGCCCGGCTTCCAGGACATCCTCGACCCGGACGCCCGGCTCAAGTTCGAGTCGGCCTGGGACACCGTCATCCAGCCGCACTACGGGCTGAACCTCACCGAGATGTTCGAGGCGATGGAGGAAGGCACGCTCAAGGCGGTCTACTGCATCGGCGAGAACCCGGCCCAGTCGGAGGCCGACAGCGAGCAGGCAATACGGCGGCTGAGCGCCCTCGACTTCCTTGTCGTCCAGGACATCTTCCTCACGAGGACGGCGGAGCTGGCGGACGTGGTGCTGCCCGCGACCGCCGGCTGGGCGGAGACCGAGGGCACCACCACCAACAGCGAGCGCCGGGTACAGCGGGTCCGCCGTGCGGTCACCCCGCCGGGCGAGGCCCGGGAGGACATCGACATCCTCTGCGCGCTGGCGGCCCGGCTCGGCCACGACTGGAAGTACGCGGACGCGGAGGCCGTCTGGAACGAGCTGCGCTCGGTCTCCCCGGACCACTACGGGATGACGTACGACCGCCTGGTCGAGCACCAGGGCATCCAGTGGCCGTGCCCGAGCACCGAGCGCCTCGAACCGACGTACCTGCACGGCCGGTTGTGGGAGACGGACCCGGCGAAGCGCGGGACGCCGGCGCCCTTCGGGCTGGTCCGGCACGATCCGCCGGTCGACCTCACCGACGAGGACTACCCCGTCCGGCTCACCACCGGGCGGCGGCTCGACTCGTACAACACCGGTGTCCAGAGCGGCGGTTACGCCTCCCCGCTGCGGCGCGGCGAGTACATCGAGCTGTGCCCGGAGGACGCCGAGCGGTACGGGGTGGTCGTCGGCGAGGAGGTCCGGGTCTCCTCACGGCGGGGCTCGGTCGTGGCCCCCGTCTGGATCGACACCGCCCTGCGCCCCGGTCTCGCCTTCATGACCATGCACTTTCCCGACGAGGTGGACACCAACCAGCTGACCATCGAGGCCAACTGCCCGATCGCGGGGACGGCGGAGTTCAAGGCGTCGGCGATCCGTGTCGAGAAGCTCCCGGTCGCGACCATCGTGAGGTGACGCAAGTGGACCTGCACTTCGGCGACAGCAAGCCGACGGATGACGAACGGGCCGCCGTCGACGCCCTGTTGGGCCCTCCGGAGTCCTCCTGGGAGGGCGCCGACCGTTCCGACGCGGACCTGCGGTGGGCGCGCGGCGGCCGGGAGGCCCGGGACCGCCGCGACCTGCTGCTGCCGGGGCTGCACGCGATCAACGACCGGATCGGCTGGATCAGCGAGGGCGCCCTCGGCTACCTGTGCCGCCGCCTGACGGTCCCCCCGGCGGAGGCCTACGGGGTCGCCACCTTCTACGCGATGTTCTCCGTCAAGCCGCGCCCGGCGACCGTCCTGCACGTCTGCACGGACCTGGCGTGCACGGCGGCCGGCGCGTCGGCGCTGTGCGCCGGTGTGGAGGAGAGTGCCGGTCCCGGGGTGCACGTCGAGCGCAGCCCCTGTCTGGGCCTGTGCGAGCGGGCCCCGGCCGCCCTCGCGATCCGGGCCGGGGATCCGGTGCGTACGGCGGTGGCGGCGCCGGCGACCGTGGAGACGGCCGTCCTCGCGGCCACCGCACCCGACTCGGCGCCCGAAGAGCCCCCGGCCGCCCTGGCCGTACCCCAGGCCGGGCAGGACGGCCTCGTCCTCCTCAAGCGCATCGGCGTGGTCGACCCGTCCTCGCTCGACGACTACCGGGCGAACGGCGGCTACACGGCGCTCCGGCACGCCTTCGGGCTCGGCCCCGCCGGGGTCATCCGCGAGGTCACCGACGCGGGCCTGGTCGGGCGCGGTGGCGCCGCCTTCCCCACCGGCCGCAAGTGGCAGGCCACGGCGTCCCAGCCCGACCACCCGCACCACCTGGTCTGCAACGCCGACGAATCGGAGCCGGGCACCTTCAAGGACCGCGTGCTCATGGAGGGCGATCCGTACTCCCTCGTGGAGGCGATGACGATCGCGGCCTACGCGATCGGCGCGCACCGGGGCTTCGTCTACCTCCGCGGCGAGTACCCGCGGGCGACCCGCCGCCTCCAGCACGCGATCGACCAGGCCCGCTCCCGCGGCCTGCTCGGCGACGACGTCCTCGGCCAGGGCTTCGCCTTCGACATCGAGATCCGGCGCGGCGCCGGGGCGTACATCTGCGGTGAGGAGACCGCCCTGTTCAACTCCATCGAGGGGTACCGGGGCGAGCCGCGCTCGAAGCCGCCGTTCCCCGTGGAGAGGGGGCTGTTCGGGAAGCCGACGGTCGAGAACAACGTGGAGACGCTGGTCAACGTCCTGCCGATCCTGACCATGGGCGCCCCGGCGTACGCGGCGATCGGAACGGCGAAGTCCACCGGCCCGAAGCTGTTCTGCGTGTCGGGGAGCGTGGCCCGTCCGGGCATCTACGAACTCCCCTTCGGCGCCACGCTCGGTGAGCTCCTCCAACTGGCCGGAGCGCGCGAGAACTTGCGGGCGGTCCTGCTCGGCGGCGCGGCCGGCGGCTTCGTACGGCCGGACGAACTCGGCATCCCGCTCACCTTCGAGGGCACCCGGGAGGCGGGCACCACGCTCGGCTCGGGTGTGGTGACGGCCTTCGACGACACCGTTCCCCTCCCCCGACTCCTGCTCCGGATAGCCCAGTTCTTCCGTGACGAGTCCTGCGGGCAGTGCGTGCCCTGCCGGGTCGGGACGGTCCGGCAGGAGGAGGCGCTGCACCGGATCGTCGCGCGCACCGGCGCCGACGCGGCCGGGGACGTCGCGCTGCTGCGCGAGGTCGGCCGGGCGATGCGGGACGCCTCGATCTGCGGTCTCGGCCAGACCGCCTGGAACGCCGTGGAATCCGCCATCGACCGTCTGGGGGCGTACGAATGACCGTCACACCGCTGGGGATCCCGCGCCGGCTGCTGGAGTTCACGCTCGACGGCGAGGAGGTGCGGGTCCCGGAGGGCTCGACCGTCCTGGACGCCTGCCGGGCGGCCGGGAAGGACGTGCCGACCCTGTGCGAGGGCGACACGCTGCGCCCGAAGAACGCCTGCCGGGTGTGCGTGGTGGAGGTGGAGGGGGCACGGACCCTCGTACCCGCCTGCTCCCGGAAGGCCGAGCCGGGGATGGTGGTGCGGACCGGCGGTGAACGCGTCCGGCACAGCCGCAGGATCGTCCTGGAGCTGCTGGCCTCCTCGGTGGACCTGTCCACGACCCCCCGTGCAGCCGAGTGGATCAAGGAGTACGAGGCGAAGCCGGACCGGTTCGGCCCCGACGCGGCCCGGCTGGACGAGGAGCCCAGGGTCGACAACGATCTGTACGTGCGCGACTACGGCAAGTGCATCCTCTGCTACAAGTGCGTGGACGCCTGCGGCGACCAGTGGCAGAACAGTTTCGCAATCTCTGTTTCCGGGCGCGGCTTCGACGCCCGGATCGCCGTCGAGCACGACGCCCCGCTGACCGACTCGGCATGTGTGTACTGCGGGAACTGCGTGGAGGTGTGTCCCACCGGGGCGCTGTCGTTCAAGTCGGAGTTCGACATGCGGGCGGCGGGCACCTGGGACGAGTCGCGGCAGACGGAGACGACCACCGTGTGCGCGTACTGCGGTGTGGGCTGCAACCTCACGCTCCACGTGCAGGACAATGAGATAGTCAAGGTCACCTCGCCGCACGACAACCCGGTGACCCACGGCAATCTCTGCATCAAGGGCCGTTTCGGCTACCAGCACGTACAGAACCGGGGCTGATCAGACCATGGGACGAGTCACGGAACGACGCAAGGTCATCCGCATCCGCGACGGAGCGGTCTCCGCCCGGCCGGACACGCTCGTCGCCGAGGAACCACTGGAGATCAGGCTCAACGGGAAACCCCTCGCCATCACCATGCGCACGCCCGGCGACGACTTCGCGCTGGCGGCCGGGTTCCTGGTGAGCGAGGGGGTGCTGGCGGCCGCCGGCGACCTGCAGAACATCGTGTACTGCGCGGGCGCCACGGTGGACGGCTCCAACACCTACAACGTGGTCGACGTGCGGACCACGCCGGGCGTGCAGCTCCCCGACTTCACCCTGGAGCGGAACGTCTACACGTCCTCGTCCTGCGGGCTGTGCGGCAAGGCGAGCCTCGACGCGGTGCGTACGACGGCCCGCTGGCCGATAGCCGACACTCCCCCGGTCCGGGTCGGACCCGAGCTGCTCGCGAGCCTCCCCGACCGGCTCCGCGCGGCGCAGCGGGTCTTCGACCGGACCGGGGGGCTGCACGCGGCGGCCCTGTTCACGGAGGACGGCGAGCTGCTGGACATCCGTGAGGACGTGGGCCGGCACAACGCGGTGGACAAGCTGGTCGGCCGGGCCCTGCAGAACGGCGACCTGCCGCTGTCCCGGGCGATCCTGCTGGTCTCCGGGCGGGCCTCCTTCGAGCTGGCGCAGAAGGCGGTGATGGCGGGCATCCCGGTGCTCGCGGCGGTCTCCGCGCCGTCGTCGCTGGCGGTGGACCTGGCGGCGGAGACCGGGCTGACCCTGGTCGGTTTCCTGCGGGGCAGCAACATGAACGTGTACGCGGGCGAGGACCGCATCGCTCTGCGGGCCGCGGCCGCCCAGGGCTGACCGGTTCCCCGCGTCACGGCGGCGGGGCCCCGAACGGCGGGGAGCGCCCCCTGCGCCGCAGGGGCCCCGCCTCAGTCCGAGCCGGGCGCCCCGCCTCGGTCGGACCCAGGCACCCCGCCTCAGTCGGACCCAGGCACCCCGCCTCAGTCGGACCCAGGCGTCCCGTCTCGGTCGGAGCCGGGCGCCCCGATGTCCGCCGCGGCCTCGGCGAACGCGGCGACCAGCGGGGAGCGGCGGCCGGCCGCCCAGGCCAGCAGGACCCGGTCGGGTTCGGCGTCGACGACCGGGACGTACACGATGTCCGGGCGGGAGTACTGCTCGGCGGCCGAGCGCGGCACCATCGTGATGGCGGTGCCGGCGGCCACGCACTCGAACTTCTCCTCGATGGTGCGCAGCGGCAGGTCGCCGGGCCGGGGGTCGTTGTAGCGCAGCCAGGTCTCGCCGTCGAGGTCCGAGAGGGAGATCTCCTGCTTCCCTGCGAGCCGGTGCCGGTCCGGGAGCATGGCCACGCGGGGCTCGCTGTACAGGGGCCGCAGTTCGAGCCCCTCCTCCCGGACGGGCAGCCGGACGTACGCGATGTCGACGGTGCCGTCGAGGATCAGCTGCTCCTGGTCGTCCCACTCGACCCGGCGGGCGCGCGCCTCGATGTCCGGGTGGCCCGCGGTGAAGGCGCGCAGTGCCTCGGTGACCACCACGCCGGCCCGGAAGCCGACGACGAGGCGCCGACGGCCGCGGGCGGCCTGCACGACCCGGCGCCGGGTTCCGTCCGCGACGGCCAGCAACCGGCGTGCGTCTTCGAGGAGTTGACGCCCGGCGTCGGTCAGGGTCACGCCGTGGCTGTCCCGTACGAACAGCTCGGCGCCCAGGTCCTTCTCCAGCGCGCGGATCTGGCGGCTCAGCACGGGCTGGGCGATGTGCAGCTGCTCCGCCGCCCGGCCGAAGTGGAGGAGTTCGGCGACCGCCGTGAAGTAGCGGACCTTGCGCAGGTCCAGGTCCATGACCGCGGCTCCTTCCCGGGTGGCGATGTCTTCAGGGTATCGCCGGAGCCGAAAGAGGTCTTGGACGGCCGACGCCCCGCGACCGCAGGGTGGAGATGTCCGAACGGGACGGAACACCGGCTTGGAGAGGGATCTGCCATGGGTCTTCAGGGACAGCGCGTCGTCGTCATCGGGGGCACGTCGGGTATCGGGCTCGCGGTCGCCGAGGGCGCGGCCCGGGAGGGCGCGCGGGTGGTCGTCGCCTCACGGCGGCAGGAGAGTGTCGACGCGGCGCTGAAGGTGCTGCCGGAGGGCGCCGAGGGAGAGGTGCTCGACGCGACGGACGAGGACGCGGTGCGCGGCTTCTTCACACGGATCGGAGGCTACGACCACCTGGTGTACACGGCCGGTGACTCGATCCTGCTGGAGACCGTGCCCGGGACGGACATCACCACGGCCCGGAACTTCCTGGACACCCGGCTGTGGGGTGCGTACGCGGCGGTGAAGTACGGTGCCGGGTCGATCCGGCCGGGCGGGTCGGTGGTGCTGACCACGGGGACGGCGGGGCGTCGGCCGCTGCCCGGTTCGAGCGTCGCGTCGGCGCTGTGCGGGGCGATGGAGTCGCTGACCCGGGCGCTGGCCGTGGAGCTGGCGCCCGTGCGGGTCAACGTCGTGTCGCCCGGGGTGGTGCGCACCGAGCTGTGGCGGGAGCTGCCGGAGGCGGACCGGGAGGGGCTGTTCCGGGCGTCCGCCGAGTCGCTGCCGGTGGGGCGGGTCGGCGAGCCGGCGGATGTGGCGGAGGCGTACCTGTACCTGATGCGTGGTGGATACAGCAGCGGGTCGGTGGTGGTCGTGGACGGCGGCGGGACGCTGGTCTGAGCGATCCGGCGATCGGGCGGTCAGGCGGTCAGGCAGGGCTGAGGCGGAGATCGGCGGCGGTGACGACCGTACCGAGGCGCGGGAAGTCGAGCCGGACGGACGCCTCGTGCTCGGGGCCGGTGAGGGCGGCCATGGCGTCCTCGACGAAGACCAGGTCGTAGCCGAGGTCGGCGGCGGCACGGGCGGTGGACTCGACGCCGAGGTTGGTGGCGATGCCGCCGAACACCAGCCGGGTGACGCCGAGCCCGCGCAGCCGGGCGTCGAGTTCCGTGCCCTGGAAGCCGCCGATCGTCCGCTTGACGATCTCCACGTCCCCTTCCTTCCGGAGTCCGGCCACGAGTCCGCTGCCCGGCGGCTGCTCCGCCAGGGAGGGCCGCTCGACGCGGACCAGCACCACGGGCGCGCCGGCGGCGCGGAAGGAGTGGGCCAGCTCCTCGGCGGTGTGCAGGACTTCGGTGCCTTTGCGGGGCTCCAGGGGCAGCGCGACGATGCGGTCCATCAGGTCGACGAGGACGAGGGCGGTGCGCGCCGGATCGAGCTCCAGGGGTGCGGTCATGACGGAACGTTAGCCTTCATGAGCCGTCCGTACCGGAAATCCGGATCAACAGGCCCGTGAACCGGTCGGGTTCGGCAGCGGACAGGGAGCCCTCAGCGGCGGAGTGTCCCGGTGCCGACCGCGGGCCGTGACTCCGCCGTGGGGGCGGCCGGAGGCTCCGGCGTCTCCTGGGCCTCGGGGTCGTGGGCACGGCGCTTGGCGATCACCGCGCAGACCATGAGCTGCATCTGGTGGAAGAGCATCAGCGGCAGCACGGCCAGCGAGGCGTGGGCGCCGAACAGGACGCTGGCCATGGGCAGGCCGGAGGCGAGGGACTTCTTCGACCCGGCGAACTGGATGGCGATGCGGTCCCCGCGGCCGAAGCCGAGCGCCTTGGCGCCGTACCAGGTCAGCAGGAGCATCACGGCGAGCAGCACGGCCTCGACGGCGAGGAGCCCGGCCAGCCGGACCACGCTGACCTGGTGCCAGATGCCCCGGACCATGCCCTCGCTGAACGCGGTGTAGACGACGAGCAGGATGGAGCCGCGGTCGACCAGGCCGAGGATCTTCTTGTGCCGGGCGACGAAGCCGCCGATCCACGGCCGCAGCAGCTGCCCGGCCACGAACGGCACCAGCAGCTGGAGCACGATCTTCACGATCGAGTCGGCGGAGAACCCGCCCCCGCTGTTGCCGAGGAGCGCGGCGGCGAGCAACGGCGTGAGGACGATGCCGACCAGCGAGGAGAAGGAACCGGCGCAGATCGCGGCGGGCACGTTGCCGCGGGCGATCGAGGTGAAGGCGATCGACGACTGGATGGTGGAGGGCACCAGGGTCAGGAAGAGGAAGCCCTGGTAGAGCGGATGGGTGAGCAGGACCGGCACCAGCCCGCGAGCCGCCACGCCGAGCACCGGGAAGATCACGAAGGTGCAGACCAGGACGGTGACATGGAGCCGCCAGTGCCGCAGCCCGTCGACGGCCTCGCGGGTGGACAGGCGGGCGCCGTAGAGGAAGAACAGGAAGGCGATCGCGGCCGTGGAGGCACCGGAGGCCACGTCGGCCGCCGTGTCCCGGGCCGGGAAGAGCGCGGCGAGGCACACCGTCCCGAGCAGCAGCAGGACGTACGGGTCGATCGGCATCCGACTGGGCCGGCTCAGGCGTTTCACGGTGCTCCACTTGCGGGTCGGTCAGGGTGTCGTGCCGGCTCGTACGGCCGGGGTCTCGCCGGAGCCGGAAGGCCCCTCTCCATCGTCCTCCTCCGACACTTGATCGGGAATCCGGTATACCACTCTCACTGCCATCGCGTTCCGCGATAACATGTTCGAGTGTATGACCCTTCGCAGCTGCGCACCTTCCTGGCGGTGGCCCAGACGCTCAGCTTCACCCAGGCCGCCCGTCGCCTCGGGCTGCGCCAGTCGACGGTCAGCCAGCACGTGCGCCGCCTCGAGGACGCGGCCGGCCGCCAGCTGTTCTCCCGGGACACCCACTCCGTGGAGCTGACCGAGGACGGCGAGGCGATGCTCGGGTTCGCCCGCCGGATCCTGGAGGTGCACGAGCAGGCGGCGGCGTTCTTCACCGGCACCCGGCTGCGCGGCCGGCTCCGCTTCGGCGCGTCGGAGGACTTCGTCCTCACCCGGCTGCCCGAGATCCTGGAGAGTTTCCGCCACGACCACCCCGAGGTCGACCTCGAACTGACGGTGGAGCTCTCCGGCACCCTGCACGAGCAGCTGGCCGCCGGAAAGCTGGACCTGGTCCTGGCCAAGCGGCGCGCCGAGGATCCGCTGGGCGAACTGGTCTGGCACGACGACCTGGTGTGGATCGGCGCGGAACGGCTCCGCGTGGACCCCGCCCGCCCGGTCCCGCTGATCGTCTATCCCCCGCCGGGCATCACCCGCGCCCTGGCCCTGGAAGCACTGGAGCGCGCGGGCCGCGACTGGCGCATCGCCTGCACGAGCGGCAGCCTCAACGGCCTGATCGCGGCGGCCAGGGCGGGCCTGGGCGTGATGGCCCACTCGAAGGGCCTGATCCCCCCGGGCCTGTTCCGCGTCCCGGACCGGGCAGGGCTGCCGGAACTGGACAAGGTCGACTTCGTCCTGGTGCACGGCCCGAGGCGATCACCGGCCCAGTCGGCGGCGGATGCGTTGGCGGCCGCGATCCTGAAAGGAGGCGAGCAATTGCGCCCCGCAGGGGCGCGGGGCTGAATCGATGTGCGGCTGCCGCCGCGCGGGCGCGCTCAGCCCCCACCGGCCGCCAGACTCACCGCAACCCCTGATACGTCAACTGCTTCACCCTCCGCAAAAACGGCATGGCCTCCACATGCTGCACCCCCTCCAGCCGCCCCACCGGCCCGCTCAGGTACGCGTACAGATGAGCCGTGTCCCGCAGCACCGCCGTCACCACGACATGCGACGGCCCGGCGGTAGCCGCAGCAAACGCCACCTCGTCATGGGCCGCCAGCGCCTGCCCCACGGAGTGCATCGCGGCCGGCGTCGTGGTGATCCACAACACCGCGGACTTCGAGAATCCGAGCACCTCGGACCGGTACTCGACATCGATGTACACCGCCCCGGAGCCGATCAGCGCGGCCAGCCGCCGCTTCACCGACGACTCGGACCGTCCTGTTGCCCGCTGCAACTCCGGATACGTCGCCCGCCCGTCCCGCTCCAGCGCGGCGAGCAGCGGCGCGTCCTCCGGTTCCAGCCGCGCCGGCCCGTCGGCCTCCGGCGGCGCCGGTCGCAGCGCCGCCGCCTGCTCCTCCGACAGCGCCCTGAACTTCCGTACCCACCCGGCCGGCCCCCCGTAGAACCGGTGCAGGAGCTGCTGCGCACGGATCTCCACCACGCTCGGGGTGCGCGGCAGCTTGCCGAGGAGCAGGTCGTCGTGGTCACCGGGGTGGCGCGGCCGGGTCATGCAGGCGATCTCCGTTCCGCCGGAGGCCAGGCCGATCCAGGCGGTGTCGGGGCGTTTGGCGAGCGCGTCGGCGATCACGGTGGCGCCGTCGGGCGCGCAGCGCAGCCGGAGCATCCACTGGTCCTGGCCGAGTCGGTCGGCGTCGCGGACCGCGACGACCCGCAGCCCGGCCTCGGCGCACAGCCGCCGGTAGCGGCGGGCGACCGTCTGGTCGGAGACGCCGAGCACGGCCGCGATCCGGCTGAAGGAGGCGCGGCCGTCCACCTCCAGCGCGCTGAGCAGTTGCACGTCCAGCGGGTCCAGGGTGTCGGATTCCAGCTCCAGCATCCCTGAACCGTACTCGGACGGAGTGACGGAATCGGCCGCGTCGGCGCTGTCCTCAGAGGGTGCTGCGGCACGCCGCCCTGACCGGCGGGTAACCGGCCGGGGGCCGTAATCGGGTCGTACAGATTCCGTGGAGATTACGGAGCCGGAACTTACCGAACCGTAGGAATTCTGTCCGCCCCTTCCCCATGTGGGCGTATTTTCCGTACGTGAGCGCGGTCATACGAGAGCAATGCTCGTTTTCGCACCCCCTCCCGCACGGTCTTCCGGTGGGGTAGCTTTCACGGCGCTGTGCGGAGCGTCACTGTCGTCACTGTGGAGCGAGGAGCGGGGAGCGGGGTTTGCGCGAGTTCACCAACCCGCCGTTGGCGTCGGCACCGCCGGTCGGCGGTCTGGCCGACTGCGTTTTCGAGCATGCCCAGACGGACCCGCTGCACGTCGCGCTGGGCCGCAAGGACGAGCTCGGCCAATGGCGCGACGTGACCTCCGCCGAGTTCCGCGACGAGGTCCTGGCCCTCGCCAAGGGGCTCCTCGCGCGGGGCGTCCGGTTCGGCGACCGGGTCGCGATCATGTCCCGCACCCGCTACGAGTGGACGCTGTTCGACTTCGCGCTGTGGACGATCGGCGCCCAGGTGGTGCCGGTCTACCCGACCTCGTCGGCGGAGCAGTGCTTCTGGATGCTGTACGACGCCGAGTGCACGGCGGCGGTCGTGGAGCACGAGGACCACGCGATGACGATCGCCACCGTCATCGACCGGCTGCCGCAGCTGCGCCAGCTGTGGCAGCTCGACGAGGGCGCGGTGCAGGAGCTGTACGACGCGGGCGCGCACCTCGAGGACGAGGTGGTGCACCGGCACCGGCAGGCGGTCACCCCCGACTCGACCGCCACGATCATCTACACCTCGGGCACCACGGGCCGCCCCAAGGGCTGTGTCCTGTCGCACGGCAACTTCATGTACGAGGCGGACACGGTCGTGGCCCGCTGGGAGTCGGTGTTCCGTGCGAAGAAGGGCGAGGAGGTCTCCACCCTGCTCTTCCTGCCGCTCGCGCACGTCTTCGGCCGGATGGTGGAGGTGGCGGCGATCCGGCACGGGGTCCGCTTCGGCCACCAGCCGCAGCTGCACGCGGCCGCGCTGCTGCCCGACCTGGCCGCGTTCCGGCCGACGTTCATCCTGGCCGTGCCGTACATCTTCGAGAAGGTGTTCAACGCGGCGCGGCGGAAGGCCGAGAAGGACGGCAAGGGCGGGCCGTTCGAGAAGGCCGTCGAGATCGCGGTGAAGTACGCGGACGCCGTCGAGGCGAAGGCGTGGGGCACCGGGCCCGGGCCGTCGGCGTCGCTGCGCATGCAGCACCAGCTCTTCGACAAGCTCGTCTACGCCAAGGTGCGCACGGCGATGGGCGGCAGGATCCGCAACGCGATGTCCGGCGGCTCGGCCATGGACCGCCGGCTCGGCCTGTTCTTCGCCGGCGCGGGCGTGCAGATCTACGAGGGCTACGGCCTGACCGAGTCGACGGCCGCGGCGACCGCCAACCCGCCCGAGAAGACCCGCTACGGCACGGTCGGCCAGGCCATCCCCGGCACCACCGTGCACATCGCGGACGACGGGGAGATCTGGCTGAACGGCGGCAACGTCTTCCAGGGCTACCTGAACAACCAGAAGGCCACCGACGCCACCCTGCACGACGGCTGGCTGGCCACCGGCGACCTGGGCTCCCTGGACGAGGACGGCTATCTGACCATCACCGGCCGCAAGAAGGAGATCCTGGTGACCTCCGGCGGCAAGAGCGTCTCCCCCGGGGTCCTGGAGGAGCGGGTCCGGGACCATCCGCTGGTCAGCCAGTGCATCGTCGTCGGCAACGACCGCCCCTACATCGCCGCCCTGGTCACCCTCGACACCGAGGCGGTCGAGCACTGGCTGCAGATGCGCGGCAAGCCCCAGATGACCGCGGCCCAGCTGGTGCGGGACGCCGACCTGGAGACCGAGGTGCGGCGCGCGGTGGTGGCCGCCAACACCCTGGTCTCGCAGGCCGAGTCGATCCGTACGTTCCGTATCCTCGCCCAGCCGTTCACCGAGGAACACGGCTTGCTGACCCCGTCGTTGAAGCTGAAGCGCAAGGCGATCGAGAACGCCTACGCCAACGAGGTCGACGCCCTGTACCGGGCCTGACGGTCCGTCGACCGACGGCTGTCAGCTGATGCCCGTCAACTGATGCCGACCCGGAAGATCTTGTCGGATCCGTCCGGCTCGTTGCCGTTGTTGTCGCAGTTGGTGGTGGACAGCCACAGCTGGTCGGCGCCCGGCACCTTGGTCACGGTCCGCAGCCGGCCGTAGGTGCCCACGTAGTACGCGGTCGGTGTGCCGACGCTCTCCGCGTCTCCGTTGATCGGGATGCGCCACAGCCGTTCGCCGCGCAGCGAGGCCATGTAGACGACGTTGCGGACGATGGCGATGCCGCTCGGGGACGCCTCGGAGACGTTCCAGGTGGCCTTGGGGTTGGTCATCCCGGCGACCGAGCAGGTGCCCTCGCAGGTCGGCCAGCCGTAGTTGGCGCCCGGCTTGATCAGGTTCAGCTCGTCCTTGGAGCTGTTGCCGAACTCGGCTTCCCACAGGCGCCCGCCCCGGTCGAAGGCGAGGCCCTGCGGGTTGCGGTGGCCGAGGCTGTAGACGTAGTTGCCGAACGGGTTGCCGGGGGCCGGCTTGCCGTCGGTCGTCATCCGCAGGATCTTGCCGTTGAGGGAGTTCTTGTCCTGGGCGAGGTCGGGTGTCTGGGCCTCCCCGGTGGAGACGTAGAGGTAGCCGTCGGGGCCGAAGAGGAGCCGGCCGCCGTTGTGGTAGCGGTTCTTCTTGATGCCCTGGAGCAGGATCTTGTAGTCGCCGAGCGTGCTGCCGTCGTAGGTCATGCGCACGACCCGGTTGCCCTCGTCGGCGGTGTGCATGAAGTAGACGTAGTGGTTGGTCTCCCACTTGGGGTCGACCGCGACGCCGAGCAGCCCGCCCTCCCCGTTGGTGGTGACGGCGTTCGGGACGGTCCCGACCTGGGTCCGCGTGCCGTCCTTGCTGACCTTCCAGACCCGGAAGTCGTCCCGCTCGGTGACGAGCGCGGTCTTCCCGTCGGGCATCCAGTAGGTGCCCCAGGGGATGGTCCAGCCGCTGGAGAGCGTGGCGACGGAGGAGGGCGTGCCGCCGTCGGTGGCGCAGGCCTTGGTGGTGAAGGTGACGGCGTTGCTCGGCTGGGAGACGTTCCCGGCCGCGTCCCGGGCCACGACGTCCAGCGTGTAGGGGCTGTCGCAGGCGAGGCCGGTGAGGGTGGTGGTCGTGGCGCCGGTGACCGTCTTGTAGACGGTGGTCCCGCTGCGGATGTCGTACGCGGTCACCGCCCGGTCGTCGGTGGACGCGCCCCAGCCCAGGTCGGCGGTGTTCGCGGTGATGCCGGTCGCGGACAGGGTGCCGGGGGCGGTGGGCGGTGTGCTGTCGCTGCTCGGCTTCGTCGTGCAGTCGACGACGGGACTGGCCGGCGAGGTGTTGCCGGCCGCGTCGCGGGCGATGACGGTGAGGTCGTAGGTGGTGTTCGGGGCGAGCCCGGTGAGGGTCTTCGAGGTCGAACTCCCGGCCGCCTCACCGATCTTGTTGCCGTGCTCGTAGAGGTCGTACGCCGTCACGCCCACGTCGTCCGTGGCCGCGCCCCAGGCGAGGGTGAGCGCGTCCTCGCCGATGCCGGAGCAGGACGGCTGGCCGGGCCGGGTGGGGGCCTGGGTGTCGGCGGCCGCGGCGATACTGGCCTTGTCCAGGTTGGGGCCGCCGTTCGCGGTGGTGGCGGTGGCGCGGATCTTGTTGCTGCCCGCGGTCAGCGGGACGTTCACGGTCTTCGTCGCCCAGGTGTTCCAGTCGGCGGTGGCCGGGAAGGAGACGCCGGCGGCGACGACCGTGCCGTTGACGGAGATGTCCAACGGCCGGTCGGTGTCGGTGCCGTTGGCGAAACGCAGGGCCAGCGAGGAGGTGCCCGCGGTGGCGGCGCTCACCGTGAACTCCACGTACGAGCCCTTGATGTTGGTGTAGTCGACGAAGCCGGTGCCGGTGTACCCGGTGTGGTTGGTGGCGACGGTGCCCTGGGAGATGGCCGCGTCCTCGGCCTGGTAGTCGGTGGCCGCCCGCGCGCTCCCCGGCAGCAGGGCGACGAGGGGGACGGCCAGGGCCAGCGGCAGGGCGCGGGCGAGCAGGGTTCTGGGTGTCATGACGGTCCTCCTCAGCCGAGCGGCCGGACGCGGATCAGCCGGGTCTCGCCCGGGCGCAGGGTGGCGCTGTAGGTGGTGGCGACGGTGCCCTTGTGGGAGCCGGACCACAGGTCGGTGACGTCCCCGGAGCCGGTGAAGCCGACCTGGGACCAGTCCACGCTCACCGTGGAGCTGCCGGAGGTACCGGTGTTGAAGAGGGCCACGACGTACTGGCCGTCGCTCTCCTTCTTGCTCCAGACCTGCTTGACCCCGCTGTTCACGATCCGCTTCGCGGCGACCCCGTCCTGGTCGACGCCGATCAGCCGGTCGTTGGTGAGCATGGCCTTGTCGACGGTGTCGAGGTGGGTGAGGTCGGTACCGAGGAGCAGCGGGGCGGCGGCCATCGCCCAGAGGGTGAAGTGGGAGCGCCTCTGGTCGGCGGTGAGGCCCACCTGGTCGCCGTTGCCGATCTCCAGCGAGTCCAGGTCGTTCCAGCCGCCGGGTCCCGCGTACTGCTGCCAGTTCGCGGCCGTGTTGAAGCGGGCCAAGACGTGCGACCAGTCGGTGAGCGGATAGCCGCTGCCGTTGTCGCCGGGCCCGCAGTAGCACTCGACGTCGCCCTGGGTGCGCCAGCTGTTGGCCAGGGACCTCCAGGTCGGGGCGTCGGCGATCGCGAGGTTGTTGGAGAGCGCGAAGGTGATGGGGCGCCCGCTGACGCGCAGCGCCTTGGACCAGGCCTGGACGTCGGGGATGTCCTGGCTGCCCACCCCGTCGATCTTCAGGTAGTCGACTCCCCAGGAGGCGAACTGCTTCGCCCAGGAGTTCACGAACTCCTGGGCGCCCGGCTTGGAGTAGTCGATGTAGTACATGTTCTTGCAGTTGTAGTTCTTCTCGGTCTTCGAGGTGTCCGCGATGTCCTGCGCGTGGTACGAGGTGCCCTCGATCGGGGTGTTGCGGGTGACGGCGTTCTTGGCGATGCCGGGCGTGACGTAGAAGCCGAACTTCAGGCCCTTGGCGTGGATGTGGTCGGCGAGGGCCTTGATGCCGTCGGGGAACTTGGCGGGGTCGACGGCCCAGCGGCCGTAGGAGTCGACGGTGAAGCCGTTCGCGTCGCACTTCTGCCAGAAGTCGTCGAGGTTGACCTGGACGAAGCCGTGGTCCTTCAGGCCGCTCGCGGCGAGCGCGTCGGCCTGGGCCTCGATCTTGGCCTGGGTGGGCCACCGGCGCACATAGCTCCAGCTGCTCCAGCCCATCGCGGGCCGTGTCGCCTGGCCGTTGTCGGAGGCGGGGGCCGGGTGATCGGGGCTCAGGAGCGGCACCGCCGCCGCGGCCAGCAGTGCGGCGGCCGCCACGGTGAGGGTTCTGGTCCTGGTCACGGGCGTCCTCCGGTCACGGGTGTCGCGTAGGCCGTGCCGATCCAGGCCTCGTCGATCCGCAGTCGCTGGTAGCGGGTGGTGTCGGTGGCGGCGGCCCAGGTGGAGTCCACCTCCAGGCGGACGTAGCGGGCCGTGGCGGCGGTGAGGTCGATGCCCTGGATGCCGCGGCGGCTGGGCAGCTGCCCGGACTTGACCGCACTCCCCCAGGTGGTGCCGTCGTTGCTGAGGTACACCTTGTAGTCCTTGATGCGCGCCGACTGCTCGGTGTCCGAGCGGGCGTAGGCGACCGAGTCCTCGCGCTGGTTGAGCCCGAGGTACTGCACCTTCTTGGCCGAGCCGAGGTCGAAGGTGAGGTTCACGGGGAGCGTCTTGTTGTTGTCCCAGTAGGTGAGGTGGTCGCCGTCGCCGGCGGCCGAACCGGCGTGCCCGCTCGCGGCGGCGCTCGCGGTCACCTTGACCCCGGTGAGGATGCCCTGGCGGCCGTCCGTGAGGACCTTGAAGACGGTGTCGTACGGGTCCCAGTCGCCGAGTCCGGTCAGGGTCAGCACGCCGCCGGACTGCGACCAGGAGACCGCCTTGCCGGTACGGAGGTCGGTGACCGAGGCGATGCGGTAGCCGTTGTCGCGGATCCGCAGGGTGCTGGTCGTCGGCGGGGTCAGGACGTGGACGTACTGGCGGTCCGGGTCGTCCTTGGCGATCGTGGTCACGCCGTGGGCGCCGTCGTTCCAGAAGCCGGGTTTGAGGCCGCCGTACATATAGCCGCCGCCCTCGGTGCCGTGCAGGGACTCCCAGATCGGGTCGAGGTAGGAGTTCGCGAAGGTGTTGAAGGCGGCCTGGTTCGCCGGGAACCTGCCGTTGACCTGGGCGGTCTCGGCCATCAGGGCCTTCACCGAGGAGCCCGCGTTGGTGACGAGGCGGCCGAGGGTGAGCTTCCGGTCGACGGCCGGGTCGGAGCCGTCGTACCACCAGGCACCGGTCGAGGGGAGTTTGAAGTCGGCCTCGGTCAGGCGGGGTTGGGCGGTGTAGACGGCCTGCGGGTAGTCGTAGGCCGGGGTCATCCCCGTCTTCTGCTCGTTGCTGATCATGTCCATGATCGGCGTGTCCTCGTTGTTGTTGCTGAGCGTGTAGTTCGGGCGCTTCTGGTAGATCTGCTGGTAGAGGTCGTGGCTCTCCCAGTACGCGTTGTCGTTGTCGATCCAGAAGCCGCCGAGGTCGGGGTAGCGGTCCATGACCTCGAAGAAGTTGTCGTAACTGAACTGTCCGAAGCCGTCGTTGGTGGTCAGGTCGATGTTCTTGCCCTTGTAGGCGGAGTAGGCGGCGGAGTCGAGCCACTCGTGGCCGCCCTCGTCGTGCCACTGGGGATCGTTGGTCATGTAGAGGATGACCTTCATGCCCTTGGCCTTGGCCGCGGTGATCAGTTCGCCGAGGAAGTCCCGTTTGGTGGAGCAGGAGCCGGGGATCTTCGACGGCCAGGGGCGAGCGTAACCGAGCCGGCTGTGGAAGGTGGCGAGCACCAGGTACTGGGTGTGCAGCTTCTGGGCCTCGTTCACCCAGTAGTCCGGGGTCCAGCCGCCGCTGGTGACGTCGTTCTCCCAGGCGGTGCAGCTGGTGTGGGCGGGGGCGGTGCGCAGGCCCCAGTGCAGGAAGAGGCCGCCGACGGAGGCGCGGAGGAAGTCCTGGCGGGGGTTCTCCAGATCGAGCGGCCGCGCGGCCGTACCGCAGTCCTGGCCGCCGGAGACCCGGAGCGTGCCGCCGGAGGTGTTGTGGCTGTCGGTCAGGCAGGCCCCGGTGACGTCCTGGAGGCCGATGTCGTACGGGGAGTCGCTGCCCTTCTGGGCGGTGAAGCGGGTGAGGCGGAGGTCGCTCGCCGCGTTGGCGACGACCGCGGGCCGGCCGTCGTTCGCGGCGAACCTCACGCTGCTGTCGGTGAACTGCACATGGTCGGCGTTGTGCAGGTACCAGCCGTAGGCCGGCCGGGTACCGATGGCCTTGGGGTTGTAGTCGTTCGGGTCGTTGCTCGGCACACCGGTGGACATGGTGCCGTTGCCGCCGGGGACGGTGATGTCGACGTTGTCGAAGGTGATCCCGCTGATGCGGTGGCCGTTCTCGCCCCACAGGGTCGGGCTGAAGGAGGGGCTGTTGCCGGTGGCCGTGATGTCGTCGTACGTGACGTCGCTGATCGAGCCGACACCGGGGCTGTTGCCGCAGCGCTTGCGGGTCCCGATCTTCTCCATGATCGGCGAGTGCACGTTCGTCATCGTGATGTCGCGGTAGTGGACGTCGGAGATCTTCGCGCCGTCCATGGAGACCATGCCGAGGCCGGACTTGTCGGCGCCGTCGATGCGGATGTTCTCGAACCGGTAGTCCGAGAAGTCGCCGCAGGTCTCGGAGCCGAACATCAGGGCGTTGCAGCACTTGGCGCCCAGCGTCGAACCGCTCACCCGGACATGCCCGTTGGGCAGCTTGGCGCCGAGCGCGTAGTCGCTCTTGAAGACCAGGGCGTCGTCGTTGGCGTGGATGGTGGCGTCGGTGATCGTGGCGTTCGTCGTGGAGATGACGTTCCAGCCGTCGCGGTCGCTCGCGGTGTCGATGGTGAGGTGGTCGGAGGTCACGTCGTTGCAGCCGTTGATCAGGGCCGCGAAGTGGCCGCCTCGGCGGAGGGTGAGTCCGTCGCCGATACGGAGGCCGTCGCAGCGGGTCAGCGAGATGATCTTGTCGGCCTCGCCGGTCTTCGGGTTGCCGGTGATCAGGTTGCCCGCGCCGTCGATCACACCCTGGCCGACGAAGCCGATGTCGGTGAGCCGGTCGCCGTAGATCATCGCGTCGTGGAAGTGGCTGTGGCCGTAGTCCTGGTAGGCGTCGTACGGGTTCGACTCGGCCTTGTCGTAGGTGTCCGCGCTGGAGCCCTGGAGGGTGGCGCCCTTGTCGAGCTGGAGCGTCACATGGCTCTTCATGTGGATGGTGTTCTTGGACTTGTAGGTGCCGGCGGTGAAGCGGACGGTGCCGCCGCCCGCCGCGTTGGCGGCCGTGACGGCCTTGTCGATGGCCGGGCTGTCATTGGTGGAGCCATCGCCCTTGGCGCCGTAGTCATGGACGTCGTAGACGGCGCCGGCACGTGGTGCGGCGGTCCGCGGTGCGGCGAGGGCCGCGGGGTGGGAGAGGCCGAGGACGACGGCGAGGACGAAGAGGACGGTAGCGGCGGCACTGTGCCGTGGGATCGAGGCAGCACTGCGCCGTGGAGCGGTGGGGGGTTTCATGGTGACGGTTCCTCACACCTGTTGGTAGCCACGGAGGTTGGTGAGCAGGAGGTAGGTGTCCTGGAGCGAGCCCGAGGTGTCGCCGAGGGAGCGGTAGATGCCCCACTTGGGGCGGACCCGGTCGGCCAGGAAGGTGTCCACGCCGGTCTTCGAGGCGTCGGTCACGGTGGCGCCGCCGGACTTGAGGGTCCAGCGGACCGAACCGGCCGAGCCGTTGCCGACCTTGATCTGGAAGTCGACGTCGGTCCAGGTGTCGTGCAGCGGGTCGAGGTCGGTGCGGCCGACCAGGATGTCGTCGACGGCGAGCCTCAGCTCGATGGTCTGTCTGCCGTTCACCCGCCGCAGGGACTGCACGACGATCGGCGAGGTACCGGTGCCGGGCTGCTTCATCTGCATGATGTGGGTGAAGGTGGTGGTCGCCTTGAGGGAGCTCGGGATGTACATCGAGTACGTCACCCGCCAGGTCTGGCCCTCGTTCCACTTGAGGTAGCTGCCGGCACCCGTGCGCAGGCCGGTGACCTCCTGGCGCTGGCGGTCGGTCGAGGTGTCGCGGTCGACGGTGTGCATGTTGAAGCGCCAGTCGTCTCCCGTGGCGTAGATGTGCGGCTGCCCGGCCGGGTGGGAGTCGGCACGGTCGTCCTCTACGGTCTCGAAGGCGCCGAGGCCGTCGCCGCTCGCCGACGGGGACCACTTGAGCTGCCAGGACGCCGCCTGGGCGGTGGTCGCGGGCAGGCCGACGGCGGCCGTGGCGGCACCGGCGAGCGCTGCGCCGAGAACCGCCCTTCTGGATGCTGTGCTCATGACACCAGATCACCTCGCAGTTGCTCGTTCATGATCAGGAAGGCCCCGAGGCCGTGGAAGTCGTTCACGGCACGGGTGCGGGCGACGTAGTACGCGTAGTCGCCGACATTGGTGCCGACGGAGATGCCGGCGAGGTCGGTGCGGCCGTCGGCGCCGATCGACAGCTCGGCGAGCACACCCTGGTAGCCGCGGCGGGCGACGTCCGCGTAGTGCGGGTCGAGATAGTGCTGCTGGGCGCCGCGCGAGAGGGCGTAGGTGAACATGCTGGAGCAGGAGGTCTCGGTCCAGTCGTCGGCGCGCCCGCCCTTGTCGATCACCTGGAACCAGCGGCCGGTCGCCGGGTCCTGGTACCTCTCCAGGGCGGCCGCCAACTTGCCGAAGATGGTGAGCAGTTGTGGGCGGCGGGGCTGGTTCGCCGGGATCGCGTCCAGCACGTTGACGATCGCCATCGCGTACCAGCCGACGGCCCGGCACCAGTGCTCGGGCGCGAGCCCGGTCGCCGGATCCGCCCAACTCGCGGTCTTCGACTCGTCGTAGGCGTGTTTGAGCAGGCCGCTGGCGACCTGGAGGTGGCCGCCGTAGACGGCGAGCTGCCTGGCCGCCTCGTCGTCGGTGTACGCGCTGTCGCCGAACTCCTTGCCGTACTCGACGAGGAACGGGTTCACCATGTAGACGCCGTCCGCCCACAGTTGATGGGCGCGGCTGCTGGTGTCGGCGTGCCAGAAGCCGCCGTCGCTCGTGCGCGGGTAGGCGGCGAGGCGGTCGCGGATCTTCTGTGCCGCCTTGCGGTAGCGGTCCTGGCCCGTCTCGTGGTGCAGGATCACCAGGAGCCGGCCCGCCTGCATGCTGTCCAGGCTGTTGAAGGACTGGTCGATCGAGCCGTCGCTCTTCACGAACCGGTCGACGTAGTTCCTGATGTAGGTGAGGTAGCGGGCGTCGTGGGTGCGCCGGTAGGTGAGGTACTGGCCGTAGAGGTAGAGGCCGACCGGGTAGGACCAGCCGCCTATGGTGCTCGGGGTGTAGCGGGCCATGGTGGAGTCGACGACCGCGGTGGACCAGTCGGTGGCGACGGCCGGCCTGGCCGGGGCGACGGGAGAGGTCACGGCCGCGACGGCGGGCGGGGGCAGGGCCGCGGGGAGCGCGGCCAGGGTGGCGGTGGTGAGTGCGACGGCCGCGAGGGCGGCTCGCAGGCGTTTCATGGTCCTCCTTCTGCAGGAGCTTCTCTGGGGACGGCGGCGGCCGAGGTCCGCCGCAGGGGTACGAGGTGGTGGTCGGGGGCGTGGCGGCAGGCCGGGTCGGTGTTGCGGGCGTCGCCGGTGAGCGCGTACGCCTGGCAGCGGCAGCCGCCGAAGTCCGTGGTGCGCAGGGCGCAGCCGCGGCAGGGTTCGCGCATCCAGGACTCGCCGCGGTAGGCGTTGAAGGCCTTGGACTCCCGCCAGATCCAGGCGAGTCGGCGGTCCTTGACGTTGGGCGGGTCGAGGCCGGGCAGGGCGGCCGCGGCCGGGCAGGGCAGGACGGTGCCGTCGGGGGTCACGGTGAGCGAGATCCGGCCCCAGCCGCCCAGGCAGGGTTTCGCCGTGCCGGTGAGGAGGTCGGCGGTGACCCAGACCAACTCCGTTGCCTTGCCCAGGCGTTCGCGCTGGCGGAGCACCGTCTCGCGGGCTCGCTCGACCTGTCCGGGCAGCGGCAGCAGGGCGGCACGGTTACGGGCCGCCCAGCCGTGGTACTGGGTGTTGGCCAGCTCGATCCGGTCCGCGCCCCAGGCCACGCCGAGCGCGACCAGATCCTCGACGGCGTCCAGGTTGCCCCGGTGCAGGACGACGTTCAGCCCGAAGGGCAGGCCCGCCGCCCGGATCAGCCGGGCCGCGCGTTCCTTGGCCGCGAACGAGCGGGCGCCGGCGATGCGTTCGGCGGCCGTCGGCTCCGCGTGCTGCACGGACAGCTGCACCCCGCGCAGCCCGGCCCCGGCCAGTCCGGCCAGCCGCCGCTCGCTCAGCCCGACCCCGCTGGTGACGAGCTGGGTGTGCAGGCCGGCGGTGTCGGCGGCGGCGACCAGCTCGGGCAGATCCCGTCTGAGCAGCGGTTCGCCGCCGGACAGGTGGGTCTGGACGACGCCCAGCTCACCGGCCTGCCGGAACACCTCCGCCCACTGTCCGGATGCCAGTTCCACTGACCGACCGATCAGTCGGACCGGGTTCGAACAATATCCGCAGCGCAGCGGACAGGCATGGGTGAGCTCGGCGAGCAGTGCCCAGGGCGGTTCGACGCCGGCCGGCGGGGCCGGTCCCGTGGTGGTCATCGCAGCCACCCCTCCTTCCGTAACGCCGTGAGGAACTCCGGGACCTCGGCCGCGACCGGGGCACCCGGGAACGCCTCGGACAGTTCGGCGACGATCTCGGCCACCGCCCGACGGCCGTCGCACAGCCGGAGCACGCCGCCCGCCCGGCCGTGCAGCACGACGACGCGCTCGGGCAGCAACAGCAGATCGGTGCCGCGGACCCGGTCGTGGCGCAGCACGACCGTGCGGCCGAGGGCGGGCCGCCAGGTCATGGCCCGCCTCCGTCCCGGGCCTCGCCCCAGCCCCGGGTGTCTCCCCGGTCCACGGCGTCGAGCAGTGCCCACAGCACCTCGCACTTGTAGGTGAGGGCGGCGACGGCGCGCTGCTGCGCCTCGCGGGTGCGGGCCCAGGCCAGGACCAGTTCGAGGGCCTCGGCGCCGTCCCGGGCGCCCTGGTCGACGCGGGAACGGAAGTAGGCGAGGCCGACCGGGTCGATCCACGGATAGTGGTGTTCGAAGGCGGTGATGCGGGTGCGCATCAGACCGGGTGCGGACAGTTCGGTGAGAGAGGCGGCGACCGCGTCCAGTGCGGGGCGCAGACGGCAGAAGGTGACGTACCCCTCGACCGCGAAGCGCACCCCGGGCAGCACCCGGGAGCCGTCCCAGAGCTGCTCGCGGGGAAGGCCGGCCGCCTCGCCGAGGCGCAGCCAGCGTTCGATGCCGCCCTCGCCGTCGGCGGTGCCGTCGTGGTCGCGGATGCGGCGCAGCCACGGACGGCGCAGCTCGGGCCGGTCGAGTTTGGCGAGGACCAGGGCGTCCTTGACGGGGATGTGCCGCTGGTAGTGGAAGCGGTTGGTGATCCAGCGGCGCAGTTCGGCCGGGGTCAACTCGCCCCGGTGCATGCGCTGGTTGAAGGGGTGCCGGTCGTGGTAGCGGTCGGCGGTGACGGCGCGCAGCCGTTCGGTGAACTCCGGGGCCGGCCAGGGGTCGGCGGCCGTCCCGGCGTCGGCGGCGGTGACGGTCATGGCGGGCCGCCCGGGCGGGTCAGCGGTCGCCGAGGGCGTAGCCGGTGACTTCCAGGGCGGTCTCCACGACCTGGTAGCCGGGGCTTCGCCAGACCTTTTCATCCGATGTCTGTACGGCGGCGGGCTCCGCTTGGCGGTCCTCGGGCGTCGTCTCGTTCATGGGTGCGTACCTGCTTTCCTGAGGTTGGGGGGTCTCAGAGCGCAGAGAGAGGTGATGCGTTCACAGGGTTCCGCCGGAAAACCCACAGGAATGTTCACATCCCTGTATCTGGTTCAGTGATACGTCCGACGATGCGCACCAGAGTCTCCGCAGCAACCGGCCGCGGTCAATGGTCCGGACCCATAACGTCGGATCCATTTCCGGCCAATCTCCGCCCGCAGCGGCTGACCCACCGGTCAGTTCCGGCGGATTGGGCAGTCAGGAATGCATCGACGCCGGTGATCGTTGACGATGGAGGTAACACCTGTCGACAACCTAAGGATCGAGAGCTCGTGAGCAGCAAGGTCCCCCCGAAAATCCTCAACAACGGTGTCGAGATGCCCCAGCTGGGCTTCGGCGTGTGGCAGGTGCCGGACGACGAGGCCGAGCAGGCCGTCGCCACGGCACTGGAGGCCGGGTACCGCAGCATCGACACAGCGGCGATCTACGGCAACGAAGCGGGCACCGGCAAGGCGATCGCCGTCTCCGGCGTACCGCGTGAGGACATCTTCGTCACCACCAAGCTCTGGAACGCCGACCAGGGGTACGACGCCACGCTGCGCGCCTTCGACGCGTCGCTGGCGAAGCTGGGTCTGGACTACCTGGACCTGTACCTCATCCACTGGCCGCTGCCGGCCCGGGGCAAGTACATCGACTCGTACAAGGCGTTCGAGAAGCTGTACGCCGACGGCCGGGTCAAGGCGATCGGCGTCTCCAACTTCCTCCCCGAGCAGCTGGAGCGGCTGATCGCGGAGACCTCGGTCATCCCGGCGGTCAACCAGATCGAGCTGCACCCGCACCTGCAGCAGCACGCGTCCCGGGAGTTCCACGACGAGCAGGGCATCGCCACCGAGGCCTGGTCGCCGCTCGGCCAGGGCAAGGGGCTGCTGGAAGTACCGGCGATCGTCGCTATCGCGCAGAAGCACAACCGCACCCCGGCCCAGGTCGTGCTCCGCTGGCACATCCAGCTGGGCAACGTGGTGATCCCGAAGTCCGTGACGCCGTCGCGGATCAAGGAGAACATCGCGGTGTTCGACTTCAGCCTGGACACCGAGGACCTCGCGGCGATCAGCGCGCTCAACGAGGACCGGCGCATCGGACCGGACCCGGCGACCTTCGACATGGGCTGAGCGAGAGCCCGGTCCGCCTCGGCCGCCCCGCCGCACGCACGGTGGGGCGGCCGTTCGCGTTCCCGCCCTCCCCGGCTCGTTCGCGTTCCCGCCCACCACGACCCCGTTCGCGTTCGCGGACTCCCGCGCGGGGCGCGTCAGTCGGAGCGTACGGGGCACGTCAGTCGGAGCGTACGTCCGCGTGGACGACCTCGAACTCCTCCAGGCCGACCACGGTCACGTGCGCCTTGGCGGCGTCCGCGCGCCGGGCCGCCGCCTGCCCGGCGCGCGAGCCGGCCATCGCGGCGCGGTCGACGAAGAGCGAGCCGACAATGCCGCGGCCCCGCTGCCGGTCGACGAACACGGCGCACCGGGCGAAGCCGGGCAGCGCTTCGAGCCGGGGTATCGCCGAGGAGCGGAACGTCTCGGCGAACAGGTCCGTGTCGGCCGGGTCGAACTCCACCCGGGTGGACCGCATGCCGCCGCCCGCCCTCGGCAGCTGCACCGAGTGGAAGACGGCCACCTCGTAGTTCTCGACGGCGACGGTGCCCGCGAACGGCTCCAGCATCGGCCTGCGCCGCTCGCGCATCACCTGGTCGCTGTTGCGCCGGGACTCCTCGGAGCCCCACCAGCTCACCGCGAGCAACTTGCCCAGTTCCCGGTCGACGAGGACGTCCGCACCCCGGTACTCGGGACGTTCTTCGAGCAGTTCACGCCCCTGGCTGTTCAGGGACCTGATGGCCGCCTCGACCTTCGCCGGATCGCCGGTGACGTACACCGCGCGTACGAACATGACCCCTCGCCTCCCAGGAGCCACCGGAGCCACCGCCCAACCCCCGCACGGCTCCTGCGCAAATATCCCGAATGTCCTGCACCACCAGTGTTCCCCGGCACCCATATCACCGCAATGCGCGAGAAACCGCCGAGTTGACATCCAGGGGTTGACGCGGACATGCAGCCGGGTCCACCTTGTACGACACCCGGTCAGGAAACTTTCCTAACAGAAGGGGACCCCCCACAGTGCGCATCCGAACACTGACCCTTGCCGCGGCCTCCGGGGCCGCACTGCTCGCCGCCGGAGTGCTTCCCGCGAGCGCGTCCGGCGCCGCCGTCCCGAAGTCCGCCCAGGAGGGCTCGGTCAGCGCGGCGGACCTGCTCGCCAAGGTGACGTCCTGTTCCCAGATCTCCAGCGGCAAGTACCGCACCGACGACGAGACGTCGGCCACGATCCCCGTCTGCGGCAAGAACGGCGCGGTCTTCTGGAAGGCCGACATGGACATCGACTGCGACGGGCAGCGCACCACCAACTGCAACGAGGACCGCGACCCCTGGTACCAGGACGACACCGCGTTCCACCAGTCCGACGGCAAGCCGCTCAAGGCCGAGTCGCTGCCGTACATCGTGGTCCCCAGCTCCAGCAGCATCTGGAACTACTCCAGCGCCGGCATCAAGGGCGGCGGAGTGGTCGCCGTGATCTACAACAACAAGGTGGAGTACGCGGTGGTCGGCGACACCGGCCCCACCAACATCATCGGCGAGGCCTCGTACGCCACCGCCAAGGCGCTCGGCATCGACCCCGACCCGGCGACCGGCGGCGCCGACTCCGGCGTGACCTACATCCTGTTCAAGAACTCCAAGGTCTCCCCCATCGAGAGCCACAGCGCGGCCGTGACCCTCGGCGACCAGCTGGCCAAGCAGTTCCTCTCCAACAACTAGACCCCCGAGGCGCGTTCGCGCCCCACCGACCCGGGGAGGGCGGGCGGCCCGGTACCGCACGGTACCGGGCCGCTGGGGTTCGGCAGCGCCCCGTGAGGGGCGCTGGGGGTACCCCCGGCCGAAGCCTGAGGGAGGAACTGCGCGACCAGCCACGACGGCGCCGCAGTCGACAGACGACATGTCGCGGCAGTTCCAGCGGAGCGGTCAGGCGGGCCGGACCGCCGTGTGCACGGTGCGGACGCCGAGGACGAACAGGTCCGGCCTGCGGTGCACGCTCGCCGGGTCGGCCGGGTCGAGGAGGCGGTCCAGGGTCGCGCGGTCGTCGGCGTCGAGGCCGTCCGCGACCGAGTCCCGCAGCCGGGAGAAGATCTCGGCCGCGTAGGCGCGAGCGCGGTCGGAGGCCGGGGCGGGCAGGTCCAGCAGGAAACTGCGGGTGCGGGCGTACTTCAGGCCGGCGGAGGACAGCAGCGCAGGCCAGTCCTCGGCCTCCGCGACCGAGCCGGGGAGTTCGGTGCGCATCTGCCCGAACCACTCCTCCTGGAGTGCGTCGAGCCGTGCCTGGAGGCCGGGGCGGCCGATCCCGAAGTCTCGGGGCAGGAAGCGGCTCGGCAGGCCCCCTTCGAGGATGGCCAGGGTGCCGCCGGGGGCCAGCCGCTCGCCGAACGCGGTGAGCGCGGCCCGCTGGTCACCGAGGTGGTGCAGGCTGTGCCCGGCCCAGAGGAGATCCGCCGGGTAGTCCAACTCGCCCAGAATTCCCGGCAGTTCACCGTGGAGCACACCGAAGCGATCGGCCACGCCCTGCCGCTCGGCACGGGCCCGGGCCCGGTCGAGGAGCGGTTCGCTGCCGTCCACGGCCAGCACCCGCGCGCCCGGGAACACCTCGGCGAACAGACACGACACCACCCCCGGTCCGCTGCCGACGTCGACGATCAGTCCCGGCTCGGTGACCTCCTTGCCGAGCCAGCTCAGCGCGCTCTCGTAGAGGGGCGCGAAGAGCTCCGCCTGTGACTCCAGGGAACCGGCCATCTCGGCCCAGTCGATGTCGGTGTTCGAGTGGGTGTGGGTGTGGGAGTGCGCGTGGGTGCTCTTGTGGTCGTGGTGGTGGTCGTGCGCCATGGGTCAGCCTCTCGTCCTGGGTGTCGCCAGCGTGCGCCGACGCACCGTCCGGAAGCCAGTCCTGTTGCCGGTACGGCAAAAAACCGGATGCGGACGGCAAGGCGGCCGGTCCACGATGACCGGGTGGACGACGAGCTGGTGGAACACTTCCTGACCGACGGTTTCGTGAAGATCGAGGGCGCGTTCCCGCCGCGCGTCGCCGAGGACTGCGCCCGGCTGCTGTGGCGGGAGACGGGGTACGACCCGGCGGATCCCGGCACCTGGAAGGACCCCGTGGTGTGGGTGGCGGGGATGGCCCAGGGCCCGTTCGCCGCCGCCGTCAACTCCCCTGTGCTGCACCGGGCGTTCGACCTGCTGGTGGGCGAGGGCCGCTGGGCGCCGCGCTATTCGCTGGGCAGCTTCCCCCTGCGGTTCCCGCACGCGGAGGAGCCGGACGACGCGGGTTGGCACATAGAAGGCAGCTACCTCCCGGACGGCGTCGAGACCCGCTGGTACTACACGAACCTGCGCTCCCGCGACCGCGCGCTGCTGATGCTGTTCCTCTTCTCCGAGGTGACCGAGCAGGACGCGCCCACCCGGATCCGCGTCGGCTCGCACCTCGACATCCCCGCGGTCCTGGAGCCGTACGGCGAGGAGGGCGTCTCGATGCTGGAGATCGCCCCGCAGGTCGTCGAGGCCTCCGCGCACCGCCCCCTCGCATACGCCACCGGCCGCCCCGGTGACGTCTACCTCTGCCACCCCTTCCTGGTCCACGCGGCCCAGCCGCACCACGGCACCCGCCCCCGCTTCCTGGCCCAGCCGCCGTTGATGCCGGCCGCTCCCTGCGAGCTGAAGCGGCCGGACGGTGACTATTCGGCGGTGGAGATCGCCATCCGCCGAGGCCTTGCCCCGCAAAGCTGACCCCGGCGACAACCGCGCCCCCGAAGGGGCGCGGGGAACTGCGCGACCAGCCCCCACCGGCCAGCAGTGTCAATCCCAGCTCAACCCGTCATCACGACAGCGGCGGGTACGCGTTGGCCATCAGCTGCTGGAACTGCGCCGAGAACCAGTGCCCGGACAACGGCGCGTTCGGCAGCGCGCCGGACATGCTGTTGCCGTTGCGCGCGTTGCCCGTGTACGTCGGGTCGCACATCCGGTCGAAGCCCTTGCCCTCGTCGTTCGGGATGGCGGAGCTGGAGCCGTCGGACTCACCCGGCGGCTTCATCCAGACGTAGGCGTCGATCCCGGCGGCCGGGGCGGCCTGCGGGCGCTCGCCGAGGCCGGCTCCGGACTGGTTGCACCAGTTGCCGACATGGATCCGGCGGTCGTAGCGGCCGCCGTCGACGTACGTGTCCACGCTGGTCGTCGCGCCCGGGCCGGTCGGCCGTGCGCTGCCGCCCCAGCCGTTGCGGGAGGTGTCGATCAGCATGCCGATGCCGGAGTTGAAGCCGACCGAGACCAACTGGGTGCGGAAGGCCTGGGCGAAGGAGAGCTCGTCGACGTAGCGGTTCCAGTCGACCCACTTGGACTGGCGGACGGAGGTGCCGTTCACCGTGTCGTTGATGGTGAAGTTGTTCTCCTTCAGGGCGCTGTAGTTGGCCGTGTTGGTGATGAAGCCCTGGACGTCGGCGACGGTCGCGCCCTCGGCGTTGGCGGCCTGGTAGAAGAGCTGGGCGGCGGGGGCGAAGTTGTCGTCCCAGCCGAGCCAGCCGTGGTGGCCGGCGTCGAGGTAGTTGTAGACGTTGGGGATCGCGCCGAGCTTGGCGAGGGCGTAGCCGACGCCCTTCACGTAGTTGCCGTTGGCCAGCATGGTGTTGCAGTTGGCGGTGGCGGTGGCCCGGCTGCCGGTGTTGGTGACCAGGTTGGGCAGCGAGTCGATCTCGATGGTGGTGACGATCCGCAGCGAGGCGTACTTGCTGTCCGAGAGGATCGCCGCGATCGGGTCGATGAACTGCGTCTTGTACTTGTCGATCTCCGTCGGACCGAGCTCGCCGTTGGAGGCGAGGGCCGCGCAGTCACGGCCGGGCAGGTCGTAGACGACCAGCTGGACGACTTCCTCGCCGCTGCCCTTCTGGGCGAGCGCCGCGTCGAGGTGGGCGCGCAGGCCCATGCTGGTGCTGGTGCCGTTGATCGCGGCGATGCGGTCGAGCCAGACGCCGGTGGGCTGGTTGGAGACGCGGGTGCCGCCCGGCTCGGCGGCGGCCTTCGCGGACCACTCCGGGTTCACGTACACCTTGGCGCCCGAGTACGGGTTGTCGACGCGGGTGCCGCCGCCCCCGCCGCCACCGCCTCCGCCACCGCTGCTGCCGTCGTCGACGTTGCAGGTGACGCCGTCGAGGGTGAAGGCGGTCGGGACCGCGTTGGTGCCGGTGTACGACCCGTTGAAGCCGAAGCTGACCGAACCACCGGTCGCCAGGGTGCCGTTGTAGGTCTCGTTGTTGGCGGTCACGGCGGTGCCGCTCTGGGTGAGTTTGGTGTTCCAGTAGCTGGTCACCTGCTGGTTCCCGGCGTACGACCACTTCACCGACCAACTCGACTTGGCCGCAGAGTTGTTGGTGACGGTGACGGCGGCGGTGAAGCCGGCTCCCCAGTCGTTCTGGATCTTGTAGTCGACGGTGCAGGGAATCGCGGAGATCGCCGCCTGGGAGGAGGGGGTCACGGCGACCGCCGGACCCGAGACCCCGGCGACGAGCGCCAGGGCGGCGAACACCGCTGTTCTGGTACGACTCATGAGTGCGGGTTTCCTTCTTCTTCGGTGGGCGTGCTTCTTCCGTGGGCGTGCTTCTTCGTGGGCGTGCTTCTTCGTGGGCGTGCTTACGGGTTGATGGCCTTGAGGTGGTCGCGCAGCCCGACGCCGTACGCCGTGGGCGTACCGCTGTAGTCGGAGATCAGGGACGGGCCGGACGAGCAGTCCCAGGTGTTCCAGGTCCAGCCCAGATAGGAGAGGCCGCGGTCGTCGAACCACTTCATGACCTGGTCGACGAAGGCGTGCGAGCAGGTGTTCTCGCCGATCTCCCCGGCGACCAGCGGCACCTGGGCCGCGACCGGCGCGAGGGTGGAGTTCCAGCAGCTCTCACTGGCGCAGGTGTTGAAGTTGTAGACGTGGTAGGCGGCGACGAGATTGCCGGCCGGGTCGGTGGGCCGGTACGTCAGCCACTGGCTGAGGTCGTTGGAGTACGCGAGCCCGCCGATCATGATGACGTTCCTCGCTCCGGCGCCCCGGATGCCGTCGACCAGGTCCTGCATGCCGGCGACTTCGTAGCCGATCCCCGGGCAGGTGCCGCCGTCCCGCCAGCACTGCCAGGCCTGGGTGACCGTGGAGGTCGCCCGATCCGGGTAGGGCTCGTTGAACAGGTCGAAGACAGCCGCCTGGTCGTCCTTGAAGGTGCCGGCCACCGAGGACCAGAAGGACGGGGTGTACTGCGCGTCCGGCATCGGCTTCTGGCAGGTGGCGTGCACGTCGGAGCAGCCCGCCGAGTTGCCCGTGTACTGGCCGTAGGACCAGTGGAGTTCGAGGATCGGGGTCAGGCCGTACGACTCGACGCGGGCCACCAGGTCCTTCACCGCGTTGATGTAATTGGTGCCCGCGTACTCGGGTTTGACGTTGGACAGGCCGAGCCAGCACTCCTCGTTGAGGGGGATGCGGACCGCGTCGGCCTTCCAGTCGGCGATCGCCTTGATGGCGGCGTCGTCGACCGGGCCGTCCCAGATGCCGTAGCCCTGCACGCACATGAACTCGCCGCCGGAGCGGTTCACGCCGAGGAGGCGGTGGGTCGTGCCTCCCGCGTCCACGAGCCTGGTGCCGGAGACGTGCAGGGCCGGTGCGGTCCCGCCGGCGGGCGGCTCGGTCGGCGTCGGGGTGGGGGTGGGTGTCGGGGTGGGCTGCGTATCGACGTTGCACGTCGTGCCGTTGAGCCTGAACGCCGTCGGTACGGCGTTGCTCCCCGACCAGGAGCCGAGGAACCCGGCGCTGACGGCGGCGCCGGTGGGCAGGGAGCCGTTCCAGCTCTCGTTGGCCGCGGTGACCGTCGTACCGGACTGGGACCACTTGGCGCTCCAGCCCTGGGTGACCTTCTGGCCGTTCGCGAAGTCGAAGCCCAGGCTCCAACTGCTCAGGGCGGCCATGTTGTTGGTGATGGTCACGGAGCCCTGGAAACCGGTGTCCCACTGGCTGGTGACCGCGTACTCCACCGTGCAGGCCGGCGTCGCCCCGGACGCCGACACGACCGGCACCAGCGCGGACCCGACGAGGGCGGCCGCACCGGCGACGGCTAAAAGAACTGAACGCGGGGGGTGTCGCATGAGCGACTCCTTGCAGCTCGGGCGCGTCGTGACGGACGCGTCGACTGAACGGAATCGCTCCCACTGGTGCGAAGGAAGGTAGCGCCAAGTGCGGGCAAAGAACAGGGGAGTTGCTTGACTTTTCCGCAGTGACGTCCGTCGAATCTTTTCGACTCTTCAACGGCCTTGACCGCACCATGCCACGTCTCCACTATGGGAGCGCTCCCACTGGTTCAAGCCTTGACTTCTCCCCGAGCCGCAAGCGCAAGGAGGAACCAGCACATGCGACCCGGATATGCCATGCACTCCGGGCGGAGGCGTAGAGCCGTGCGACGGTTGTGGACGGCCGTCGTCGCGGCCCTGGCCCTGCCCGTGTCGATGCTCGCGACCGGCACGACTCCCGCCCAGGCGGCGACAGTCCAGTGCAGCGTGGACTACAAGACCAATGACTGGGGCACCGGCTTCACGGCCGACCTCACCCTCACCAACCGCGGCACCGACGCCATCAACGGCTGGACGCTGACCTACGCGTACACCGGCAACCAGAAGCTGGTGAGCGGCTGGAACGGCACCTGGTCCCAGTCCGGTACCTCGGTCACCGTGCAGAACGCGTCGTACAACGGCACGATCGCGGCGGGCGCGGCCGTGTCGACGGGCGCCCAGTTCTCGTACACGGGCAGCAACGCGGCCCCGGCGAGCTTCGCGATCAACGGTACGACCTGCACCGGCGCCCACCAGCCGCCCATCACCGTGCTGACCAGCCCGAGCGCGGGAGCGGTCTACACGCAGGGCGACGCGGTCCCGCTGGCGGCGACCGCGGCGGCGGCCGACGGCGCGACGATCAGCAAGATCGAGTTCTACGACGACACCACGCTGCTGGGGACCGACACCTCGGCGCCCTACTCGCTCTCGGTCTCCAGCCTGACCGTCGGCAGTCATTCCCTGGTGGCGAAGGCGTACGACAGCCTGGGCGCGTCCGCGTCCTCGACACCGGTCGGTATCACGGTCGCCTCGGGCCCCGCGGTCGTGGCCTCGCTGACCCAGCTGGGCGTCCAGCAGGGCGCGACGGGCAGGTTCGGCGTGAGTCTGTCGAAACAGCCGACCGCCAACGTGACGGTGTCCGTGGCCCGCACGGCCGGCAACACCGGGCTGTCGGTGAGCGCAGGATCGTCGCTCACGTTCACACCGTCCAACTGGAGCACCGCGCAGAACGTGACCGTGGCCGCGGACTCCGCCGGCACCGGCACCGCGACCTTCACGGCCTCGGCGACCGGCTACACCGGTGCCACGGTCACCGTGACCGAGCTGGCCGCGTCGAACGCGTACGACGCACGCTTCCTGGACCTGTACGGGAGGATCACCAGCCCGGCGAACGGCTACTTCTCCCCCGAGGGCATCCCCTACCACTCGGTCGAGACGCTGATCGTCGAGGCCCCCGACCAGGGCCACGAGACCACGTCGGAGGCGTACAGCTACCTTCTCTGGCTGCAGGCCATGTACGGCAAGGTCACCGGTGACTGGTCCAAGTTCAACGGCGCGTGGGCCCTCATGGAGAAGTACATGATCCCGACCCACGCCGACCAGCCGACCAACTCCTTCTACAACGCGTCGAAACCGGCGACGTACGCGCCGGAGCTGGACACCCCGAACGAGTACCCGGCGAAGCTGGACACGTCGGTGTCGGTGGGCTCGGACCCGATCGCCGCCGAGCTGAAGAGCGCGTACGGCACGGACGACGTGTACGGCATGCACTGGCTGGAGGACGTCGACAACGTCTACGGCTACGGCGACACTCCGGGCGGCGGCTGCGAGGCGGGCCCGACGGCCGACGGGCCGTCGTACATCAACACCTTCCAGCGCGGTCCGCAGGAGTCGGTGTGGGAGACGGTTCCGCAGCCGACCTGCGACGCCTTCAAGTACGGCGGCACGAACGGCTACTTGGACCTGTTCACCGGCGACTCGTCCTACGCCAGGCAGTGGAAGTACACGGACGCCCCGGACGCCGACGCGCGTGCGGTGCAGGCCGCGTACTGGGCGGACGTGTGGGCGAAGGAGCAGGGCAAGGGCTCCGACGTCTCCGCCACCGTGGGCAAGGCGGCGAAGATGGGCGACTATCTGCGCTACGCGATGTACGACAAGTACTTCAAGAAGATCGGCAACTGCGTGGGTCCGACCACCTGCGCGGCCGGCACCGGCAAGGACGCCTCCGACTACCTGCTCTCCTGGTACTACGCGTGGGGCGGGGCGACCGACAGCAGTGCCGGATGGGCGTGGCGGATCGGGTCCAGCCACGTGCACGGCGGCTACCAGAACCCGTTGGCCGCATACGCGCTCAGCTCGTACGCCGATCTGAAGCCCAAGTCGGCCACGGGCGCGACGGACTGGGGCACGTCCCTGACCCGGCAGCTGGAGTTCTACCGCTGGCTGCAGTCGTCCGAGGGCGCCATCGCGGGCGGTGCGACCAACAGCTGGCAGGGGCGGTACGCGAGCCCGCCGTCCGGTACGTCGACCTTCTACGGCATGTACTACGACTGGGAGCCGGTGTACCACGACCCGCCGTCCAACCAGTGGTTCGGCTTCCAGGCCTGGTCGATGGAGCGGGTCGCCGAGTACTACCAGCAGACCGGCAACGCCTCGGCGAAGGCGATCCTCGACAAGTGGGTGGCGTGGGCGCTGTCCAGGACCACGATCAACCCGGACGGCACGTACCTGATCCCGTCGACACTCCAGTGGTCGGGGCAGCCCGACACCTGGAACGCGTCGAGTCCGGGCTCGAACAGCGGACTTCACGTCACGGTCGCCGACTACACCAACGACGTGGGCGTGGCCGCCGCGTACGCAAAGACGTTGACGTACTACGCCGCCAGGTCCGGTGACGCGACGGCGAAGTCCACGGCCAAGGCGCTGCTCGACGGCATGTGGAACAACTACCAGGACAGCCTGGGGATCGCGGTGCCGGAGACGCGGGCCGACTACAACCGCTTCGACGACGGTGTGTACGTGCCGAGCGGGTGGAGCGGCAAGATGCCGAACGGCGACGCGGTCAACTCGTCGTCGACGTTCGCCTCGCTGCGGTCCTTCTACCAGAACGACCCGGCGTGGTCGAAGATCCAGAGCTATCTGGCGGGCGGGGCCGCGCCCGTGTTCACGTATCACCGGTTCTGGGCGCAGGCGGATGTCGCGATGGCCATGGGGTCGTATGCGGAGTTGCTGGAGTAGTTCCGGTGGCTGCGTGGCCGGCTGCGGGTTTCGTTGTGGCTGGTCGCGCAGTTCCCCGCGCCCCTGACGGGGCGCGACAGCCAGGTCGGCCGGGCGGTCCCCCACCCGCACTGGGGGATCGCCCGGCACTTCTCACCTCACGAAGTAAGCGCTTCCCATCTCCATTGCGGAAGGACTCTCGTGCGAAGAACCCGTATCCTCACCGCCGTACTTGCCCTCGCGGCCGGGCTGCTCGCGGGCACCCCGCCCGCGCTCGCCGCGCCCGAGGCCGCGCACGTCACGCTCGCCGCCGACACCTACAGCTGGCGCAACGCCCGGATCGACGGCGGCGGCTTCGTCCCCGGGATCGTCTTCAACCGGTCCGAGAAGAACCTCGCCTACGCCCGTACCGACATCGGCGGTGCCTACCGCTGGTCGGAGCCGACGCAGACCTGGACGCCGCTGCTGGACTCGGTCGGCTGGGACGAGTGGGGGCACACGGGGGTCGTCAGTCTGGCCTCCGACTCCGTCGACCCGGACAAGGTGTACGCGGCCGTCGGGACGTACACCAACGGCTGGGACCCGACCAACGGCGCCGTGCTGCGCTCCGCCGACCGGGGCGCCAGCTGGCAGAAGACCGACCTGCCGTTCAAACTGGGCGGCAACATGCCCGGCCGGGGCATGGGCGAGCGGCTGGCGATCGACCCGAACAAGGACAGCGTGCCGTATCTGGGCGCGCCCAGTGGCAAGGGGCTGTGGCGGTCCACGGACTCCGGGGTGACCTGGTCGCAGGTGACGAACTTCCCCAACGTCGGTGACTACGTGCAGGATCCGGCCGACACCAGCGGCTACGCCTCCGACAACCAGGGCATCGTCTGGGTCACCTTCGACGAGTCGACCGGTACGGCCGGTACGGCGACGAAGACGGTCTACGTCGGGGTCGCCGACAAGGACAACGCGGTGTACCGCTCGACGGACGCGGGCGCGACCTGGACCCGGCTGGCCGGGCAGCCCACGGGCTATCTCGCCCACAAGGGCGTCCTCGATGCCGAGAACGGCTACCTCTACCTCGCCTACAGCGACAAGGGCGGCCCGTACGACGGCGGCAAGGGCCGGTTGTGGCGGTACGCGACGGCGAGCGGCACCTGGACCGACATCAGCCCGGTGGCGGAGGCCGACACGTACTACGGCTTCTCCGGGCTGACGGTCGACCGGCAGCACCCCGGCACGGTGATGGCGACGGCGTACAGCTCCTGGTGGCCGGACACCCAGATCTTCCGCTCCACGGACAGCGGGGCGACCTGGACGAAGGCCTGGGACTACACGTCGTACCCCAACCGCTCGAACCGGTACACGATCGACGTCTCGTCCTCCCCCTGGCTGACCTTCGGCGCGAACCCGTCCCCGCCCGAACAGAGCCCGAAGCTGGGCTGGATGACGGAGTCGCTGGAGATCGACCCGTTCGACTCCGACCGGATGATGTACGGGACGGGCGCCACGCTCTACGGCACCGAGGACCTCACCAAGTGGGACAGCGGCGGCCAGTTCACCGTGCAGCCCATGGTGCAGGGCCTGGAGGAGACGGCCGTCGACGACCTCGCCTCTCCCCCGTCCGGGGCACCCCTGTTGAGTGCTCTCGGTGACATCGGCGGCTTCCGGCACACGGACCTCACCAAGGTCCCGTCGATGATGTTCACTTCGCCGACCTTCACCACGACCACGAGCCTGGACTTCGCCGAGACGAACCCGAACACGGTGGTACGGGTCGGCAATCTCGACTCCGGCCCGCACATCGCGTTCTCGACGGACAACGGCGCCAACTGGTTCGCGGGGACGGACCCTTCGGGCGTGAGCGGCGGCGGAACGGTGGCCGCGGCCTCGGACGGCAGCCGCTTCGTGTGGAGCCCGGCCGGCACCGGCGTGCAGTACACGACCGGCTTCGGCGCGTCCTGGTCGGCGTCGAGCGGCATCCCGTCCGGTGCGACCGTCGAGTCCGACCGGGTCGACCCGAAGACCTTCTACGGCTTCAAGTCCGGGAAGTTCTACGTGAGTACGGACGGCGGCGCGACCTTCACCGCGTCCGCCGCGACCGGTCTGCCGAGCGGTGACAGCGTCCGGTTCAAGGCGCTGCCGGGGACGAAGGGCGACATGTGGCTGGCCGGCGGTGCGGCGGACGGCGCCTACGGCCTCTGGCACTCGACGAACGGCGGCGCGACCTTCACCAGGCTCGCGAACGTCGACCAGGCCGACACCATCGGCTTCGGCAAGGCGGCGACGGGAGCCTCCTACCAGACGCTCTACACCAGCGCGAAGATCGGCGGGGTCCGTGGCATCTTCCGCTCCACGGACGCGGGTTCGACGTGGACACGCATCAACGACGACGCCCACCAGTGGGGTTGGACGGGCGCGGCCATCACGGGTGACCCGCGCGTGTACGGCCGGGTGTACATCTCGACGAACGGCCGGGGTGTGATCTACGGCGACACGTCCGACACCGGCGGAGGTGGTGGAGGGGGCGGCGGAGGCGGTACGGATCCCACCCCGTCCGGCGCCTGCTCGGTCGCCTACACCGTCACCAACCAGTGGACGGGCGGCTTCCAGGCGGACGCCCGCCTCACCAACACGGGCTCGGCGGCGTGGAGCAGCTGGTCCCTCGGCTGGTCCTTCCCGAACGGGCAGACCGTCGGCCAGCTCTGGAACGCCGACTGGACCCAGTCCGGCGCGGCCGTGACGGCCAGGAACGTCAGCTGGAACGGCACGGTGGCACCCGGGTCGTCGGTGTCCTTCGGTTTCACGGGCACCTGGACCGGCAGCAACGCCGAACCGACGGCCTTCACCCTGGGCGGCCGGACCTGCGCGGTCACCTGACGGACGGCGGGGCGCGTGTCGCACCGGGCGCGCGCCCCGCCCCGTCCGGCGGGCGTGCGATCCGACGCGATGCCCGACTGGGCCGCGCTCCGCGGTCGCGTGGCGCGATCGGATTGAACGACGGCGTCATCCGTCACTGCGGTGGCAGGTGAGCATTCCTAGTGTGGTCGGCGAAAGGAGCGCCACCATGACCCGGACCATTCTTGTCACCGGCACATCCAGCGGACTCGGACGAGCAACCGCCAGACTCTTCCGATCCCGAGGCTGGAACGTCGTTGCGACCATGCGCGACCCCGGCGCCGAACGGGAACTCACCGAGCTCGACAACGTGCTCGTCGCTCGCCTCGACGTGCAGGATTCCGCATCCATCGATGCGGCCGTCGACGCGGCACTGACCCGCTTCGGCCGCATCGACGTGCTGGTGAACAACGCCGGCTACGGTGCCTACGGGCCGCTGGAGGCAACACCGCTCGACAAGATCCGCCGGCAGTTCGACGTCAACGTCTTCGGCCTGCTCGCCACGACGAAGGCGCTGCTGCCGCATTTCCGTGCCAACAGAAGCGGCACCATCGTCAATATCTCGTCGATGGGCGGACGCGTCACCTTCCCTCTGGGCACCCTCTATCACGGCAGCAAATTCGCCGTCGAAGGGATCTCGGAAGCCCTCCAGTATGAATTGACCGAAATCGGCGTGCGCGTCAAGATCGTCGAACCGGGCAATATCAGGACCGATTTCGGTGGACGGTCCTTCGACTTCAGCAATGATCCGTCCCTGCCGGAGTACCAGCCCATGGTCGAGGCGGTTTTCAGCGCCTTCGGTCCGATGACCGCGCAGGCACCCGAGCCCGAGATCATCGCCGAGACCGTTCACCAGGCCGTGACCGACGACACCGACACACTGCGGTACGTGGCGGGCGCCGACGCCGAGCACCTTTTGAAGGCGCGCGCCGGTACCGATGACGCCACGTTCTTCGCGGGAATGCGCGCACAGTTCGGCCTCGGCGCCACAAACGCGTGATAAATTAGCACAGGGAATTTCCTCGACCGACGGCAGATGATGCACATGCAGAGCTATTCACTGGACGTGACATGGCGCGCCGTTCTGAGGGATCTCGGCGTCGTACCCGCCAACGTGCTGCGTCGCGCCGGGCTTGCCGAGGATCTGTTCGTGCAGCCGTCGGCGAAACTCGCGCCCGGCGACTACTACCGTCTGTGGAACAGCGTCGAGGCCGAGACCAAAGATCCGGTCTTTCCCATCCGGCTGTGCGAGATGTTCCGCGCCGAGTCGTTTTCCCCGCCGTTGTTCGCGGCATTGTGCAGCCCCGATTTCGTGGTCGCCGCCCAGCGGATCGCGCAGTACAAGAGATTGATCGCGCCGATGCGCATGACCGTGTCGGAGGCGGATTCGGTCGTCGCAGTCGAACTGTCCTGGCTCGACGGCGCGCCACCTCCTCCCACCTCGCTGGTGATGATGGAACTGCTGTTCTTCGTGACCCTCATTCGCATCGGAACTCGCGAGGAGGTGAGCCCGGTCGAGGTGACCACCACAGCACTGACAGAAGTGATGCAGCCGTATGAAGAATTCCTCGGTATTCCTCTTCAGAGAGGCCCCGCTCACCGGGTCGCATTCGCCGCCGCCGACGCGACCCTGCCGTTCCTCACCCAGAACGAGCCGCTGTGGGCCGCTTTCGAGCCCGAGCTGCGCCGACGCCTCGCCGATCTGGAGGCATCGGCGACGACCGCCGAACGGGTTCGAGCGGCCCTGTTGGAGACATTGCCGAGTGGATCGACGTCGATGGACACGATCGCGCGAAAGCTGACGCTCAGCAAGCGTACGCTGCAGCGCCGCATCGAGGCAGAGGACACCAGTTACCAACGCATCCTCGACACCACGCGGAACGATCTGGCCAGGCACTACCTCGTGAACACCGATCTGTCGATCGCCGAGGTTTCGTTTCTCCTCGGTTTCAGCGAGCCGAATTCTTTTTACCGGGCGTTTCGCATGTGGACCGGCACGACCCCGGACACGCTTCGACACACCCGGGACCCGCAGGCGTCGTCGCACTGAATTCCACGCGATGTTCCCGCCACCCGACTTACTTGGTTGAACAATCCATTCGGAGAAAAGAAATGAGCTGGACCGCACACGACATTCCCGACCAGCACGGCCGCACGGTCGTCGTCACCGGCGCCAACGGCGGGCTCGGGCTGGTGACCGCAAAGAAGCTGGCGGCGAAGGGGGCGCACGTCGTGATGGCCGTGCGCAACCAGAAGAAGGCCGCCGCCGCGGTCCAGGAGATACGGACGGCCCTCCCGGTCGCCTCACTGGAACTGGTGGCCCTCGACCTGTCCTCGCAGGCCTCCGTGAAGGAGGCCGCCGCACAGATCCTGGCCGCCCACGACGGCCTCGACCTCCTGGTCAACAACGCGGGTGTGATGGCGATCGCCGAGACGCGCACGGTCGACGGCTTCGAGATGCAGTTCGGTGTCGACCACCTGGGCCACTGGACGCTGACCGCCCTCCTGCTGCCCGCACTGCTGCGTACGCCCGGGTCCCGCGTGGTGACCGTGACCAGCACCGCCCACCACATGGGCCGTGCCGTCGACGTGGCCAACCCCCACCTGGAGGGCCGCTACGGGCCCTGGCGCGCCTACGGTCAGGCGAAGCTGGCCAACTTCCACTTCGGGCTCGGGCTCCAACGCGAACTGGACCGGGCGGGCGCGGGCACCGCCAGTCTGATCGCACACCCCGGCCTGTCCGACACCGACCTGCAGTCGGTCAGCGTGGAGGGCTCGGGCGGCGGCGTCTCCCAGCGGTTCTTCCACACCATGGCCCGGCGCACCGGCATGTCCCCCGACGACGGCGCGCTGCCGCAACTGCGCGCCGCCACCGACCCCGCGGCCAAGGGCGGCGAGTTCTACGGACCGTTGTTCATGAACAACGGCGCTCCGGTCCGCAGGCCGGTCCTGCGCAGGTTCGGGATGGACCGGGCCATAGCGAAGCTCTGGGAGGTGTCCGAGCGCGAAACCGGTGTCGCGCTCGACGTGCACGCCTCGGCCGGGGCGTGACCGGACCACTCCCGGCGGGCGCCGGCCGGGCGTTGCGGCGCAGCAGCCCGCCGGGGCGGACGGCACATCCGAATCTCCTTCCGGAGACTTCGGGTCAGGGCGTGTACACCGCCGGCCGGGGTGCCGTCGTCATCCCGTCGCCGATGAAGAAGCTCGGGTGGGGCGGCTGGTTGTAAGCGGTGTTCTGCCAGGCCAGGGCCGTGCGGTACTGGGTGTCGTGGAGCAGGGTCGTGATCTTCGTGCTCGTCTCGTACGGGGTGGAGTAGATCCGCAGGGCCGTGTTGTCCGTCGTCGCCCAGACGACCTCCTCGCGCCAGTCGCCGAGGATGTCCCCGGAGAGGGACGGGGTCGCCTTGGTGCCGTTGTTCGAGTGGACGTCGGCGCCGGTCAGCAGGCGGGTGTCGGCCGAGGTGCCGTACTTGTCGATGTGGGTGTCGTCGAGGAGTTCGCGGACCGGATCGCCGTCCCACCAGGAGAGGAAGTTGGTGCTGGAGGGCTTGCGGCTCGCGACCACCGTGCCCTGCGGGTTGCGTACGCCGTCCGCGTGCGAGGACCAGGACTCGGCGCCCGCACTGCCCGCCCAGATGTCGCCCGCGACACCCCGGCCGTTGTCGCCGTTCGGATCGGTGGACCAGAGGATCTCACCCGTCTTCGCGTCCGCCATCCAGGACGACGGCTTGGAGCTGTCCTCGTCGACCTTGAACTCCTCCAGGCCTGGGCGGGAGGGGTCGAGGTCGCCGACGTGCATGGCGTCGCCGTGGCCGTTCTTCGTCGTCCACAGACCGGAGCCGTTGTCGTCGACGGCCATCGAGCCGTACACGATCTCGTCCTTGCCGTCGCCGTCGACGTCGGCGATCGACAGCTGGTGGTCGCCCTGGCCGTCGTAGCCCTTGCCGCTGTTGGTGGAGGAGTTGGTGTCGAAGGTCCAGCGGCGGGTGAAGGCGCCGTTCCGCCAGTCCCACGCGGCGATGACGGTCCGGGTGTAGTAGCCCCGCGCCTCGATCAACGAAGGCCTGGATCCGTCGAGATACGCCGTGCCGGCGAGGAAGCGGTCGACGCGGTTGCCGTAGGAGTCGCCCCACGACGACACCGTGCCGCGCGCCGGGACGTAGTCGACCGTGCCCATCGCCCTGCCCGTCCGGCCGTCGAACATGGTCAGGTACTCGGGGCCGGACAGGACGTACCCGCTGGAGTTGCGGTAGTCGGCGGTGGAGCTGCCGATCACGGTGCCGGTGCCGTCGACCGTGCCGTCCGCCGTCTTCATGGCGACCTCGGCCCTGCCGTCGCCGTCGTAGTCGTACACCTGGAACTGGGTGTAGTGCGCGCCGGAGCGGATGTTGCGGCCCAGGTCGATGCGCCACAGGCGGGTGCCGTCGAGCTTGATGCCGTCGAGGATCGTGTCGCCGGTGTAGCCGGACTGGGAGTTGTCCTTGGCGTTGGTCGGCTGCCACTTGAGGACGAAGTCGAGTTGGCCGTCGCCGTCGAGGTCGCCGATCGAGGCGTCGTTCGCCTCGTAGGTGTAGGAGACACCGTCGGGGGTGGTGCCGCCCGCCGGCGGGGTGATCGGGACGTCCTTGTAGCCGGCGCGGAACTGGACGGCGTGGACCGAGTCGGCCTGCTCGACGCCGCCCACGATCGCGCGGACCGTGTAGTCGGCCTGGGCCGGGGCGCCGGCGTGGAAGTAGTTGGTGGAGCCGGTGATCGGGGTGGAGTTGACCTTCGTACCGGCTCGGTAGACGTTGAAGGAGACGTCGTCGGGGTCGGTGCCGAGCCAGCGCCAGCTGACCAGGTTGCCGGCGTCGGTGTGGACGCTGACCACGCCCCGGTCGAGGGCCTCGACCTGGCGGGCGGTGGCCGCTTCGGCGGTGGCGGGAGAGAGTGCGGTGAGGCCGGCGGCGATCAGGGCGGCCACGGCGGTCAGGACCGCCAGGACGGCAGAGCGGCGTCTGCGATGCGGGTGCTGCACGTGAGGTGCCTTCCGGGAGATCGGACGGGTCCTCTGTCAGTCGGCGCCGCCGTCCCCGCGGTTGCCGTATCTTTCGGCCAGTTCGGCGATCGTTCGGGCGATGCGTGCGCGCAGCCCGGGCGGGGCGAGGACCTCGATGTCCGCGCCCAGGCGCAGGAATTCGGCTGCCGCGTGATCGAGCGACTCGACGGGGACGCGGGCCACGGTCCAGGCGCCGGCGTCCCGAGCGTCGACCGGCACCGCCCTGGGGAGCGTCACGCCCGGCGCAAGCCGGACCAGGGCCTCGCCGCCGCCCTCGTACAGCCGTGTGTGGAAGTCGCGTTGGTAGGCGGTCCAGTGCGCGGCCAGGTCGAAGCCCTCGGGGCGATCGAACTCCGCTTCCAAAAGGGTCAGTTCGATGATCTGGTCGACACGGTAGGTGCGCGGGCCGGGGGCCGCCACGACGTACCAGCGGCCCGCCTTGAGGACCAGTCCGTACGGTTCCAGGCGGCGGCGCACCTCGGTCGGCTCGCGCCAGCGGCGATAACGGACGTCCAGGGCACGGCCGTTCCAGACCGCTTCGGCCACCGCCGGGAGGTACGGCGTCTCGTCGGTGTCCGCGTACCAGCCGGGGGCGTCGAGGTGGAAGCGGCCGCTGATCCGGTCGGCGTGCGCGCGCAGCTCCGGCGGCAGGGCGGCGCGGACTTTGAGCTGGGCGGCGGCCAGCACCGGGCCGAGCCCGAGGTCGGCCGCGGGGCCGGGGGCACCGGCCAGGAAGAGGGCCTCGGCCTCCGCGGTGGTGAGGCCGGTGAGGCGGGTGCGCCAGCCGTCGAGGAGGCGGTAGCCGCCGGCGTGACCCGCGTCGCCGTAGAGCGGGACGCCGGCGGCGCTCAGGGCCTCGACGTCCCGGTAGACCGTGCGGACGGACACCTCCAGCTCCGCGGCGAGCTGGGCGGCGGTCATCCGGCCCCGGGTCTGGAGCAGGAGGAGGATGGCGACGAGCCGGCTGGACTTCACCGTCCCAGGATCCCCGACTTCACTGACAGGAGATGTCAGTGAAGCGGACCTAGCGTCCCGTCCATGAGCTTCACGGAGAAACTGCTGACCGTGCCGCCGCCGATCACGGTGGCCGGCCGGCACGTCAAGCGCTACCACGTCACCGCCGATCCCGCGGGCATCGCGCCCGAGGTCGAGGAGGCGGCGTACGCGATCCTCCCCGACCTGCTCCCGGAGCCGGACGGCACCCCGCCGGCGACCTTCGTCGTCCTGCACCGGGGCGGGGACAGCGGCGCCTACCTCAACGCGTACAGCTGGGTGTGGGACAACGTGCTCCACTTCCGGGGCGCCGCGGCGGGCCAGCCGGTGCTCGGCTGTCCGGACCAGGACCCGGCGCACTTCGTCGAGCCCGGTCGGCCCTGGATCGGCTGCGTCTGGGAGCTGCCGCCGATCCAGCACGAGCGGGACGCCTGGGTACGGCACCTGCTCACGCCCGAAGTGCCCGACCTGGAGGCCTACCTGGCCGACTCCCTGCCCGAAGGAACCACCGGAGGCCGCGCATGAGCACCCCGAACGACTTCGACTTCCTCCACGGCGACTGGGCGGTCCGCAACCGTCGCCGTACCGACTTCCTCGACCCGGACAGCACATGGGTGGAGTTCCCCGCCGTCAGCCGCTGCCGGCCGCTGTTCGACGGCGCCGCCAACATCGACGAGATCGACATGCCGTATCTGGACGCGAAGGGCGTGACCCTGCGGCTCTTCGACCCGGAGGCCGGACAGTGGTCGCTGAACTGGGCGGCGAGTCGGAGCGGGAAGCTGTTCCCGCCGGTCGTCGGTCGGTTCGACGGCGACCGCGGGGAGTTCTACGGCGACGACACGCACGACGACGAGGACGTACGGGTGCGGTTCGTGTGGTCGGGGGTCTCCCCCACCGGCGCGCACTGGGAGCAGGCGTTCTCGGTGGACGGCGGGGAGACCTGGGTGACCAACTGGACGATGGACTTCAGCAGGCCGCCCGTTTCCTGAACGCCCGTAGGGCGAAGCGGGGGTCGGGGCGGCGCCGGTCCTGGTCGGGCAGTGCCGCCAGCCGGTCGGCGAAGTCCTCGACGCGGGGGTCGTCGGGCGGGAGCATCGTGAACCAGCCGCGCCGCAGGTCGGCGAGGGTGGAGCGGGGGCTGCGGCCCTGGCCGACGCCGGTGAAGGCGGCCTTCCCCGCGGGCAGCAGGCCGCTCGCCAGGGCGTACGCGCCCACGTCCGCGGAGGCGTCGGACGCCGGGCGGCGCGGGCGGGCGGCGAGGACGGCGTCGATGTCGCTGCCGACGTCGTGCGCGGCGGCCTTGTCGACCGTGGTGACGTACACCCCACCGGGCCGCAGTACCCGCGCACACTCGGCGACGATCGCGCGGACCTCGGCGGTGTCCGCGATGAGGTGGAGCAGCCACACGGTCGTGACGGCATCGAACGTCACGTCGGCGAAGGGGAGTTGACGACTGTCGGCCAGCAGGACCGAGCCCGGCAGCCGGGCCGCCGCCATCCGTGCCATGCCGGGTGCGCGGTCCGCGCCGGTGACCCGGAGCGCGGGGCGGGCCGCGGCGAGCCGGCGGGTGACGATGCCGGTGCCGCAGGCGAGGTCGAGGAGACGGGCGGGGCGATCGGGGTGCGTGGGGCTCTCCGTGCTGCCGGGGCCGTGGCTGCCGTCGGGTATCAGGGTGAGGACGGCGTCGGCGGCCGCCTCGGCGCGGGCCTCGCCGCCGCGTGTCGCGTCGTAGCCGCCGGCTTCCTTGTCGTAGTCGAGCACATGGCTCAGTGTGCGCCGTGGCCTGGGGCGATGTCCTCCACTCTGTGGGCGAGTCCGAAGTCCTTGGCGGTGACGGCGCCGCCCACGCTGTGGGTGTTCACGGTGAGGGTGACGGTGTTGTACCCGAGGGTGAGGTCGGAGTGGTGGTCGAGCTCGTCCTGGATGTGGGCGATGTGCACGACGAGGGCGAGGGCGGCGAAGTGCGAGTCGAGGCGGTAGGCGCGGGCGAGCCGGTCGCCGTCCAGCGACCAGCCGGGCAGCTCGGCCAGCCGGTCCTCGATCTCCTTCTGCGACAGCGGTGCGACGGCCATGGTGCGGCTTCCTTCCCGGTGACCTGCGAGTTCCGTACGTGCGGTCAGCCTGCCATGAACAGGCCTGCCGGGCCGCGAGGACGGTGCGGGGACGGTCGCGTGTCCGGGTCCTCGGCCACGGACGTCGGCATGGCCCTTGCCGCGTCCGGTCCCGCCGCCACCCCGACCGCCCCCGACGCCGAGGGCGTCGGCCCGCTGCTGCGCGCGCAACCTGCGCGAGTGGCGCCTGTCCGGCGCCGGCCGGCGAGCCCACGGAGACCCCCGAATCTGCCCGCGGCCCCGGCCACCGCCAAGTACCCCGACTCGACGGTAAGTTGACGGAAGTAGTTCCCTCGACCAGGTGTGCGACGCGGCATCGCGTGACACACTGCTCCCCGTACTTGGGCACGTAGGGGAGGCGTGGCGTGAGTGAGCGGCGTGCTGCGCCCACGGTCGGGCAGGTCGTGCTCGGCAAGCGGCTGCAAGAGCTGCGCGAGGCGGCCGGCCTGGGGCGGGACGAGGCGGCACGGGTGCTGCGGGTGGCGCAGGCGACCGTGCGGCGGATGGAGATGGCCGAGGTCGCGCTGAAGATCCCGTACATCCAGGTGCTGCTGGAGACGTACGGGGTGGCCGAGGAGGAGCAGGCCGCGTTCGTGCGGCTGGCCGAGGAGGCCAACCAGCCGGGCTGGTGGCAGCGGTTCCACGACGTGCTGCCGGACTGGTTCAGCCTGTACGTGAGCCTGGAGGGCGCCGCCCGGGTCATCCGCTCCTACGAACCGCACTTCTTTCCCGGCCTGTTGCAGACCGAGGCGTACGCGCGGGCCGTGATGGAGGCCGGGACGATCGGCCACAGCGACCCCACCGCCGTCGAGCGGCACGTGGCGCTGCGCATGACGCGGCAGCGGCTGCTGGAGCAGGACGATCCGCCCCACCTGTGGGTGATCATGGACGAGACGGTGCTGCGGCGCCCGGTGAGCATCCACTGCGAGGTGATGCGCGACCAGGTCGACAAGCTCCTCGCCTACATCGAGCGGGACCGGATAACGCTCCAGCTCGCCGAGTTCGCGAGCGGCCCGCACCCGGGGACGTACGCGCCGTTCACGCTGTTCCGGTTCGCCGAGCCGGAGCTGCCCGACATGGTCTTCACCGAGTATCTGACCGGCGCCCTCTACCTGGACTCCCGTGACGAGGTCGGGGCGCATCTGGAGGTGCTGGACCACATGACGGCACGGGCCGCCTCGGCGCAGCGGACCGAGGAGCTGCTGCGCGAGTACCGGGACAAGATCTGAGCGGAGCACCGCGACAGACCCTGCGCGGACGTAGCGCGACAAACCCTGAGCGGGAGCACCCCGACAAACCCTGATCCGAGGAGCACAGACTGTGACCGCACCCGAGCCCGCCCCGATCTCGATCGACACGAGCCGGCCGCACCCGGCGCGGGTGTACGACTGGTGGCTGGGCGGCAAGGACAACTACCCGGTGGACGAGGAGCTGGCCCGGCGGATCCTCGCCGTGGACGGCACCGTGCTGCGCGGAGCCCGTGCCAACCGCCGGTTCATGCAGCGCGCCGTGCGGACCGTCGCCGAGTCCGGCACCCGCCAGTTCCTGGACATCGGCACGGGCATCCCGACCGAGCCGAACCTGCACCAGGTGGCGCAGGGCGTGGCCGCGGAGTCGAAGGTGGTGTACGCGGACAACGACCCGATCGTGCTGCGCCACGCGGAGGCCCTGCTGCGGGGCACGGACGAGGGCAGCACCGCGTACGTGCACGCCGACGTCCGGGACGTCGACACCCTGCTGGCCCGGGCCGCCGAGACCCTGGACTTCAAGGAGCCCGTCTCGCTGTCGCTGGTGGCGCTGACCCACTACCTCGGCGACGACCCGGACGGCGACGACGTGTACGGCCTGCTGCGCCGGTACGTCGAGGCGCTCGCGCCCGGCAGCCACCTGATCCTGTCCCAGGTCACCCCTGACCTCAGCCCGGAGGCGATGGAGCAGGCGGCCGCGAACTTCCGGCGCAGTGGGACGCCCTTCCACCCGCGTGCGCTGCCCGACTTCTACCGCTTCTTCGACGGCCTGGAGCTGCTCGGCCCCGGGGTGATCCCGGTCTCCGGCTGGCGTCCGGAGCCGGTGGACGTGGCCATCCAGGCGGAGGGCATCGTGCCGGTGTACGGCGGGGTCGCCCGCAAGGTCTGACCCGTCCGGGTGCCCTGAACAGGTGCGTTCCCGGGCCCGCCCCTAGCGTCGAAGCGACGGGTGAGCGAGGGAGCGGACGTGACCGACACGCGGACACCGCCGAAGGAGCCGGGTGCGGCGCTGCTGAGCGCCGCCCGGTTCTTCCGGCCCGGCACGCCCGCGCCCGGTCCGCACGGCGTGGCCCTGCCCGGCGGCCGGGCGGCGGACGCCCGCCACCGCGAGGCCTTCTCCCGGTACTCGTACCCGCCGCCGGCCCGGGTGCGCCGTCCGTACGTCCGGGGCGTGCTCCTGGAGATGTACCGGGAGGCGAAGCGGCGGCTCACGGACCCGGTGCTGGCCTGGGCCGATATCCAGAACGACCCGGAGCGCCGCCGCCGTTACCAGCGGGCGCGCGGCAAGGGCGGCCTGGTGCGGGCGAGTTGGGACGAGGCAGTGGAGATCGTCGCCGCCGCGCAGGTGCACACGATCAGGACGTACGGCCCGGACCGCATCGCGGGCTGCTCCCCCGACCCGGCGATGTCGGCGGTGTCGCACGCGGCCGGCGCCCGCTACCACTCACTCATCGGCGCCCCGATGCTCTCCTTGCACGACCGGTACGCCGACCTGCCGGTGGCCTGGCCGCGGGTCTTCGGCGACCGGACGGACGGACCGGAGCCGGGCGACTGGTGGGACGCGGCCTATCTGATGACGTGGGGCTCGAACGTCCCGGTGACCCGCACCCCGGAGGCGCGCCGGATGGCGGAGGCCCGCTACCGCGGCCAGAAGGTCGTGGCCGTCTCCCCCGGTCACGCGGGCAACGCCCGGTTCGCGGACGAGTGGCTGCACCCGCACCCCGGGACGGAGGGCGCGCTGGCCCTCGCGATGGGCCACGTGGTCCTCAAGGAGTTCTTCGTCGACCGCGAGACGCCGTTCTTCGCGGACCACGTACGGAAGTTCACCGACCTGCCGTTCCTGGTGACGCTCACCGAGCGGGCCGGAGCGTACGTGCCCGACAGGTTCCTGCGCGCCGCCGACCTCGGCGAGAACGGCGAGGGCGCCGAGTGGAAGACGGTCGTCCTGGACGCCGCCTCCGGCCGCGCGGTCGTCCCGGACGGCTCCCTCGGCTTCCGCCGGACGGACGCCGGCAGGGTCCGCCGGAACCTCGAACTGGACTCTGTCGACCCTCAGTTGACCTTGTACGGGAGTGCGGTCGCGGCCGGTGTCGAGGTGCTGCTCCCGCGCTTCGACACGGACGGCGGCGCGCACGGGCAGGGCGGCGGGGGCGTCCTGCGGCGCGCGGTGCCGGCGACCCGCCTCGGCGGCGCGGACGGCCCGCTGGTGACGACCGTCCACGACCTCCTGCTCGCCCAGTACGGCGTGTGGCGGCACGGCCTGCCGGGCTGCTGGCCCACCCACTACGCCGACGCCGACGCCCCGGGCACCCCCGCCTGGCAGGAGCGGCACACCTCGGTCCCGGCCGCCAAATGCGTGAAGATCGCCCGGGAGTTCGCCCGGACCGCCGAGCGCTCCCAGGGCCGCTGCGTGATCCTGACGGGCGCCGGCACCAACCACTGGTTCCACTCCGAGACCATCCACCGCGCCTTCCTGGCCCTGCTCCAGCTGACCGGCTGCCAGGGCCGCAACGGCGGCGGCTGGGCGCACTACACGGGCCAGGAGAAGTGCCGCCCGGTGACCGGCAGGCCCCGCCTGGCCTCCGCCGGCGACTGGTCCCGGCCGCCGCACCGGATGACCGGCACCGCCTACTGGTTCCTCCACACCGACCAGTGGCGCCACGACCGGTTCGGCGCCGACGTCCTGGCCTCACCGCTCGGCGAGGGCAGGCTCACCGGGATGACCGGCGCCGACTGCCTGGCGCTGTCGGCCCGTTCGGGCCGGCTGCCGTCGTACCCGACCTTCGACCGCAACCCCCTCGACCTGGGCGGGGCGGCCGGCGATCCGGTGGCCGGGGCGGTCGCCGAACTCAAGGCGGGGACCCTGAAGTTCGCGTACGAGGACCCCGACGCCCCGCAGAACTGGCCGCGCGTCCTGACCCTGTGGCGGGCCGACCTCCTCGGCTCGTCGGCGACGGGCGCCGAGTACGTCACCAGGCACCTCCTCGGCACGCAGTCCTCCCTGCGCGCCGAGGAGGCGGGCCCGGACCGGCGCCCCCGGGACGTGACCTGGCGGGACGAGGCACCCGAGGGCAAGCTCGACCTGCTCCTCTCCCTGGACTTCCGGCAGACCCACTCCACCCTGCTGTCGGACGTCGTGCTGCCCGTCGCCACCTGGTACGAGAAGCACGGCCTCTCGTCCACCGACCCGCATCCCCACGTGCACGCTCCGACCCCGGCCGTGGACCCGCTCTGGCAGGCGCGAACCGACTTCGACGCCTTCAGGGCGCTCGCGGAGCGGCTGAGCGAGCTGGCCGTGCGCCATCTCGGGGTACGCAGGGACCTGGTGGCCGCGCCGCTGGGGCACGACACCCCCGGCGAGCCCGCCCGGCCCGGCGGGGTGGTGCGGGACTGGAAGCGCGGGGAGTGCGAGCCGGTGCCCGGGGAGACCATGCCGAACCTGGTCGTGGTCGAGCGGGACTACCCGGCGATCGGGGCCGAGTTCGCGGCGTTCGGCCCGCTGGTGGAGCAGCTGGGCACTGCCGACGGCCGGCTCACCGGCCGCCGGCACTTCTTCCTCGACCACGACTGGATCCACGAGCTCGGCGAGGCGCTGCCGGTCTACCGGCCGCCGCTGGACATGAACAGCCTGCTCGGCGAGCCACGCCTCGGCCCAGACGGGCAGCGGGAGGTGACGGTCCGTCGTCTCACCCCGCACGACAAGTGGTCGATCCACTCCGCGTCCCCGGACGACCTGTTCATGCTCGCGCTCTCCCGCGGCGGCCGGCACATCTGGATGTCCCCGCAGGACGCGGAAGCGATCGGGGTCGGGGACGGCGACTGGGTCGAGGCGGTCGACCGCGACGGAGTGGTGGCGGCCCGGGCGGCCGTCTCGCACCGGATGCCGGCCGGCACGGTCCACGCGGACCACGCCCAGCCGTCCTGGGCCTTCGACCACCTGGGCCCGACGGACAACCAGCGCGACGAGGTGACGGTGATCCGCCGCCGGGCGCAGGAGGTCGAGTACTGATGCGCCCGATGGCCCAGATCGCGATGGTCATGAACCTCGACAAGTGCATCGGCTGTCACACCTGTTCGGTCGCCTGCAAGCAGGCGTGGACCGACCGGCGGGGCATGGAGCACGTCTGGTTCAACAACGTCGAGACCCGGCCCGGCCCGGGCTATCCGCGCCGCTACGAGGACCAGGAGAGGTGGCGCGGCGGCTGGCAGCTGAACCGGCGGGGCGCACTGAGGCTGAAGGCGGGGGGCCGCCTGCACAAGCTGGCCGGGATCTTCGCCGACCCCGGGCTCCCGGAGATCGAGGACTACTACGAGCCCTGGACGTGCGAGTACCGCGACCTGGCCGGTGCCCCCGCCCCGTACGACCTGGACCCGATGGTCGAACGCGCCCGCCGACGCGCCTCCGAGCAGGTGCGGTTCGCGTACGAACAGACCTTCATGTTCTATCTCCCGCGCATCTGCGAGCACTGTCTCAACCCGTCGTGCGTGACCGCCTGTCCGTCCGGCGCGATGTACAAGCGGGCCGAGGACGGCATCGTGCTGGTCGACCAGGACCGGTGCCGGGGCCGGCGGATGTGCGTGACCGGCTGCCCGTACAAGAAGGTCTACTTCAACCACGCCACCGGCAAGGCCGAGAAGTGCACGCTGTGCCACCCGCGGATCGAGGCCGGTCTGCCCACGGTCTGCTCCGAGACCTGCGTGGGCCGGCTGCGCTACCTCGGGGTGATCCTCTACGACGCCGACCGGGTGACGGCGGCGGCCGAGACCAAGGACGAGAAGGCCCTGTACGAGGCCCAGTTGGGCGTCTTCCTCGACCCCGAGGACCCGGCCGTGCGACAGGCCTGTGCGGCGGCGGGCATCCCGGACGACTGGACGGAAGCGGCCCGCCGCTCCCCCGTCCACGCGCTGATCAGCACATACCGGGTGGCGTTGCCCCTGCACCCGGAGTACCGCACGCTGCCCATGGTCTGGTACATCCCGCCGCTGTCCCCGGTCGTGGACGCGCTCTCCGAGACCGGCCACGACGGCGAGGACGCCGACAACCTGTTCGCGGCGATCGACACCCTGCGCATCCCCCTCGCCTACCTGGCCGAGCTGTTCACGGCCGGTGACACCGCCCCGGTCCGTGCCTGTCTGGAGAAGCTCGCGGCGATGCGCTCCCACATGCGGGCGCTCGACCTGGGCGAGCAGCCGGCCCCGGCGATCGCCGCCGCTGCAGGCATGCGGCCGGAGGAGATCGAGGCGATGTACCGGCTGCTGGCGGTCGCCGAGTACGAGGACCGGTACGTGATCCCGACGGCGGCCGTCGGCGACGCCCGCCGCCTGGAGGAGTCCGCGCTGCCCGACGGATGCAGCCTCGACTTCGACGGCGGCCCCGGCATGGGCGGTGACGGCCCCTTCGGCCGGGACGCGGGGCGGAAACTGCTCCCTGTGGTGTCGGTGCAGAACTTCCACGGTCTGCGCAGACGGCAGACCGCCGACACTCCCGACGAGGCGAAGGAGGACTGATGCCCTCGGACGCGGTGTTCTACCAGGCGGCGGCGCTCTGTCTGACCTACCCGGACGACGACTTCGTCGCCCGGCTGCCGCTGCTGCGCGAAGCCGCCCCGCAACTGCGGGAGTTCACCGACCACGCGACGGTGACCCCACCGCAGGAGCTGGCCGCGCACTACGTGCAGGTCTTCGACTTCGAGAACCGGCACAGCCTCCACCTCAGCTGGTGGCAGGACGGCGACACCTGCCGCCGGGGCATGTCCCTGGTCCGGTTCCAGGACGTCTACAAGGCGTACGGCATGGAGTTCACCGGTGAGGAGCTGCCGGACTTCCTGCCCGCCGTGCTGGAGTTCACGGCCCGCACCGGCAACACCGACCTGCTCACCGGGCACCGCGACTGCCTGGCCCGGCTCCGGTGCCGCCTCACCGAATGCGGCACCCCGTACGCGTCCGTCCTGGACGCGGTCTGCGCCGCCCTGCCGGCCGCACCGACCGGCGCACGCCGATGACCCCCCTTTCCGTCGCCGCGGCGCTCAGCTCCGACGGCGGAATCCGGCGGTGCCTCACCCACCCGTGCCCCTCTCGTCGTCCACGATCTCGGCGTCCACCACCCCCTCCTCCTCGGCTTCGGCCGCCGCCGTACGCTGTTCCCCGGCCGAACCGCCGGCGGCAGCCGCCGCGTACATGGCCTGCCCCATCTGCTGGCTCACGCTCGCCAGTTTCTCCACCCCCTGCCGCAGCTCGGCGGTGTCGGCGTCCCGTTCCAGCAGCGCCTTGAGCTCGGCGACCGCCGCCGCCACGTCGGCCTTCGTGCCGTCCGGCACCCGCTCCTCGTTGTCCCGGACGAACTTCTCGGTCTGGTAGACGAGTTGCTCGGCCTGGTTGCGGGTCTCGGCGGCCTCGCGGCGCTTGCGGTCCTCCTCGGCGTACTGCTCGGCCTCCCGCATCATGCGGTCGATGTCGTCCTTCGGAAGGGCGGAGCCGCCGGTCACGGTCATCTTCTGCTCGCGGCCGGTCGCCAGGTCCTTCGCCGAGACGTGCATGATCCCGTTCGCGTCGATGTCGAAGGCCACCTCGATCTGGGGCACGCCGCGCGGCGCCGGCGGCAGACCGGTGAGGTCGAAGACGCCCAGCTTCTTGTTGTACGCGGCGATCTCCCGCTCACCCTGGTAGACCTGGATCCCCACCGAGGGCTGGTTGTCGGTCGCGGTCGTGAAGATCTCCGAACGCCGCGTCGGGATCGTGGTGTTGCGCTCGATGAGCTTGGTCATGATGCCGCCCTTGGTCTCGATCCCCACGGACAGCGGGGTGACGTCGAGCAGCAGGACGTCCTTCACGTCACCGCGGATGACACCTGCCTGGAGGGCGGCGCCGACCGCGACCACCTCGTCCGGGTTGACGCCCTTGTGCGGGTCCTTGCCGGTGAGTTCGCGGACCAGGTCGGTGACGGCGGGCATCCGGGTCGAGCCGCCGACCAGGATGACGTGGTCGATCGCCGACAGCGGCACGCCCGCGTCCTTGACGGCCTGGTGGAAGGGTTTCTTGCACCGGTCCAGCAGGTCGGCGGTGAGCTCCTGGAACTGGGCCCGGGTCAGCTTCTCCTCCAGGTGCAGCGGTCCCGCGGCGGAGGCGGTGACGTACGGCAGGTTGACCGACGTCTCCGTCGACGACGAGAGCTCGATCTTCGCCTTCTCGGCGCCCTCGCGCAGCCGCTGCACGGCCATCTTGTCGTTGCTCAGGTCGATGCCGTGCTGCCCCTTGAACCGCTGCACGAGATGCTCGACGATCCGCTGGTCCCAGTCGTCGCCGCCCAGTCGCGTGTCGCCGTTGGTGGCCTTGACCTCGATCACCCCGTCGCCGATCTCGAGGAGCGACACGTCGAAGGTCCCGCCCCCGAGGTCGAAGACGAGGACGGTCTGCTCCTCGCCCCGGTCGAGGCCGTAGGCGAGCGCGGCGGCGGTCGGCTCGTTGATGATCCGCAGCACCTTCAGACCGGCGATCTCCCCGGCCTCCTTGGTGGCCTGCCGCTGGGCGTCGTCGAAGTACGCGGGTACGGTGATCACCGCGTCCGTGACGTCCTCGCCGAGGTAGGCCTCGGCGTCCCGCTTGAGTTTCTGCAGCACCCGCGCCGACAGCTCCTGGGCCCGGAACCGGGTGCCGTCGACGCTCCCGTGCTCCGGGAACCGCCAGGCCGTGTCGCCCATGTGCCGTTTGACCGAGCGGGCGGTGCGGTCCACGTTGGTCACCGCCTGCCGCTTGGCGACCTCGCCGACCAGCACCTCGCCGTTCTTCGCGAAGGCCACGACCGACGGGGTGGTGCGCGCCCCCTCGGCGTTGGCGACGACGGTGGGCTCACCGCCCTCCAGCAGGGCCACCACCGAGTTCGTCGTACCGAGGTCGATACCGACCGCACGTGCCATGTCCGTCCCCTCTCCGCCCGGGCGCTTCCCCGACTCCAGCACAAAACTTGAGCAGGCTGTTGTCAATGCCGGGTGCGCCGTAAACGACGCTGCCGCGCCCCTCCGGGAAGAGGGGCGCGGCAGCGCGGCGGGCAGGGCGCTCAGGCGAGCTTCGCGTCCAGGGTGATGGTGGTGCCGGTCAGGGCCTGGCTGACCGGGCAGTTCTTCTTGGCGTCCTCGGCGGCGGCGACGAAGCCGTCCTGGTCCAGACCGGGAACGGTGCCCTCGACGGTCAGGTGGATGCCGGTGATGCCGGTGCCGGGCTGGAAGGTGACGTCGGCGTTGGTGACCAGCTTGGCGGGCGGGGTGCCGGCCCCGGTCAGGGCGTGCGACAGCGCCATGGAGAAGCAGCTGGAGTGGGCGGCGGCGATCAGCTCCTCGGGGCTGGTCCTGCCGTTCGCCTCCTGGGAGCGCGAGGCCCACGTGACGGGCTGCTCGCCGATACCGGAGGAGTCGAAGGTGATGACACCGTTCCCCTCGGTCAGGCTGCCTTCCCAGACGGTGTGTGCGGTGCGCGTGGTGGCCACGGTTGTTCCTTTCGGCGATGAAGGCGAATGAACCGGTTCGCTCGCCCCCATCCGATCACATCCGGGCTCAGCGCACCCGGAAGACAGGTCCCCTTGCACTGAAGGGAAGACGGGCGCCGTCCGGGATCAGATACGCGTGCTCCCGGCGGACCCGCAGGACGTCGCACCAGCCGTCGGTGATCACCAGGACCGGGGCGGTGGGCGGGAAGTCGTCCGCGCGCTGCAGCAGGTCGATGCCCGGCTGCAGGACCGTACCACCGCGGCCGTGCACCCGGACCCGGCCGGCGATCTCGGTGGTCGGGAGATAGCCGGCGTCGTGCGGTGCCGCGTCGCAGAAGACGACGCGCGCGGCCGGTACGTCCCGGGCCTCGGCGTAGGAGGCGATCGCGCCGAGGGCCTTGCCGAGCAGGGTGCGGTCCATGGAGCCGGAGGTGTCCAGGACCACCCCGAAGGTGCAGCGGGCGACCTCCTCGGGCGGGAAGTACCGGCCCGCACGCGGGATGTCCGGGGTGGACGACTGGCGGCGCGAGGGGCGGGCGTAGGACCGTACGGCCTCCGGGCGCGGCACGAACTCGTCGAACCAGCGGGCGAGTCGGGCGTCCCAGGGCAGTGGCGGATGGCTGAGCGCGCGGATCTCCTCGACCAGGCCGCCGGGCAGGAAACCCCGGTCCTGCGTCTGGTGCAGGTCGAGTCCCTGGCACAGGCCCCTGCGGTAGAACTCGTCGAGGTCGACGTATGCGCCGGGCGGCCCGATCGGTGCGCCCAGCACGTCACCGCGCCCCTTGCCGCGCAGCGTGGCCAGCCGCCGCATCCTTCTCAGGTCGCCGGCGATCCGGTCGTACACCTCTTCCGCCGACAGGTCCTTCAACTCCGGGTCGTACAGCAGCCCTTCGGGCATGGTGCCGACGCGCATCTCGACCAGCCAGGCGTTGATGACGTAGTCGCAGGCGATGTTGAAGAGGTAGGGGTCGCGGGCACCGAGGCGGTCGCCGTGGCGGAGGGCGGCGTGCAGCATCTCGTGGGCGAGGACGAACCGCCACTCCTCGTCGTCCATCGTGCGGAGCGGGTTGACGTAGATCTCGCCGGCCTCGGGGTTGACGGCGGCGATCGCGATGTCGTGGGCGCGGGCCAGTTCGGCGTCGGCGACCAGTCTGATGCCGGCCGCGATGCCGCCGAGCAGCGGGTAGGAGGAGACGAACCAGTTCAGCGCCTTCTCCCAGGGGCGCAGCGGGGTCGGCGGACCGGACATGGAGGTGCGGCGGCCGCCGGCCAGGTCCATCGCCCGGGACATGGCGCGGGTCAGTGCGTGCGCGAACCCCGCCTGCCAGTCGGGGACCTGGCCGGCCCACTTGCTCCAGGAGAGCAGGAGCTGGTCGGACTCACCGCCGCTCGTCCCACCGTGCTCGTAGGCGGCCGGGATGCCGCCGGTCCGGCGCCAGCCCGCGGCGAGCCGCTCCTCGTCGCCCTCCGGGTAGGAGGCGGGCAGGTGCTCGGGGGCCTCGCCGACCGGGAAGGTCTGCAGGAAGCGGTTGACGACGGTGCAGCGGGCGGCGAGGTCGTAACGGTCGGGCTGGGTGCGCGGCCCGGTGGCGGCCGGAAGGTGCCCGAACCCGAGATGGATGGTGCAGTGTGCCAACGCCCAGGCCCATTCGGCGGGTTCGGCACGCCGGGTGGGGTGCGCGTGCAGCACGCCGTCCGAGTCGGCACGCACCAGCCCCTCGCGGGGCCCGAGTTCGCACTTCTCGTGCCGGCAGATGGTGAACTCCACCGCCCGCAGGGCGGGGTTGGCCCGCAGCAGCTCGACGCCGGCCGCGAAGTTCTCGGCGGCGGGGTCCTTCTTCTTCGGCTGCTCCTTGCGGGCGGCGGATCGGCTCATCGCCGGGCCTCCACCAGCCGGGGCATGTCCCGGGCCGCCTCGATCAGGAACCAGGCGGGCAGGACCGGGTTGCCGTCGGCGTCGGAGGCGATGACGGTCTGGGCGACCTCGACGGAGATCTCGGCGAGCTGCACCAGCAGCGACTTGGCGCGGTACGCGGTCTGCCGGCCGTTGGCCGACATGTGCTCCTTGTCGGCGGGGAGTTCCTTGACCAGCCGCCCCCGGAACGACTCGGCCAGGTAGTACAGCAGGTCGCGGTCCTCGATCCGGTTCGGCCATCCCGCGTCCCCCTTCAGGATCGCCTCGATCCCGAACCGGCTGCGCACGATCTTGACGTATCCGCAGAAGGCGGTGGCGTGGGCGGGCGTCAGCGTGCCGTGCGCCAGGACCTTCAGCGTCGCCTCGTCCAGCTCGCGCCCGAAGGAGTGCAGGGCGTCGGAGAGCATGTGCCAGGAGCGCGGGGTGGAGAACGGCTCCTCGGTCTTCGGCGGCTTGGACCACAGGTGGTCGGGCCGGTCGGTGAGGTGGTCCAGGATCCACGGGTGGATGCCGTTGCTCGCGGCCCAGGCGAGCCAGTCGTGCGCGGAGGCCTCCAGATGGACGTGGGCCAGCCGGTTGACGAGCGCGGAGGCGATCGGCCGGGCGAGGGCGTTGTCGGTGGCCCGGTTGCCGGCGCCGATGACGATCGAGCCCTTGGGCAGCTCGTAGCTCCCGATGCGCCGGTCGAGGATCAGCGAGTAGAACGCCTTCTGCACGTCGGGGGTGGCCGCGTTCAGCTCGTCCAGGAACAGGCAGTACGGCTCGTCCCGGGCGATCGACTCGGGCGGACAGAAGACGGACCGTCCGTCCCGGATCTGCGGGACACCGATCAGGTCCTCGGGCGCGAGCTGGGTCCCCAGCAGGCTCACGCACTCCAGCCCGAGCGACTCGGCGAACTCCCGCACCAGGGAGGACTTCCCGATCCCGGGCGCCCCCCAGATGAACACGGGCCGCACGGTGGCCAGACCGAGAAGGAGTTCGGGGATGCGGGAGGGGGTGACGGATACGGCTGCCTGCAAGAGGCTGCTCCTTGGGGGATGTTCGAGAGGTTTGCGACTCGAACAGTGTGAGCCGGGGGCTGCAGGAACGCAGCCGATTTATCCGGGGCCAGGCTGAAGCGCCCCCTTGGGGGCGCGGGGCTGTATCGATTTGCGGCTCCGCCGCGTGGGCGCGACCAACCCCCACCCACCCGCACCCGACCGACTACGCGGCCCTCTCCCCCTCCGCAGACAAGGGAACCTGCGGTCCGTCCGCCTCCCGAAGCCACCGCCGCAGCACCCGATGCACGGCCTCGGCCCCCACGAGCTCCTCTCTTTCCCCCACCGGTTCGGAAACGCAGACCGGCGACAGGAGGAACGGCCGCCCCTGCGCGCCTCCCAGCCCTCCGTGCGACCCGATCTGCTCCTCGAAGGCCAGTACTTCGCCGGACTCCGGGTCGTACCACGAGTTGACCATGATGTCGGCGGTGTGCGGAAAGGAGTGCGTCCGCCGTACGGCGTCGGCCGCGCCCGTCCCGAAGACGGCGAGCGGCCCCGCGCAGCCGTCGAGCCGGTCGAGCGGGATCTCCGCGCCGTACGCGCCGAGCACCACCCCGCCGTGCTCCTCGCTGCGGACGAGCAGGAACCCGATGCCGGGATGGTTGGCGAGGGTGGTGAGCAGGGCCGGGTGGCGCGCGTCCAGCTCCTCCTTGGTCATGCGGTGCGGCACGTCCGGGAAGGAGACCAGGCCGAGGTTGCCGGAGGCGAGCACGATCGGCTCGGAGTCCCGGGTCGGCCGGTGCTTCTCGCCGCCCTCCTCGACCGGTCTGCGCAGCGCCGCGCGGACGGCGGCCCGCGCCTCCGTGCCGCTGTGCGTGCGCTCGGCGCGCCGCGGCACGGGCAGTCCGCACCCGGCCCGGACCAGGTCGCCGAGGGTGAGGCCGTAGCGGGTGTGGAAGGTCTCGCCGGGGCTCTGGCCGTGGTCGGAGAGGACGACGATCCGGTACTGCCGGGGGGCGTGCTCGGCGGCCTTCTCGATCAGGGCGAGGGCGCGGTCCAGGCGCTGCAGGACCTTCTCGGCGTCCCGGCTGTGCGGGCCGGAGTGGTGGGCGACCTCGTCGTAGGCGACCAGGTCGGCGTAGACGGCGGTGCGGCCGACGAGCAGGTCGCCCATGACCGCGGCGACGACGACGTCGCGTTCCACGACGGTCGCGAAGGCGCGGACGAAGGGGTAGAGGCCGCCGCGTTTGACGCGCGGGCGCTGCCTGCGGAGACGGGCCGTGGCGGACTGGCCGATCTCGCGGGCGACCTCGGCGAAGAAGGAGAGCGCGGTGCGGACGGCGTTGGCGGGGTCGGAGAAGTACGCGAAGTAGCCGGCGCGGGACCGGTTCTCCCGGCCGCGGCGGCGGGTGGCTATCGACAGGACGAGGGCCTGTTCGTCGGCGCCGCCGCCGAAGAGGTTGCCGCGGCTGGCGCCGTCCAGGGTGAGCAGTCCGCCGTCGGCGGTGCGCTCGATCGCACGGTGCTGGAGTTCGGCGGCGCTGGTCGGCCGGTTGCAGACCATCACCTCCCGGTGCTCCTTCTCGTACCAGCGGAAGGCGGGCACGTCGAAGTTGGAGCCGTGCAGGATGCCGAGCTGGCTGGCGCCGGTCTGGCTGGACCAGTCGGTGCGCCAGGGGGTGAGCCGGTGGGTGGGCCGGCGGCTGGGCTGGTGGGTGGGCTGGTGGGTGGGCCGGTCTTCCGCTGCTCCCAGCCAGCCGGCCACGGTCGGCATCAGCCCCTTGGCGACGGCGGCGGTGAGGACGTCGTGGCCGACTCCGTCGAGCTGGAGGAAGACGGTGCCGGGGGTGGCCGAGCAGGGCGGTCGGGATCTGCGGCGGCGGATGGCGAGGCGGGAGAGCCGGCGGCGGTAGGCGTCGTCGTCGCGGACGGCGAGGGCACCGCCGGTGGCGGAGGCGACGGCGGACATCACGGCGGCCACGATCACGGCGGTCTCCGGGGCGACTTCGCTCTGCCCCGAGGGGTTGATGCGCAGGGCGACCAGGAGGAGGGAGCCGTTGAGGAAGAAGACGAGCAGGCCGAGGACGAGGGCGGGCACGAGCAGCAGCAGCCGGACGAGGAGGGGCCAGACGACGGCCGACAGCACACCGAAGGCGCCGGCGCCGAGGGCCGCGGTCATGGCGATGCGGGTGGCGCTGTCACCGTCGGGGGACTGGAGCTGGAAGTCGGGCAGGATGCCGGCGAGGACCAGCATGGTGACGGTGGAGACCGCCCACACCGTGACGCTCCGTCCGACCTGACTGACGACCCGCCGCCACCGCACGCCCCACCGACCTCACGTCCGCGACCCGCGCCGGCCGCGGGTCTGCCGCCGTCCACACTGTCACACGGCTGTGCGTCGGATGCGTGTGAGCGTCGATCAACGCGGGCGATCAATGCGGGCGATCAATCGGGGCGATCGATGGGGGCGATCAGTGCGGATGGCCACTGCGGGGAGGCGGGGCCCTACCTGCCGTCGTAGCCCGCCGTCGGCATCGACAGGCGGCGGTGGATCATGGCCTTCATCCGGGCGTCGTAGCGGGGTTCCGCGCGGCCCACCGTCTCCACCCGGACCCCGCGTCGCGCGCACTCCGCCATGAAGTCCTCGACCGACGACAGCGCGCTCTCCAGGACCCGTCTGCTCGGGGCGACGAAGACGTCCAGGCCCGGGCGGACGCCCGTCCACAGGGCGGTGTGGTCGGGGCGCAGGCCGCGGACCAGGAGTTCGCGGGCGATGACGTATCCGTGCTCCACGGCCCAGCGCGCGCACATCGCGTGCTGGCTGCGGGAGTCGACCAGGAAGGGGTCGATCTCCAGTTCCTCCAAGGGCGTCAGACTCGCGATCGCGGTCACCCGCACCGGCGCGAGCCCGCTGGAGGCACCCCGCACCTGTCCCATGGCGTCCCCCCTCACCTCCGGGTTTCGCCGCCGACCCTACTCCTGCACGTAGGCTTCGGGGAGTCGCGCGAAGGAGGCAAAGAGGTGCCGGTGGAGATCACCTGGTGGGGTCACGCCACCTGCACGATCGAGGATTCGGGCATACGCCTGCTCACCGATCCTCTGTTCGCGCGCCGGCTCGCGCACCTGCGCCGCCGCCGGGGTGCCCCGCCGCCGCCCGAGGCCCGTCACGCGGACCTCGCGCTCGTCTCCCACCTGCACGCGGACCATCTGCACGTACCCTCGCTCGCCGGGCTCGCCCCGGGCACGCGCCTGCTCGTGCCCCGGGGCGCACCACGGGCGGTCCCCGCGCTCCGCCGGCTCCGTCACCTGCGGATCACCGAGGTGGGCGTCGGCGACGAGATACACGTCGGCCCCCTCGTCGTACGGGCCGTGCCCGCGCGGCACGACGGCCGCCGGCTGCCGGTCGGACCGCACCGCTCCCCCGCCCTCGGATACGTCGTGGAGGGCGCGGCGCGGACGTACTTCGCCGGGGACACCGGGCTGTTCGACGAGATGGCCGAGGCGGTCGGGCCGGTGGACGTGGCCCTGCTGCCGGTCGGCGGGTGGGGACCGCACCTCGGTGAGGGGCATCTGGACGCGGGCCGGGCGGCGCGGGCGCTGGCGCTGCTGTCGCCGCGCAGCGCGGTGCCGGTGCACTACGGGACGTACTGGCCGATCGGCATGGACGCGGTGCGCCCGCACGAATTCCATGCGCCGGGCGAGGAGTTCGTGCGGCTGGCCGCCGAGTACGCGCCGCAGGTGGCGGTGCACCGGCTCGGTCACGGGGAAAGCGTGCGGCTGGAGGTCGCGCGGTGAGACTGCTGGTGGTCATGGCGGCCGCCGCCGGCTCCACGGCGGCGACCTCCACCTCGACCGAGTCCACGCAGCAGGCGATCGGGTATCCGACGCTGTTCCTGCTGGTGCTGATCGGGGCGTTGGTGCCGGTGGTGCCGACGGGGGCGCTGGTGAGCTCGGCGGCGGTGGTGGCGTTCCATCAGACGGCGCCGTTCGCGCTGGCGCTGGTCTTCGTGACGGCGTCGCTGGCGGCGTTCCTGGGGGATGCGGCGCTGTACTGGCTGGGCAGGCGGGGGCTGCGGTCGAAGAACGGGTCGCGGTGGCTGGAGGCGATCCGGGCGCGGGCGCCGGAGGAGCGGCTGGAGCAGGCGCAGGGGAAGTTGGCCGAGCACGGGGTTGCCGTGCTGGTGTTGTCACGGCTGGTGCCGGCCGGGCGCATCCCGGTGATGCTGGCCTGTCTGCTGGCCGACTGGCCGTTGCGGCGGTTCGCGCGGGGGAATGCGCCGGCCTGTCTGGCGTGGGCGGCGACGTATCAGGTGATCGGGATTCTGGGCGGGTCGCTGTTTCCGGAGCCGTGGGAAGGGGTGGTGGCGGCGGTGGGGCTGACGGTGGTCATCAGTGTGGCGCCGAGTGTGTGGCGGCGGGTTCGGGGTAGTGCGGTGCGGGGGTAGCTGCGGGTTGTGGGGGCTGAGCGCGCCCGCGCGGCGGAGCCGCAAATGGACACAGCCCCGCGCCCCCGAGGGGGCGTTCTAGTCGGCGGCGCTACAAAGTGAAGTTCGTTCCATGACCCTCGACCCTCCCACCGGCAGGTCCCACAGGTCCCGCCGCTCCCGTCCCGCCTTCTCCCAAGCCGCCCGTACCCGCGTCAGCGGCTCCAGGACCGGTTCTGCCGAGAGGATGAAGGTCCCCCAGTGCATCGGGGCCATCCGCCGTGCCCCCACGTCCTCCGTCGCCCGGACCGCCTCCTCCGGGTCCAGGTGGACGTCGCTGAGCCACCAGCGGGGGTCGTAGGCGCCGATGGGCATCAGGGCGAGGTCGATACCGGGGTAGCGGCGGCCGATGCGGGAGAACCAGTGGCCGTAGCCCGTGTCGCCGGCGAAGTAGACGCGTCCGCCGTCGGGCGCCGTGAGGACCCAGCCGCCCCAGAGGCTGTGACAGGTGTCGGCGAGGGTGCGCTTGGACCAGTGGTGGGCGGGGACGAAGTCGAAGCGGACCCCGGACAGTACGGCCGCCTCCCACCAGTCCAGCTCGGTGACGGTGGTGAAACGGCGGCGCCGGAACCAGCGGCCGAGCCCGGCCGGCACGAACACCGGGGTGTCGCGCGGGAGACGGCGCAGGGTGGGGGCGTCGAGGTGGTCGTAGTGGTTGTGGCTGATGACGACCGCGTCGATGCGCGGCAGGGTCTCCCAGGGGACGCCGACCGGGGTGACGCGGGCGGGGGTGCCGAGGATGCGGCGGGACCAGACCGGGTCGGTGAGGACGGTCAGGCCGCCGATCCGGAGGACCCAACTGGCGTGTCCCGCCCAGGTGACGGAGAAGGTGCCGGCGTCCGCGCGGGGCAGCGGGCCGGGTTCGAAGGGCAGCCGGCGGACGTCGGCGAGGCCCTCGCGGCCGGGGCGGACGGAGCCCTCGCGGGCGAACCGGGCCATCGCCTTGAGGCCGGGCAGGGGGGCGGTCAGGCGGTCGTGGAAGGTCCGCGGCCAGACCCGGAGTTCGCCCAGCGGGCGGGGTTCGGCGAGCGGCGGGAACGGGGGCGGCGCGGAGGAAGTCGGGGGCGCGGAGGGAGTCGGGGCCGCGGAGGCGGCGGCACGGGCATCGGCTTCATCGGTCGTCGAGACAGGCGTCGTGAGGTCGGGTGTCGTGAGGTCGGGCGTTGTGGTGGCAGTCGTCGTCGCGGACCCTGACTCATGCGTCTGCTGCGTCATCGAGGAGGCTCCCATCGCTGAGCGTCGTCGCGGAGACCGTCGAGTACTGATCTCAAGGACATCAACGCGCGTTGCACGTGTGGCAGTTCCAACGGTGCGGGTGACGTGAGGCATTCCAGGCGTTCCGTGTCGGTGCCGCCCAGCAGCGGCCCGGTGGCGAACCGGACGCGCAGCGCGCCGAGATCGTCGCCGAAGCGGTGGCCGCCGGGTGCGGGCAGGCCGAGCCGGACGGTCAGGTAGTCCTCCAACTCCTGTGCGTCGCCGACCCCGTGGGCGCCGAGCGCGGCGCGCAGCGGTTCCAGGTCGGCGTACAGGTGACGGCCGGCCTGCGGGGGCCGGGCCAGGGCACCGCCGGCGACGACCGCGGTGTGCACGGCCGCGGCCACGCGCGCGTGCAGCCGTACGACGGCCTCCCGGCGGGCGGTGACGGGCTCGGGCTCGTCGAGCGCGTAGCGCGCGGCGACCGCCACCGGTCCTGCGAGGCGGGCACCCAGCGCGGTGAGGATGTCGAGCACGCGCGCGTGCAGGGCGGTACCGGTGGCGCCTTCCGGGAACCGGGCGACGGCGGCGGGCCAGCCGGCCGGCAGCAGGGCACCGGCCAGGTCGGTGACGACGGTGACCCGGTCCGGGAGCATCTCGGCGGGGCTGAGCAGCACGGTGGCGTCCGGGGCGTGCAGGGTGTCGCGCCAGGTCTCGTCGCTGACCAGGTGCAGCCCCGCGCCGGTCGCGGCCTCCACGGTCTCGTGCAGCAGTTCGGGCGGGGCGACGGTGGCGGTGGGGTCGTCGGCGACGGAGAGCACGAGCAGCCGGGGGTCGCCGCCCTCGTCCCGGACCCGGCGCACGGTCTCCAGCAGCGCGTACGGGTCGGGCGCGCCTCCGGACTCGGCCGGGGTGGCCACGTGGAAGACGGGCCGGCCGAGGAGCCTGGCGTACGGCGCCCACCAGGCGGCGCAGGGGCGCGGCACCAGGACGTCGCCGCCGAGCGCGGCGGTGAGCGCCAGCAGCAGGGCGGGGGCGCCGGGGCCCGCGGTCACCCGGTCGGGCGGGGCGGGCAGTCCACGGCGTGCCCAGTAGCCGCGGGCCGCGTCGAGCAGTGCCGGTCCGCCGCCGACGGGCTCCTCCGCGCCGCGGTTCGCGGCGGCGGCCAGTACGGCGGAGAGCTCGGGCAGGACGGGCAGCCCGTCGTCGGGCAGGGGCGGCCCGTAGCGGACGGGTCCGTGGCCCTCGGGCGCCGCCGGCTCGCTCCCCTCCGGGGAGGTGCCGTCCGCCGGTCGGTGGCCCCCGGAATCCGTCCGCCGCATGTCCGCCTCCGCGCAGTCCGTGGTGCCGTGTGCTGTCCGGTCCGGGCCGGTCGGGGCGGTGCCGGGCCCCGTCGTCGGGTCATGCGTACGATGCCGGGGGGTCGCCCGGCGTACCCGGTGGCGGCCCGGTCACCCGTCCGCGCGGGACCTCCCGCTCCACAGCCGGTACGGCCTGCCGCCCCACACCCGGTAGGCGGCGCCGCAGCAGGCGGCCGCGATCAGCATCCCGCCCGCGAACAGCGCCGGTACGGAGGGGCTGTAGGCGCCCCCGTCCCCCGCCTCCACCCCGTGCTGGACCCCCGCCACCGCGCAGGAGCCGTCACCGCCGTGCGCCCCGCCGCCGCACTCCTGCCGGTCGCCGCCACCGCACTCCTGCTGTCCACCGGCGCAGGGCCGCTCGCCGTTCCCGCGAGGGACGTCACCGTCCTCGCCCCGAGAATCCACGGCATGCCCGTCACCGCGGGAGGCCGCGTCGTCATCACCGCGGGAGGCGGCACCGACGTCTCCGCGGGAGGCCGCGTCGTCGTCACCGCGCGGGGCCCCTCCGTCGTCCCCACGGGCTGCGGTGCCCTGGTCGCCGCGCGTGAACATGCCGTCGTCTCCGCGCGAGGCCGCTCCGAAGTCCCCACCGGTGACCGCGTCGTAGTCCCCACCGGTGACCGCGTCGTAGTCCCCACCGGTGACCGCGCCGACGTCCCCGTGCGGGACCGTTCCTCCGTCCCCCTGGGACGCGGCGCCACCGCCGACCTGCGGCAACGCGCCACCGCCGACCTGCGGCATCGCGCCGCCACCGACCTGCGGCATCGCGCCACCACCGCCCTGGAGGGCCGCGCCACCGTCGCCCACGGAAGCCGGGCCGGCGTCGCCCGGAAGGGCCGCGCCACCGTCTCCCACGGAGGCCGGCCCGGCGTCGTCGCGGGTGACCGCCAGGCGCGTGCTCCAGGCCCGCCCCCGCGCTCCGCTCGCCGTCGGGCAGGTCCCGTCCACGCTCCGGGTGCCGTCGGGCCCGGCGTCCGGCGCGCCCCCGGTCACGTCACCCGCCGCCGCGTCCCCCTCCGCGTAACTCGCCGGACCGTCCGCGGAGACGACCTGCGCGGTGCCCCGATAGGAGAGTCCGCCGCCCTGCTCGACCCTGGCCAGCCGCACGGTGCGCCCGGCGAACGCCGACGACGTGGCGTCGATGGCCGAAGGGGCCTGCCCGGCGCCCGGCACGCTCCCGCGTGCGTCGGCCTTCTCGCAGGTCACGGAGACGATGACGGTGGCGCCGGGCCGGGCGCTGCCGGGGCTGACCTCGGCGGCGGGGTCGGCGGCCGCGACGGCCGTACCGGTGGCGCCGAACGCGGCACCCGTCAGGACGGCGACGGACAGGGCGCGAACGGTGCGGCGCATGGGAGGAGCTCCTTGCACGGACGACTCGGAGGCACGGGGCCCGTACCCCCGCAGCCATCACAGCCCGCCCCACGCCCGGCCGCGCGCGGCCGGACCCATTCGCAGGACATGCGCCCTCTTTCGAGTGATACCGAGTCGTCCGGGGCTCCGGTACCGCGGCTCCGGTACCGCGGCCTCAGCTCGCGGAGGCGCCCGGCGCGGCCGCCTCGGCGCAGTTCCGCTCGCGGGCGCCCTCCCGGGTCCGGCCGGCGGCGACGAGACGGCGCGGATGGCGTCGCAGGTACTCGCCCTCCAGCTGGGCCATGCGCTCGTTGTGGGCCCGCAGCGCGTCGTTCGAGCCGTACAGCAGGGTGTCGTGGCGCGTCCGGTGGATGGTCTCCAGCTCCTTCATGAGCTGCTGGTCGTCCAGCCGGCTGGGGTCGACTCCGGTCATGGTGGTACCCCGCTCGTCGTGTGGGTCCCGGCGGTCCGGATTCCTGCCTCCACTGTACGAACATCCGGGCACGCGGGCCTCCCTACGGCGCCGCGCTGCCGCGCCTCCCCACCGCGCCTCCCTACCGCACCCGCTCCACCCGGCGCTCGTCCCACACCGGCTCCGAGGTCTCCCGGACCCGGCCGTCGCTGCCGAAGACCAGGTAGCGGTCGAAGGAGCGGGCGAACCAGCGGTCGTGGGTGACGGCGAGCACCGTGCCGTCGAACGCCTCCAGCCCCTCCTGGAGGGCCTCGGCGGACTCCAGGTCGAGGTTGTCGGTCGGCTCGTCGAGGAGCAGTGCCGTCACGCCCTGCAGCTCCAGCAACAGGATCTGGAAGCGGGCCTGCTGGCCGCCCGACAGCCGATCGAAGTTCTGTTCGGACTGCTGGGTGAGTTCGTAGCGGCGCAGCCGGGACATCGCCGCGCCGCGGTCCTGGGAGTGCTCCGTCCACAGGATGTCCAGCAGCGTGCGGCCCTCCAGCTCGGGGTGGGCGTGGGTCTGCGCGAAGTGCCCGGGCACCACCCGCGCGCCCAGCTTCCACTCCCCCGTGTGCGCCACGTCCTCGCCGGCCAGCAGCCGCAGGAAGTGCGACTTGCCGGAGCCGTTGGAGCCGAGGACGGCGACCCGTTCGCCGTAGAAGACCTCCAGGTCGAAGGGTTTCATCAGGCCGGTGAGTTCGAGCTGTGCGCAGGTGACGGCGCGTACGCCGGTACGGCCGCCCTTGATGCGCATCCTGATGTCCTGCTCGCGCGGCGGCTCGGGCGGCGGTCCGGCCTCCTCGAACTTGCGCAGGCGGGTCTGGGCGGCCGCGTACCGGGACGCCAACTCGTGTGAGATGGCGGCCGCCTGACGGAGACTCAGCACGAGCTTCTTCAACTGGGCGTGCTTCTCGTCCCAGCGGCGGCGCAACTCCTCGAAGCGGGCGAAGCGTTCGCGCCGGGCCTCGTGGTAGGTGGCGAAGCCGCCGCCGTGCACCCAGGCGTCGGCGCCGGTCGGCGAGGGCTCCACGGAGACGATCTTCTCGGCGGAGCGGGCGAGGAGTTCGCGGTCGTGGGAGACGAACAGGACCGTCTTGCGGGTCTCCTTCAGCTGCTGCTCCAGCCAGCGCTTGCCGGGCACGTCGAGGTAGTTGTCCGGCTCGTCGAGCAGCAGCACCTGGTCGGTGCCCCGGAACAGCGCCTCCAGCACCAGCCGCTTCTGCTCACCGCCGGAGAGGGTGCGCACCTGCCGCCACTGGGCCTTCTCGTACGGCACCCCGAGCGCGGCGGTGGTGCACATGTCCCAGAGGGTCTCGTGCTCGTACCCGCGCACCTCGGCCCAGTCGGCGAGGGCCTGCGCGTACCGCAGCTGGGCCGCCTCGTCGTCGACGGTCATGATGGCGTGCTCGGCCCGGTCGACGGTCCGCGCGGCCTCCCGGATCCCGGGCGGTGCGACGGACACCAGCAGGTCGCGCACGGTCGTCTCGTCCCGTACGGAACCCACGAACTGGCGCATCACCCCGAGACCGCCGCTGACGGCCACGGTGCCGCCGTGCGGCTTCAGCTCGCCGGAGATCAGCCGCAGCAGGGTGGTCTTGCCGGCGCCGTTGGGCCCGACGAGGGCGACGGCGGCCCCCTCGCCGACCCGGAAGGAGACATCGCCTAGCAGCGCCCTCCCGTCGGGGAGGTAGTACTCAAGATGCGCGGCTTCCAGATGTCCCATGGTGAGGGATTGTGCGGGGCACCCCCGACCTGGGGCAAACCGTTATCGGGCCGGGTGCGGGCCGGTGGGGGCTGGTCGCGCAGTTCCCCGCGCCCCTTTGGGGCGCGTTGCAGCAGTGCCCCTTCAGGGGCGCGGGGAAC
>NZ_JBHXMA010000040.1:0-104832 GCF_042721035.1 Streptomyces sp. NPDC058464
GCAGCCGCCCACCCCGACGGCGCCCGCCCCCGCCCGCCCCGCACCCACCGCCCCCGAACCGCCACCGGTGGCCCCCGAGGACGACATCCCGGAGGAGGACGACCCCGACCTCGACGAGTCGGCCCTCTCCGGCCATGAACTGATCGTCAAGGAGCTGGGGGCGACGGTGGTGGAGGAGTTCCAGAACGAGTGACGAGGGGCGGGCGCCGACGGCTCGGCGGCTGCGGGCCGTCATGGGCTGGTCAAGCAGTTCCCGCGGCCCTGGGTTTCCCGGCGCATCCGGCGCTGGAGAGCGACGGCACCCAGTCGCACGAGCCGGCCCGTCCGGCGCGTGAGGTAGCAACCACCCGGCAACTACCCCCCAGCCCGTCCGGCGTGTGAGGCGGCAACCCCCCAGCCCGTCCGGCGTTTGAGGACGAGGCCGTTCAGGCCGAAGCGGGGGTTTGGGGGCGGCAGCCCCCAAGGGGGCGGGCACCTCAGCAGGCGGCCACTCCTCGGCCGAGCACCCTTGGAGAATCCTCCAGTCGGCCCACCCGGCTACGCTGGCCCCCGTGAAGGTCCTCGTCATCGGCAGCGGCGCCCGCGAACACGCCCTGTGCCGCTCCCTGTCCCTCGATTCCGACGTCACCGCGCTGCACTGCGCCCCCGGCAACGCCGGCATCGCCGAGGTGGCCGAGCTGCACCAGGTCGATGCCCTGGCAGGCGAGGCCGTGGCCGCGCTCGCCCTGGAACTCGGCGCCGACCTGGTCGTCGTCGGCCCGGAGGCCCCCCTCGTCGCCGGGGTCTCCGACGCCGTGCGCGCGGCGGGCATCCCGGTGTTCGGCCCCTCCGGGGCGGCCGCCCGGATCGAGGGGTCCAAGGCGTTCGCCAAGGACGTGATGGCGGGGGCCGCGGTGCCCACCGCCCGTTCGTACGTCTGCACAAACGCCGAGGAGGTCGCCGAGGCACTGGACGCCTTCGGCGCCCCGTACGTCGTGAAGGACGACGGGCTCGCCGCCGGCAAGGGCGTCGTCGTCACGGACGACCTGGCCGCCGCCAAGGCGCACGCCGCCGCCTGCGACCGCGTCGTCATCGAGGAGTTCCTGGACGGCCCCGAGGTCTCCCTCTTCGCGATCACCGACGGCGAGACGGTCCTCCCGCTCCAGCCCGCCCAGGACTTCAAGCGCGCCCTGGACGGCGACGAGGGGCCGAACACGGGCGGCATGGGGGCCTACTCCCCGCTGCCCTGGGCCGACCCCAAGCTCGTCGACGAGGTCCTGGAGACCGTCCTGCAGCCGACCGTCGACGAGATGCGGCGGCGCGGCACCCCGTTCTCCGGGCTGCTCTACGCTGGCCTCGCGATCACCTCGCGCGGCGTGCGGGTCATCGAGTTCAACGCCCGCTTCGGCGACCCGGAGACCCAGGTGGTCCTCGCCCGCCTGAAGACCCCGCTGGCCGGCGTCCTGCTCGCCGCCGCGAACGGCACCCTCGCCGACCTCCCGCCGCTGCGCTGGCGCGACGCCGCCGCCGTCACCGTCGTCGTCGCCTCGCACAACTACCCGGACACCCCGCGCACCGGCGACCCCATCACCGGCCTCGACGCGATCGCCGCCGAGGACGCGCCGCACGCGTACGTCCTGCATGCGGGGACGAAGCGCGCCGGCGACGACGTCGTCAGCGCCGGCGGCCGGGTCCTCTCCGTCACGGCGACCGGCGAGGACCTGACCCAGGCCCGTGAGCGGGCGTACGCGGCGGTGGCGCGGATCGGCCTCGACGGCTCCCAGCACCGCACGGACATCGCCGCGAAGGCGGCGGCCCAGGCCCAGGAGGCCTGAGCCCTCCGCCGCCCCTCCCCGCAGACCCGTCCCTGATCAGGCCCCGGACCCGAAATCCGGGGCCTGATCATTGCTTTCTGTCGATCACCTCTGACCAAAGCCATTCCATCGAGTGACCGATGCCCCATCCGGCTGACGGAGGCCGAGGCCCCAACTAGGGTGCGGCGCAGGCGTTCCGGCACTTGGCCCACCGGCATTGCGATGTCAGTCGTGGGTGCCACAGTGGGGGAGTGAGCAACAGCCAGGACAGGCCGAGGACAGCAGGGAGGGGGTGAGGTCCGGACGTGACCAGTACCGGTATCGGTGCGGAGGCGGGAGCGCAGGCAGCGCGCACCCGGGCCCTCGCCGTGCTGCGCATCCGCGGCCGGGCCCTGGCCGTGGCCCTGCTCCCCGCCGCGGCCACGGTGATCCTGCTGACCGGCGGTTCCACCGGCCACTTCGTCGGCCGGGGCTGGGACACGGCCCGCTGGATCGTCGGCGTCCTCGCCGTGCTCGTGCTGCTGGCCGCCGCCGGCATCGCCCTGGTCGTGGCCCGCGCCCGCCCGGCCGTGACCCCGACGGTCGCGATCCCGGAGGAGTCCGCCCCGGACCTGTACCGGATGGTGCGCGACCTCGCCGACCGCCTGGACGTGCCGGCGCCCTCCGCCATAGCGCTCACCCCGGACTGCGACAGCTGGCTGGAGGACCGCACCCACCCGGCCCACGGCCCGCCCGCGCCCAAGGGTGGCGACGAGCTCGGCACCCCCGGTCTGCACCGCCGCACCCCGGCCGCCCCCGTCCTCGTCATCGGCTCCCCGTTCCTGTGGTGGATGCGCGTCGGCGAGCTCCGCGCGGTCCTCGCCCCGGTCGTCGCCGGTACGGGACCCTCGGCGCAGCCGGACATAGCTGCCGCCCGCCGTTTCGTACGGGGCCTGGACGCGGCGGTGGCCGTCTCCGCGACGCCCGGCCGATGTCCGGGCACCCGCCTGCTCTGCGCGGGCGTCGGCTGGGTGGCCCGGCTGCTGCTGCGCGGCTGCCGGGAGCACGCGGCGCTGATGGAGCGCGGAGTCGCCGCGGCCGCCGCCGAGCGGGCCCAGGCCGTGGACTACGGACTGCGGATCGTCGCCCAGGAGCAGGTCGGCCTCGCGTACGCCGGCTGGGACCGCCTGCTCACCCGGGTCGCGCTGCCCGCCTGGCGGATGGGCCGCTGGCCCTCCCGGCTGGACGCGGGCGTGGTCGCGGCCCTCACCGAGCTGTCCCGGCGCGACCGGCTGGCCGAGGGGTTCGCCTCCCGGCTGGGCGAGCGGCCCGCCTGCGACCTGCTGGAGGAGCCGGGCCTGGTGGACGAGGCCGCCTCGCTGCTCGCCGCCCGCCTCTTCCACGGCGGCCCCGCCGAGCCCGGCCCGGCCTGGTCGCCGGTGGACTGGCAGGAGTATCCGGACGAGGTCGTCGACCGCACCTGGCGCACCGAGGCGGCCCGCCTGCACCGCGTCCTGGACGCCCTCGGCGTCCGCGCCACCCTGGACCCCGCCGCCCCGGACCCCGGCGGCCCCACCCTGGCCCGGGTCCTGGACCACCTGACGGATCCGTCCGCCCCCGGCAGGCGCCGCCCGTGCCCTCCGGAGTACGACGAGGACCCCCGCACCCCCGGTCACGAGGACCCTCGCACCCCGGGTCACGAGGACCCCCGCATCCCCGGCTACGACGAGGAGGCAGAGGAGCCCACCGGCACCGAACGCAGCGCCGCCCTCGCCGCCGGCCTCACCGCGGCCCTCGCCCGCGAGGAGCGCGCGGAGGCGGCCGACGCCGCGCGCCCCGGCAGCCCCGCCCCCGCCCCTGCCCCCGCCGGCCAGGCCGGCCCCGGCAGCCCCCTCTGGGACGACGGCGCACTGCCCCTGTTCCCGCTCCAGCCCCCGCGCACCGCCCGCGAGCTCCTCGCCGACCACGTCAAGGCGATGGTGTGCTGCGCGGCCGTGGACACCGCCGGAGCCACCCCCGGCCTGGACTGGCTCGACGGCCCGTCCCTGCTGGTCGACGGCGAGCGGGCCGCCGACCTGACGTCCAGAGTCCTCAGCCTCGTCGAGGAGGGAGACCCGGCCCCGCTGCGGGCCTGGCTGGTCGAGTCCGGAATACGTCCCGAGAAACCGGTCCGACTCGTCTGACCTCGGCGTTTCGACGCTTTAGCGGAGCAAAGTGTTCCACTTCAGGCAAATTCGCAACGAACCGTGACCGGACGCGTGCGTTATGTGATGTGCTGGGACCGTTCGCGGATGTGGCAAGCGCATCCGACATAAGACAGACGCCACAGTCACGGCGCGGCCCGGCAGCACGACCGGGATCGGAACCGCACGCAACCAGGCGCGAACAGGCACGACCAGGAACGGCCAGGCGCAACAGGGAAAGAAAGCACAACAGGAAAAGAACCGCGTACACATCGCACATCGGCTCGTATCAGCACACTTCACGGGGGCACGAGGGAGGGGAGCCACCATGGCATCGGACCACATCCGCCGCTGGGAGTCGGGAGCACTCGCGCACGCCGTCACGGACCCCTTCGGCCAGGGGCCCGTCCCCTGGCTGCGTGGCAGCGAGACCTATTTCGACGACACCGGTCATGTCGTCCCCTGGTACGTGGACCCCAGCCGGCCACAGCCCACCGGCGAGAACCCCAGGGTCCCCGCACCGCGCACCGCCGTCGGCGGCCCGCGCTCGGCGGACGACGTGCACCGCCAGATCAAAGGATTCACCTCGACCGGCGCGGTCACCCCGGGCGAGGCCGTCGACTTCCACATCACCGTCGACCCGCCGCAGGAGTTCAGCGTCGACATCTACCGCATCGGCCACTACGGCGGTGACGGCGCATCCAAGATCACCACCAGCCCCCGGCTGTCCGGCATCGTCCAGCCCCCGCCGCTGGCCGCCGACCGCACGGTCTCCTGCCACCACTGGTGGCTGTCCTGGCGGCTGCAGGTCCCGTCGTACTGGAGCATCGGCGCGTACGTCGCCGTGCTCACCACGGCCGACGGCCACCGCTCGCACGTGCCGTTCACGATCCGCGACAACCACCCGGCCGACCTGCTGCTCCTGCTGCCGGACATCACCTGGCAGGCGTACAACCTCTACCCGGAGGACGGCCGCACCGGGGCCAGCCTCTACCACGCCTGGGACGAGCGGGGCCGGCTGCTCGGCGAGGCCGACGCGGCGACCACCGTCTCCTTCGACCGGCCGTACGCGGGCGCCGGCCTGCCGCTGCACGTCGGCCATGCCTACGACTTCATCCGCTGGGCCGAGCGCTACGGCTACGACCTCGCCTACGCCGACGCCCGCGACCTGCACGCCGGCCGCGTCGACCCCGCCCGCTACCGGGGCCTGGTCTTCCCGGGCCACGACGAGTACTGGTCCCCGCAGATGCGCCGCACGGTCGAACTGGCCCGCGACAGCGGCACCAGCCTCGTCTTCCTCTCCGCCAACACCATGTACTGGCAGGTGGAGTTGGGGCCCTCGCCGTCCGGGGTCGCGAACCGCCTGCTGACCTGCCGAAAACGCAAGGGCCCGGGAAAGCCCGTGCTCTGGCGCGAGATCGACCGGCCCGAACAGCAGACGGTCGGCATCCAGTACGCGGGCCGGGTGCCCGAGCCGTCCCCCCTGATCGTGCGCAACGCGGGGCACTGGCTCTGGGAGGCCACCGGCGCGCACGAGGGCGACGAACTCCCGGGCCTGGTGGCCGGCGAGGCCGACCGCTACTTCCCGCGCACCGCGCTGCCCGAGCACGAGGCGCGCATCCTGCTCGCCCACTCCCCCTACACCGACAACGACGGCGCCCTGCGCCACCAGGAGACCTCCCTCTACCGCGCCCCCTCCGGCGCCCTGGTCTTCGCCTCCGGCACCTTCGCCTGGTCCCCGGCCCTGGACCGCCCCGGCCACGTCGACCCCCGGGTCCAGCGCGCCACCGCCAACCTCCTGGACCGCATCTGCAAACACGACTGATGCGCGCGCGACCGACCGCGACCGCTCCGCACAGGTGTCCGCGCGGCCCCGCTGTCCGTGCGCAACCCGGCATACGGGAGAATCGTGGGCACCTGTACAGAACCACGGGGAGGAACCGTGTCCGGATTCGTCGAAAAGCCCGAGCCCGTCGAGGTGCCGGGTCTGGTGCATCTGCACACCGGCAAGGTGCGCGAGCTGTACCAGAGCGCGGCCGGCGACCTCGTGATGGTCGCCAGCGACCGCCTGTCCGCGTACGACTGGGTGCTGCCGACCGAGATCCCCGACAAGGGCCGGGTGCTCACGCAGCTCTCCCTGTGGTGGTTCGACAAGCTCGCCGACCTGGCCCCCAACCACGTCATCGGCACCGAGCTGCCCGAGGGCGCCCCCGCCGACTGGGCGGGCCGCACCCTGATCTGCAAGTCCCTGAAGATGCTCCCGGTCGAGTGCGTGGCCCGCGGCTACCTCACCGGCTCCGGCCTCGCCGAGTACCAGGAGTCCCGCACGGTCTGCGGCCTCGCCCTCCCCGAGGGCCTGGTCGACGGCTCCGAGCTGCCCGCCCCGATCTTCACCCCGGCCACCAAGGCCGAGGTCGGCGAGCACGACGAGAACGTGTCGTACGAGGAGGTCGCCCGCCAGGTCGGCGCCGAGACCGCCGCCCAGCTGCGCCAGGCCACCCTCGCGGTGTACGGCAGGGCGCGGGACATCGCCCGGGACCGGGGGATCATCCTGGCCGACACGAAGTTCGAGTTCGGCTTCGAGAACGATGCCCTCGTCCTCGCCGACGAGGTCCTCACCCCGGACTCGTCCCGCTTCTGGCCGGCCGACGAGTGGCAGCCGGGCCGCGCCCAGCCGTCGTTCGACAAGCAGTACGTGCGCGACTGGCTGACCTCGGCCGAGTCCGGCTGGGACCGCAGGAGCGAGCAGCCCCCGCCGCCGCTGCCGGAGCAGGTGGTCGAGGCGACCCGCGCGAAGTACATCGAGGCGTACGAGCGGCTGACGGGCAACACCTGGTCGTGACGGAGGCGGCTCCCGGGCCCCCAGGGCCCGGGAACGGACGGCCCGGGAACAGGCAGGGCCGCGCACGCAGAAGGCCCCCGGCGGAAACCGGGGGCCTTCTCCTCTGAGCGGACGACGAGGCTCGAACTCGCGACCTCAACCTTGGCAAGGTTGCGCTCTACCAACTGAGCTACGTCCGCATGCGCCGTGGCGCGAGAGCAACTATACCCAACCTCGCTCCCGCGCGAGACGCACTGCCGCATGACGGTTCTCCGCACCGAGCTTGGTGACGGCCGAGGAGAGGTAGTTCCGCACGGTCCCCGGCGACAGCGCGGCCCGCTCGGCGATCTCCGCGACCGGCGCCCCGTCGGCCGCCAGCTCCAGTACCTCGGCCTCCCGCGCGGTCAGCGGCGAGTCCCCGGCGGAGATCGCGTCGGCGGCCAACTCCGGGTCGATGTAGCGGTTTCCGGCGTGCACGGTCCGGATGATCTCGGCGAGCCGCTGCGCACTCACCGTCTTCGGGACGAACCCTCGCACACCGGCGGCCAGCGCCCGTTTCAGATGGCCGGGCCGCCCGTGACCGGTGACGATCAGCACCTGGCAGGCGGGCAGTTCGGCGCGCAGCGATGTGGCGACCCTCACACCGTCCGCGCCGGGCATCTGGAGGTCGAGCACCGCGACATCGGGGCAGTGGGCCCGCGCCATGGCGAGCGCCTCCGGGCCGGTGGCTGCCTCGGCGACGATGACCAGGTCGTCCTCGAGGCCGAGCAGCGCGGCCAGCGCGCCCCGGATCAGATGCTCGTCGTCCGCGAGCAACAGCCGTACCGGAGACGTCATGACGTGACTCCACTCACACGCGCATCAGCCGCATCATCCGTACGACCGGACAGCGGGACCGAGGCTGTCACCCGGAACCCGTCCTCCCCGACCGGACCGGCCTCCAGCGTCCCGTCCACCCGCGCCAGCCGCTCCCGCAGCCCGGCGAGTCCGGACCCACGGCCTTCGCCGCCCCGGCGGACCACCCCGTCGTTCTCCACCGTCAGCACCACACACCCCTCCCGCATCTGCAGTCCCACCGAGCACCGCACCGCGTCCCCGTGCCGCAGCACGTTGGTGGTCGCCTCCCGCACCACCCACCCGAGCGCCGACTGGACCTCGGCGGGCAGCCCGCCGGTGTCGCCGGTCACCTCGCAGGAGATCCCCGCCGCCGTCAACACCCCTTGCGCACCGGAGAGTTCGACTCCCAGGTCGGCGTCCCGGTACCCCCGTACGACATCGCGGACCTCCCGCTGCGACTCCTGTGCGATGCGCTGCACCTCGATCATCTGCTCCACGGCCTCGGGCCGTTCGCGCCGGGCCAGCTGCACGGCCAGCTCGCTCTTGAGGGCGATGACGGCGAGGTTCCGGCCGAGCACGTCGTGCAGATCGCGCCCGAACCGCAGCCGTTCCTCGGCGACGGCGAGCCGGGTCCGGGTCTCGCGGGCCTCGTCGAGTTCGTAGACGGCGTTCAGCAGCCAGACGGAGAAGATCGAGGTGGCGGCGAGGAAGCTGCCGGAGAGGAACACCACGAACGCCGTGACCACGGCCTCAGGCCCGGGAACGCCCAGCGGCAAGGACACCACGGCCGCCCCGAACGCGAAGCCCGTGGTCTGCGCCACCACGCGCCGCCGGTTGCGCACGCCCAGCGCCATGGTCCCGGCCCCGAAGGCCAGGATCATGGCGAAGACGGTCGCCGCCGCGTTCTCCGTGCCGTCACCCCCGCCGCCGTGCTTGCGCAGGATCTGAGCCGCGACGGCGAAGACGCAGGTCGCCGCGGTCAGCACCCACAGCAGCCGCACCGGCCGCTCCCGCCGACCCCGTATCCAGTCCAGCGCCCGGGAGGCGGTCACCGCGCAGAGCAGCGCGTGGACGACGACCATTCCCACCAGCCAGCCGGCCACCCCCGCCCCCGCCTCCGCGAACACCGGCAGCCCGATCGCCGCGACCTCGATCACCGCGAAGAAGTGGAACGACCACCGTGTGTACGTCTCGACCTTGGCGGGCGTGGTCTTCCCCCGCCACCAGCCACCTGCTGCCCCGCTCATCCCGGTCCCGTCCTCGCCCTCAGCGCCGAGGTTCCCAGCGGAACCACCGCCGTACAGCAAACACCGCGACCACGGTCCAGGCCAGCGCGATGAGGACGGTTCCCAGGGCCTGGCCCGTGGTCAGCTCGCCGGTCCAGCCGGCCCGGACCAGCCGGACGGCCGGGGAGAGCGGGAGGAACTCGCCGACCTCGGCCACCCGGTCGGGCAGGGCGTCCGCGGGGACGGCGATGCCCGAGCCCACCATGGAGACGAAGACCAGGGGCAGCGCGGTGACCTGCGCGCTCTCGGTGGTCCGGGTGAAGGCCGAGGTGAGCGCCGCGAGCGCGGCACTGATCAGCAGGCCCGCCAGCAGCCCCAGCACGGTGAGGTACGGCGCCTCGGGCGCGCCCGCGTCGAGCAGCACCGCGCAGCCGACGGTCAGGACCAGGGCCTGTGCCAGGCCGAGGCAGACGGCGGGCAGGGCGGTGCCGGCCAGGATCTCCGGGTCGGTGAGCTCGCCGGTGCGCAGCCGCTTGAGGACGAGTTCCTCACGGCGGGCCACGTAGGCGCTCACCAGGGAGGTGTACACGGCGAAGAGGAAGGAGAAGCCGATCGCGGCGGTCAGCATCAGGATGCCGGTGTTCAGCCCCTTCCCCGTGACGTCGAGCTGGTCGAACGTGGGCCGTACGGTGATCGGCAGGGAGAGCGGCACGAGCAGCGCGACGAGCACCGTGCCGCGGTTGCGGCCGAGGAGCAGCAGTTCGGCACGGGCGAGGGCGGCCAGCCGGCGACGGACCGCGGTGCCCGTCGCCCGGCGCCCGCCGAGAGCCGGCGCGTTCGGGGCGGTCATGCGGCCACCTCCTGCGCGATCCCCAGGAACGTCTCCTCCAGCGAGGCCGAGCGCACCTCCAGCCGTTCCAGCGCGACCCCCGTCCGCTCGGCCCAGGTCAGCACCCCGGTGGCGGTCCGCTGCACCTCGCGCGTCCGCAGCCGTACGGCCCGGCCCTCGGCCTCGTGCCCGCACACGCCCAGTGCGGCGAGCGGCGGCAGGTCGCCGAGGAAGTAGCCGGCGGGCAGTTCGAAGGAGATCCGCGCGGGCCGGTCCGCGGTCACCTCGGCCGGTGTGCCGGTGACGGCGATGCGCCCCTCGTGCAGGATCGCGAGCCGGTCGGCGAGGTCCTCGGCCTCCTCCAGGTAGTGCGTGGTGAGCAGGACGGCGGTGCCGGCGTCGCGCAGCGCGCGCACCAACTCCCAGGTGTCCCGGCGCCCTTCGGCGTCGAGTCCGGTCGTCGGTTCGTCGAGGAACAGCACCTCGGGCCGCCCGAGCAGCGCGAGTGCCAGGTCGAGGCGGCGCCGTTCCCCGCCGGAGAGCTGTTTGACCTTGACCTCCGCCCGGCCCGCGAGCCCGACCAGGCCGAGCGCCTCGGCCACGGGCCGGGCTCCGGTCGTACAGCCGGCCCACATCCGTACCGTCTCGCCGACGGTCAGCTCGGAGGGGAAGCCGCCCTCCTGGAGCATCACGCCGGTGCGCGGGCGTACGGCGGCCCGCTCCCGGTGCGGATCGTGGCCCAGCACCCGGACCCGGCCCCCGTCCGGCGGGGCGAGTCCTTCCAGCAGTTCGACCGTCGAGGTCTTTCCGGCGCCGTTGGTGCCGAGCAGCGCGAAGATCTCCCCGCGGGCCACGGAGAAGGTGATTCCGCGAACCGCCTGGAACCCGCCCCCGTAGACACGCCGGAGATCTGTGACCTCAATCACGTGTTCGTAGTCCATGACTCCAGCGTCTCCGCTGCCGGGGCCCGGGAGCAGTGCGCGGTGTCATCACTCGCCATGACAAATGTCAGAGGGAACTGCCTCGGCGGGTGCGGGTGCGGGTGGGCGCACGAAAAAACCCCAGTCATATGACTGGGGTTTCCTCTATGAGCTGGAGCGGACGACGAGGCTCGAACTCGCGACCTCAACCTTGGCAAGGTTGCGCTCTACCAACTGAGCTACGTCCGCACTGCTCCCGACCGGCTCCCACCGATCGGTGCGAGCACCAGCCTACCTGATCCACAAGCTGCTCAGGACCGGCGGTGCAGAGCGGGTGACAGGAATTGCACACTGCGCCTTCCCCCTGGAAGGGGGATGTTCTACTACTGAACTACACCCGCATGTACTCCGTGGGCTCCGGCTTTTCGACCGTGTCCCTCGGCGTGCTCCAGACATTAGCTGATCAGCAGGGGGGTAGCGCAAGTCGGCTGCCCCCAGGGGCGGCTGACGCACCCTGAGGGCAGCCGGCCGTCCTGTCACTGGGCGGCGCTGAACGCCTCGTACACCTTCTTCGGGATGCGTCCGCGGGCCGGGACGTCCATCTTGTTCGCCTGCGCCCAGGCGCGGACGGCCGCCGGGTCGGGGGCGACCTCCGTCTGCTTGTACGCCTTGCCCGACTTCGACCGCTTGCGGCCGGCCGCGAGGTACGGCTCCAGGGCCTTGCGCAGTTTCTTGGCGTTCGCTTGATTCAGATCGATCTCGTACGACTTGCCGTCGAGTCCGAAGGCGATCGTTTCCGCCGCTTCCGAGCCGTCGATGTCGTCAAAGAGAGTGACCACGACCTTCTGCGCCACGAATATTCGGTCCCTTCGTGTGGCACGTCTATACAGCTCATCGTCGGCACATCGGCGATGACCGCGATGGCGGGAGATGACGTGCCGAGTATCGGCTATTGCCAATTCATTTGTACAGTGCCTGGCAATACAAAGTGAAGCCCGACTAAATCCGTCCGGCGTGTCCCGGCGCAATAGATGTCGCGGGCGAACCCGGGGAACTTTCCCAGAACTTTTCGTGAGGATCCGCCGCTGTCACCCGATCGTGATGCGGCTCACGTAGTTTCCTACAACTCTACCCGCGTAGAAATTTTGTGCGGGTAGTCTGAAGACACCGGTCGGGGACCCCGACGGGTATCACGGGTATCTGCTCAGCAGTCAGCACCACAACACCGGGAGTGCCAGTGGCACGCGTCGTAGTCGACGTCATGCTCAAGCCGGAGATCCTCGACCCCCAGGGCCAGGCGGTCCAGCGTGCGCTGCCGCGCCTGGGTTTCGAGGGCATCTCCGACGTACGTCAGGGAAAGCGATTCGAACTGGAAGTTGACGGACCGGTCGACGAGGCCGCGCTCGCCCGCATCCACGATCTTGCGGAATCCTTCCTCGCCAACACCGTGATCGAGGACTTCACCGTCAAGGTGGAGGAAGTCGCGGAGGCGGCGAAGTGACCGCTCGTATTGGCGTCGTCACTTTCCCGGGAAGCCTCGACGACCGTGACACCCAGCGCGCGATCCGCCTCGCGGGTGCGGAACCGGTCGCCCTCTGGCACAAGGACAAGGACCTCCACCAGGTCGACGCGGTGGTTCTTCCCGGTGGTTTCTCCTACGGCGACTATCTGCGGGCCGGCGCCATCTCCCGCTTCTCGCCGGTGATGGAGACCGTCATCGAGCAGGCGAAGGCCGGCCTCCCGGTCCTAGGTATCTGCAACGGCTTCCAGGTCCTCACCGAGGCGCACCTGCTGCCCGGCGCGATGCTCGGCAACAACCACCTCCACTTCATCTGCCGCGACCAGAAGCTGCGGGTGGAGAACGCGGACACCGCCTGGACGGCCGACTACCGCGCGGGCCAGGAGATCCACATCCCGCTGAAGAACATGGACGGCCGGTACGTCGCCGACGAGTACACGCTCGACAAGCTGGAGGCGGAGGGCCGGGTCGCCTTCCGTTACGTGGACTTCAACCCCAACGGCTCCCTCCGTGACATCGCCGGCATCACCAACGAGGCCGGGAACGTCGTCGGCCTCATGCCGCACCCCGAGCACGCCGTCGAGCCGCTGATCGGCACCGGCCGCACCGACGGCCTCCCCTTCTTCACCTCGATCCTCAAGAAGCTGGTGGGCGCATGAGCCGGACGCCTCTGGACACGGTCGAGCACGCGGCCGCGACCCCCGACGTCGAGCTGCCCTGGGCCGAACTCGGCCTGAAGAAGGACGAGTACGAGCGGGTGGTGGAGATCCTCGGCCGCCGCCCGACCGGCGCCGAGCTCGCCATGTACTCCGTCATGTGGTCCGAGCACTGCTCGTACAAGTCCTCGAAGGTCCACCTCCGCCAGTTCGGCGAGAAGGCGCCCCAGTCGGACGCCCTGCTCGTCGGCATCGGCGAGAACGCGGGCGTGGTCGACGTCGGCCAGGGCTACGCGGTCACCTTCAAGGTCGAGTCGCACAACCACCCCTCCTACGTGGAGCCCTACCAGGGCGCGGCCACGGGTGTCGGCGGCATCGTCCGCGACATCATCGCGATGGGCGCGCGGCCGGTGGCCGTGGTCGACCCGCTGCGCTTCGGTGCCGCAGACCACCCCGACACCAAGCGCGTCCTGCCGGGCGTCGTCGCCGGCATCGGCGGCTACGGCAACTGCCTGGGCCTGCCCAACATCGGCGGCGAGGTCGTCTTCGACGCCTGCTACCAGGGCAACCCGCTGGTCAACGCCGGTGCCATCGGCGTCATGCGGCACGAGGACATCCACCTCGCCAAGGCCTCCGGCGCGGGCAACCAGGTCATCCTGTACGGCGCCCGGACCGGCGGCGACGGCATCGGCGGCGCGTCGATCCTCGCCTCCGAGACCTTCGACGACGCGAAGCCCTCCAAGCGCCCCGCGGTCCAGGTCGGCGACCCCTTCCAGGAGAAGCTGCTCATCGAGTGCACCCTGGAGGCGTTCCGGGAGAAGCTCGTCGTCGGCATCCAGGACCTCGGCGCGGCCGGTCTGTCCTGCGCCACCTCCGAGCTCGCCTCGAACGGCTCCGGCGGCATGACCGTCACCCTCGACGACGTCCCGCTGCGCGACTCGACCCTCTCGCCCGAGGAAATCCTCATGAGCGAGTCGCAGGAACGCATGTGCGCGGTGGTCGAGCCGGCCAAGGTCGCCCGCTTCCTGGAGATCTGCGAGAAGTGGGACGTCATCGCCACCGTCATCGGTGAGGTCACCGACGGCGACCGGCTCGAGATCTTCTGGCACGGCGAGAAGATCGTCGACGTCGACCCGCGCACGGTCGCCCACGACGGCCCGGTCTACGAGCGCCCCTACGCCCGCCCGTCCTGGCAGGACGAGCTCCAGGCGGACGACGCGAACAAGCTCGCGCGCCCGGCCGACAGCGGGGAACTCCGCGCGCAGGTCCTTCAGCTGGTGGGCTCCCCCAACCAGGCCTCCAAGAAGTGGATCACCTCCCAGTACGACCACTTCGTGCAGGGCAACACCGTCCTCGCCCAGCCCGAGGACTCCGGCATGATCCGCGTCGACGAGGAGAGCGGCCTCGGCGTCGCCATCGCCACGGACGGCAACGGCCGTTACGCCAAGCTCGACCCGTACGCGGGCGCCCAGCTGGCCCTGGCCGAGGCCTACCGCAACGTGGCGACGACCGGCGCCAAGCCCCTCGCCGTCTCCGACTGCCTGAACTTCGGCTCGCCCGAGGACCCGGCGGTCATGTGGCAGTTCGCCGAGGCGGTCCGCGGCCTCGCCGACGGCTGTCTGCAGCTGGGCACCCCGGTGACCGGCGGCAACGTCTCGCTCTACAACCAGACCGGCGAGGCGGCCATCCACCCGACCCCGGTGGTCGCGGTCCTCGGCGTGATCGACGACGTGGCCCGCCGCACGCCGGTCGCCTTCCAGGAGGAGGGCCAGCTGCTCTACCTCCTCGGCGACACCCGCGAGGAGTTCGGCGGCTCGGCCTGGTCCCAGGTCGTCCACGACCACCTCGGCGGCCTGCCGCCGAAGGTCGACCTGGAGCGCGAGCGTCTCCTGGCCGAGATCCTGATCTCCGCCTCCCGCGACGGCATGATCGACTCGGCGCATGACCTGTCCGACGGCGGTCTGATCCAGGCCGTGGTCGAGTCCGCGCTGCTCGGCGGCAAGGGCGCGCGGCTGGTCGTCCCCGACGGCCTCGACGCCTTCACCTTCCTCCTCTCCGAGTCGGCCGGACGCGCGATCGTGGCCGTCCCGCGCTCCGAGGAGGTCCGCTTCAACGACATGTGCGGCGCGCGCGGCCTTCCGGTCACCCGCATCGGTGTCGTGGACGGCGACTCGGTGGAGATCCAGGGCGAGTTCGAACTCCCCCTGACCGAACTGCGCGAGGCGCACGAGGGCACGATCGAGGCGCTGCTGGCGTAACCCGCCGTAGGACGACGAAGGCCCCGCCCGGGTTCACGTTCCCGGGCGGGGCCTTCTCGGCTCAACGGACGTGGTTCTTGAGGATCTCCGTGTCGAGTTCGATGCCCATCGGTTCGGGGAGGGCCACCTTCTCGCCGAACTTCGCGGTCTGGACGGTGCGGTAGCCACCGATCTGCCGGTCCGGGCCGCTGTGCACCTTGACCGTGCAGGAGTCCCGGTCGATCAGGAGGTACAGAGGGATTCCCGACTGGCCGTATGCGGTCGGCTTCTCGTGCCGGTCCTGTCGGTCGGTGTCCGAGTCGTACGAGGTGACCTCGACGACCATGAGCGCGCCGTCCGGGTCGGCCCACTCGCCCTGTCCCGCGAAGTGGGCCTCGGGCGCGAGCACGGCGTCCGGTTTCGCTCTGCCTTCTCGACAGGCCTCCACCCGGAGCCCTCGGCCGTAGTACAGGTCCAGGTCGAGCCTGGCTTGCATACAGCGCCGGGCCAGCCAGGACACGATGGTGCCGTGGTCCCCGTCCGTCACCCGCTTGACTCCGATCCGTCCGTCGATGAACTCCAACGTGACGGTCTCGGGAGCGGCGGAGGCGACCGTTTCGAACTCCTCCACCGACATCTGAGACGTGCGCTCGGCCGTAACCGTCATGTTGCACCCCCTTCCAGGCGAAGACCAGTGTTGCCAGGCTCCGGCGGTGCGGGGCGAGTTCCGCCGCGGATCACACCTACGGGTGATCATCCCGGCTTGCTCAGCGGCCCGGCTGCCGGATGCGTGCCCGGACAGCGGTGCGGTCGACGCCGAGTTCGGTCAGGAGTTCCGCCGCGGGATCCGGGCGCTCGCAGTCGAGCAGGGCCAGCAGCAGGTGTTCCGGTGTGATGCGGCGGCCGCGGGCCTTCTTGGTCTCGGCCAGGGCGCGGGGGAGGACTGCGCGGGCGCTCGACGTGAAGGGGGTGCGCTTGCGTGAGGCGGGAATCGGGGCCCGCTCGATCCCCCGGACGTCGATGCCGACGACGGCCAGCGCGGACCGGTCGAGGGCGTCGAGGGCGGCGCGGGCGGTCTCCAGGTCGGTGCCGAGGGCCCGGACCGCGCCCGGGTCGTGCAGCACTCCCAGGAGGAGGTGCTCGGTACCGATGCGGCGGTCGCCGCGCAGCGTGGTCTCTTCGAGCGCCGAGGCGACGGTCGCCCGGGCCTCTGCCGCGAACTGTTCGAACATGGTCGTCTCACTTCCCGTACTTGGCGTGGACGGACTGCCGGGACACGCCCAGGGCGTCCCCGATCTGTTCCCAGGACCATCCCTGTTCCCTGGCGCGCGCGACCGCCGCCGCTTCGACCTGCTCGGCCAGTCGGTGCAGGGCACCCACGGCCCGCAGTCCCACCGCGGGGTCGTGCGACCTGAGGCGTGCTGAGAGATCTCCTGCGTTCATGCGTGTCAGTCTGGATTGACGCCAGCCCGGTTGTCAACCCAGACTGACAGGGAGGGGGTCGATAGGCTCACCGCCATGCCCCAGGCCAAGAAGCGCGCCCGCAGTTACGACCCGGCCAGGACCCGCGCCGCGGTTCTCGCCCAGTTCGGCAATGTGCGAGCGGCGGTCGAGGGCCTCACCGCCGAGCAGCTCGCGCTCCCCACCCGGCTGGCGGGGTGGACCGTGCGGGACCTCGTCGCCCACATCGGCATGGCGGTCACCGCCGTCCACCGGGCCGCGGACCAGCCCGAGCCGGCGAAGGCCGACGCCGTCCTCCTCGACTGGCCGTTCGGGACCTCCGGCAACGCCGCCGCGATCGACGGCTTCACCCGGCGCCTCGCCGCCGACCACCCCGACCTCGGTGCCTACCTCGCCGACGCCGACACCGGCCTGCGCGCCCTGCTCGACGCGCACCCCGGCACCCGGCTGCTCGCCACCAGCGCCGGCGCGCTCTCCCTCGACGACTACCTCGTCACCCGCGCCGTCGAGCTGGTCGTCCACACCGACGACCTCAACACGGCCGTCGCCGGGCTGGAGGTGCCGTACGACCGGCAGGCCCTGGCCGCCTGTACCCGGCTGCTCGCCGACGCGCTCGCCGTCAAGGCGCCCGGTGGCTCCACGGAAGTGCGGGTGCCGCCGTACGCGGTGGTGCAGTGCGTCGAGGGGCCCCGGCACACCCGGGGCACCCCGCCGAACGTCGTCGAGACCGACCCGCTGACCTGGATCCGGCTGGCCGCCGGACGGATCGCGTGGCAGGAGGCCGTGGCGGACGCCAGGGTCAGCGCCAGCGGGGAGCGGGCCGACCTCGGGGCGTACCTGCCCGTCCTGGGGTGAGGGAACCGATCGGCCGGTGCGCGCCGTCGAAACGGCATGTACGGGTTGAAACAGCGCATGCGGCGTATGACCCTGACGGCGACGGCCACCCTGCTCGTTCCGCTCGTGGTGGCCTGTGGCAGTGCGAGAGGAGCCTCCGTGGGGACTCGGCCGCCCGTGACCGGGATCGACTGGACCGTCGACAGCGTGACCGTCGACGGCACCACCCACCGCGCCCCGGCGCACGCCCATGTGAAGATCGAGGACGGCCGGGCGGCCGGCAGCTTCGGGTGCAACCAGTTCAGCGCCACGGCACAGATCACGGACGACCAGATCCGGTTGAGCCACACCCGCACCACCCGGATGGCCTGCGACAACGCCCGGATGACCTTCGAGCGCGCACTCGCCCGCACGCTCACCTCCGGGCCGCTGACCATGAAGGGCGAGGACCGGAAACTCACCCTCACCACGGCCGGCGGCGACCGCGTCCAGCTGTCCAGGACATGACCGCGACCTGGGCCGTGGCCCCCCGATTGATGTGCGACACCTCACTCAGGGATACGGTGTCAGGGGGTTGCGCCGACACCGCTCCGCACGAACCGACGCCGTCTGGAGAAACCTCCCACTGCGCTGACCTGCGAAAATGGAGAAAGCCACAACGGCGTCCGCGGGCGTAGATCCATTACGGCTGTGTATCCCCAATTCGGACCAGTGGTCGATCTCGCCTACACTCGGTGGCGTGCCACGTGGTGACGGTCTCCTCAATCACGATCTGCTCCCCGGCGAGAAGGGCCCCCAGGACGCTTGCGGCGTCTTCGGTGTCTGGGCTCCCGGTGAAGAGGTCGCCAAGCTCACGTACTTCGGGCTCTACGCCCTCCAGCATCGGGGCCAGGAATCCGCGGGTATCGCGGTCAGCAACGGCTCCCAGATCCTCGTCTTCAAGGACATGGGCCTCGTCTCCCAGGTCTTCGACGAGACCTCGCTCGGTTCGCTCCAGGGTCATATCGCGGTCGGTCACGCCCGCTACTCGACCACCGGTGCCTCCGTGTGGGAGAACGCCCAGCCGACGTTCCGCGCCACCGCGCACGGTTCGATCGCGCTCGGCCACAACGGCAACCTCGTCAACACGGCGCAGCTCGCCGAGATGGTCGCCGAACTCCCGAAGGACCCGGGCGGCCGGTCCACCCGGGTCGCCGCCACCAACGACACCGACCTGCTCACCGCGCTCCTCGCGGCCCAGGTCGACGAGGACGGCAAGCCGCTGACCATCGAGGAGGCCGCGCACACGGTCCTGCCGAAGGTCCGGGGCGCCTTCTCGCTCGTCTTCATGGACGAGCACACGCTCTACGCCGCCCGCGACCCGCAGGGCATCCGCCCGCTGGTCCTCGGCCGTCTCGAGCGCGGCTGGGTCATCGCCTCCGAGTCCGCCGCACTCGACATCTGCGGCGCCAGCTTCGTCCGCGAGATCGAGCCGGGCGAGTTCGTCGCCATCGACGAGAACGGCCTGCGCACCTCGCGATTCGCTGACGCGAAGCCCAAGGGCTGTGTCTTCGAGTACGTGTACCTGGCCCGCCCCGACACCGACATCGCCGGGCGGAACGTCTACCTCTCCCGCGTGGAGATGGGCCGGAAGCTCGCCGCGGAAGCCCCGGTCGACGCCGACCTGGTGATAGCGACCCCGGAATCCGGCACTCCCGCCGCCGTCGGCTACGCGGAGGCCTCCGGCATCCCCTTCGGCAACGGTCTGGTCAAGAACGCCTACGTCGGCCGGACCTTCATCCAGCCCTCGCAGACCATCCGCCAGCTCGGCATCCGCCTGAAGCTGAACCCGCTGAAGGAAGTCATCAAGGGCAAGCGGCTGGTCGTCGTCGACGACTCGATCGTGCGCGGCAACACCCAGCGCGCGCTCGTGCGGATGCTCCGGGAGGCCGGCGCCGCCGAGGTCCACATCCGGATCTCGTCCCCGCCCGTGAAGTGGCCGTGCTTCTTCGGCATCGACTTCGCCACCCGCGCCGAGCTCATCGCCAACGGCATGACCATCGAGGAGATCGGCACCTCGCTCGGCGCCGACTCGCTGGCGTACATCTCCATCGACGGCATGATCGAGGCGACCACCATCGCCAAGCCGAACCTCTGCCGTGCCTGCTTCGACGGCGAGTACCCGATGGAGCTCCCGGACCCCGAGCTGCTCGGCAAGCAGCTCCTGGAGACCGAGCTGGCCGCCGGTCCGGCAGCCACGGCCGCGGCCGACGCGATCCGTCGCCCGTAAGCCCCGTCATCAACCCGAAAGATCCCAGGCAATGTCTGAGAGCCCTGTTTCCGGTGCTTCCTACGCGGCTGCCGGTGTCGACATCGAGGCGGGCGACCGCGCCGTAGAGCTCATGAAGGAGTGGGTGAAGAAGACGCAGCGCCCCGAGGTCCTCGGCGGCCTCGGCGGCTTCGCCGGCCTCTTCGACGCCTCCGCCCTCAAGAACTACGAGCGGCCGCTGCTGGCCTCCGCCACGGACGGCGTGGGCACCAAGGTGGACATCGCCCGGCAGCTGGGCGTGTACGACACGATCGGCCACGACCTGGTCGCCATGGTCATGGACGACATCGTGGTGTGCGGCGCGGAGCCGCTGTTCATGACCGACTACATCTGCGTCGGCAAGGTCCACCCCGAGCGGGTCGCCGCCATCGTCAAGGGCATCGCCGAGGGCTGTGTACTGGCCGGCTGCGCCCTGGTGGGCGGCGAGACGGCCGAGCACCCGGGCCTGCTCGGCGCGGACGACTTCGACGTGGCCGGCGCCGGTACGGGCGTGGTGGAGGCCGACCGGCTGCTCGGCCCGGATCGTATCCGTACGGGTGACGCGGTGATCGCCATGGCGTCCTCCGGGCTTCACTCGAACGGGTACTCCCTGGTCCGGCACGTCCTGCTGAACCAGGCCGGCCTCGCCCTGGACGCCCATGTCGAGGAGCTCGGCCGCACCCTCGGCGAGGAACTCCTGGAGCCGACCAAGATCTACTCGCTGGACTGCCTGGCCCTGATGCGCACGGCGGAGGTCCATGCCTTCAGCCACGTCACCGGCGGCGGACTCGCGGCGAACCTGGCCCGGGTGATCCCGGACCACCTGCACGCGATCGTCGACCGCGCCACCTGGACCCCCGGTCCGATCTTCGACCTGGTCGGCCGCACCGGCAGCGTCGAGCGGCTCGAACTGGAGAAGACGCTCAACATGGGCGTCGGCATGATCGCGATCGTCCCGCAGGAATCGGCGGACGTGGCACTGACCGCACTGGCCGACCGCGGGGTCGAGGCCTGGGTGGCCGGCGAGATCACCGAACGCGGCGAGCACACCACGGGTGCGGAACTAGTAGGCGACTACGCCTGAACCCAGCCTCGGGGGTCCCCTCTCTGGGGGATTTTGAGGAGCGGGGTCCGGGGCGGAGGCCCGTGACGCCAGCACAAAACCCGGTCCGGCGATGAAACCCCGGACCGGGCAAGTGAAGCGGCTAAGCAGCCGCAGGCGTCAAGCACCGCGACGATGCTGGGACGTCGGACCGGACTGGTCGTCCTCGTCCTCGTCGTCATCGTCGTCGTTATACAGATCCGCGTACTGGGCGTACGGGTCGTCCTCGTCCTCGTCGTCGTCCTCGAACGGCTCGCCGTTCGGCGGCTGGCTCGAAGTCGATGCGCCCAGTTCGTTGGCCAGACGTGACAGGTCAGTCCCACCGCTGTTGTACTTCAGCTGGCGGGCGACCTTCGTCTGCTTGGCCTTGGCCCGGCCGCGCCCCATGGCTCGACCCCCTCGGTGACGGGGCTCGACGGCCCCAGAGTCTGACACGCGTTCATGATCCGGAACGGACTCTCCTCGGAGAGACCGGTCCGTAGGGCTTCCACGGTACCTGAGCCCGCGCCCATACGGTACGTCGCCCGCACCACGCGCCTGACTCCATGACCCGCGAGGCGCCCCGTCCCCGCTGGTCAACCACGATTTTAACCACTTCCTGGCGGGCGACCCGCCGACGAACGTGAGAGTTCTCTCCAACTGTCCGCCGGCAGGTACCGGAAATCCGGCCGGAAACCCGGCGTCGGGTCAGCGTCCACCCGCCGTTGCCGCTTCGTGCATCCGCTGTTCGGCGATCCGGTCGGCCGCCGCGGCCGGCGGAATCCCGTCGCCCTTCGCACGTGCGAATATGGCCAGCGTGGTGTCGAAGATCTCCGCCGCCTTGGCCTTGCACCGCTCGAAGTCGAACCCGTGCAGCTCGTCGGCGACCTGGATGACCCCGCCGGCGTTCACCACGTAGTCCGGCGCGTAGAGGATCCCGCGGTCGGCGAGGTCCTTCTCGACACCCGGGTGGGCGAGCTGGTTGTTGGCGGCACCGCACACCACCTGGGCGGTCAGCACCGGCACGGAGTCGTCGCTGAGGGCGCCGCCGAGCGCGCAGGGGGCGTAGATGTCGAGGCCCTCGATCCGGATCAGGGCGTCGGTGTCGGCGGCCACTCCCACGGCGGGGTGCTTGTCGGCGATGCGCCCGAGGGCTTCCTGCCGTACGTCGGTGATCACGACCTCGGCGCCCTCCTCCAGGAGGTGTTCCACCAGGTGGTGGCCGACCTTGCCGACGCCCGCGATGCCGACGGTGCGGCCGCGCAGCGAGGGGTCGCCCCACAGGTGCTGGGCGCTGGCCCGCATGCCCTGGTAGACGCCGTACGCGGTGAGCACGGAGGAGTCGCCGGCGCCGCCGTTCTCGGGGGAGCGTCCGGTGGTCCAGCGGCACTCGCGGGCCACCACGTCCATGTCGGCGACATACGTGCCGACGTCGCAGGCGGTGACGTACCGGCCGCCGAGCGAGGCCACGAACCGCCCGTAGGCGAGCAGCAGCTCCTCGGTCTTGTCCCGGTCCGGGTCCCCGATGATCACGGCCTTGCCGCCGCCGTGGTCGAGCCCGGCCATGGCGTTCTTGTACGACATCCCGCGCGCGAGGTTGAGGGCGTCGGCGACGGCGTCTTCCTCGTTGGCGTACGGGTAGAAGCGGGTGCCGCCGAGGGCGGGGCCCAGCGCGGTGGAGTGGATGGCGATGACGGCCTTGAGGCCGCTCTTGCGGTCCTGACAGAGCACGACCTGCTCGTGACCGCCCTGGTCCGAGTGGAACAGGGTGTGCAGGACGCCGGTGGAAACGTCGGTCACTGTGGTGACTCCCGGTTGTGTCGCGTGTGTCGCGGCGGTGGAAGCGGGGGCTCCCGTAAGGGTGGCGGGGGCCGTGGCATGAGCGTAGAGCCATTGCCCGCACACCATCCGCGCAGTGTTCAGGATCACTCTCCCGTGCCGTGTGTGCACGTATGAGCGTGGGACGATTTGCTGTGGTTTCCGCGGCCGGCCCCGGCCGGCTCCGTCATGGCTCCGCCGTGGGTTCCGCTGGTTTCGAGCCCGGTCCGATGGGGAGGGAGCAGGCGTGCCCAAGGTGTCCTCGGTGGTCGTCCCCTACGCGACGTACCTGCGTGTGTACGAGCCGCTGGCCGCCTTCCCGGACCGGGAGCGCGACCACTGGACGCGCTACGCCCGCCGCCCGGAGCGCCCCTCGTACCAGGACGAACTCCGCCGTTCCCTGGCCGACTTGCTGCCCACCCCGCCGGTCGCGGTGCCGGTGCAGGAGAGCGCCGACGCGTTCGTCCTGGAGGTCGACGGCGTCGTCTGCGTCTGCCCGTGGCGGACCCGGCTGCGCGGCTGGCAGGCCCTGCAGGAGCTCTCCGACGAACTGCCGAAGCCCGTCCTGGACGCGATGCTGCCGCCGGTCGTGCGCCGGCAGGCCACGATGGACTACGAGCGCTGGCTGGTCCGCAACCCCGACTCCCGGCCCTGGATCCGCACCGCGACCTGGCAGGTGCCGCTGAACTGGTTCGTGCTGGTCTCCGACGAGGAGCGCCGGTACGAGAAGGGCACCGCTGAGATCCCGCCGATGCTGCGCTACCGCACGCCGATGGTGCAGGCCCGGCGCCGGGTGGCCCGGGCGCTGCGCACGCTCAAGGACACCGTGGAGGAAGGGCCGCTGATCGACGGCCTGGTGGACGTCGGCCGCTGGCTGGAGGAGTTCCACCCGCGCTCGCTGGTCGAGCTGGACTACGGCGGCCTGGTGCACACCCTGCCGGCCGGGGACCTCGAGGACGACCACTCCGCGGCCGACGTGGCGGCCGGCATCGAGGCGCTGCGCCTGGGCGACGGGGCCGCGGCCGGGGCGGCGTACGGGCGGCTGGTGGAGCGGTGGCGGACGGTACGGGACCGGCGTTCGGCGAACTGAGTGCCGGTCTGAGCGTGGATGCCCACTGATCCGTACTGACTGATGGGGCGTCTGATGGTGTTTACAGCCGGATGACACCTGCGTGACGTGTGTGCGGTGAGTGATGTACGTCACGGCCCAGAAGGCATGAAACAACGTACGTTGACGGCACTTCAGTGAACGCACTGGACGTTGGATCTCGATCCGGGCTTTTGCGTCAAGGGTGACGGATAGCACTTACACGGCTCTTGCGCCTCTTGCCACTCCTCGTGCCAAAATAGGACAAGGAGTCCGGGGAGGGCTCCATCCGTCCAAGTGTGGTGCACTGTGGGCGGATTCTCAGCATTACGTGCTTTGGGGGGTCTGGTGACTCCTGATCGTCCTGTGACTGATCGTCACAGAGGCGTGACTGTCCGCTATGGCATGGTCCATCGGCTTCCGCGGCTGATGCCTACCTGGGAGGGCAATTCCATCGGTTTGGCCGACGCGGCTGGACAGATGGTGTAGTTGTAGTGCCGAGGACAAGCCGTTCGTCCTATAACCGACTCGACTCGCGTCCGCCATTTCGGGCAACGCGGGTCAAGGTGCAGAATTTAGAGGAAAGAACCGAGAAGGTTCGGTTCTCCCGAGGAGGCCGCTCATGACCGCTCGCACCCCTGATGCCGAGCCGCTGCTGACCCCGGCTGAGGTCGCCACGATGTTCCGCGTCGACCCCAAGACGGTCACGCGGTGGGCGAAGGCCGGCAAGCTCACGTCGATCCGCACGCTCGGCGGACACCGCCGCTACCGCGAGGCTGAGGTGCGCGCCCTGCTGGCGGGCATTCCGCAGCAGCGCAGCGAGGCCTGACCCAACTGAATAGCGGGCAAACCGACCGGTCCCCCAACTGGCCGAGGTGCCCGAACCCTAGCTCCAAGCGACGCAGGACCTGCCCCAACAGGACCTACGCCCAGGCCGACAAGAGACTTCTCAGGCAAGCGACACAGGGTGCGTCGTAGATCGCGCTGGACTCCGCCGGGTCCAGCGCGATCTTTTTTGTGCGTCCATGGGGTCCCGTGGGGCCTTGGCCGACCGTAACCAGCGGCTCTGTGAGCGGCCTTGTCGGAGTCTGGGGATCACTGTCGGATCCGCTGTGCGGGCATCCGAAGGGGGTCCGGGGCGGGTCCGCAGGGTGGTGCAATTGCACATATTAAATTGACCAGTTGTAGGAAGGGGGTAAGTGCCACCGTTTCGGAAACTCATGCGGTGACACCCGTCACATACCGCACGGGTTGTTTGTACTGTCCCGGGTGCGATAGAGGGGTCACGCGCTCCATCGGCCCTTGGGGGAACGGCCGTTGGGGTACCGTCACGCGCCGACGGGGCCCTGGTCCTCCACGGCGTCCTCGGGGGCCTCGGCGGTGTGCGGGGCGGAGTCCATGGCCAGCCGCAGCAGCTGATGGCAGACCGCGCAGTGGCGGGTCAGATGCCGGTACGACGAGGCGGCCGCCAGATGGGCCCTCAGCAGCGCCCGCGTCTCATGCCGCACCGAAGCCGCCATACGCCACCTCCAGAGGGGGGCCGAGGGGAAGCGGGCCCTGTCTTCTGGGTACCGAGCGAATGTGACGCCGTCAATGGCACGGGCTCGTTCCCGGCCGCCGGGCACGCAAGAGGCCCGCTTCCCCTGACGGGAAACGGGCCTCGGTATCGTGCGGTCCTGACGGGATTTGAACCCGCGGCCTCCACCTTGACAGGGTGGCGAGCACTCCAAACTGCTCCACAGGACCAGGTTTCGCGGCACTTTGTCTTGCGTTGTGCTGCGAGAAGGACTGTACAGGAGGGTGCGGGCCCTGGTCGAACTCACTTAGCGTGCCCGGTCGGTTACGGGGCGGCCGTGTCGATCGCCTTCACGATCCGCTTGTCGGAGATCGGGTACGCGGTCCCCAGCGCATGCGCGAAGTAGCTGACCCGCAGCTCCTCCAGCATCCAGCGGATGTCCAGGACCTGCTGCGGCACCGGCCGCCCCTTCGGCAGCTGCTCCAGCAGCCAGGCGTACTCGTCCTGCATCTCGTGGACCTTCTCCATGCGGGTGGTGTCCCGCTGGACGTTGGTCGGCATCTGCTGGAGGCGGCGGTCGGCGGCGACCAGGTAGCGCATGAGGTCGGGGAGGCGTCGTATACCGGCCCAGGTCACGAAACCGGGCTTCACCAGGGCGTCCAGCTGCTTGCGGACGTCGGTCAGGTTCGCCAGCAGCGCGGGGCTCCGTACGGCCTTGAGACGGCGCTCACAGGCCTGCCAGGCGGCCAGTACCTGCTGCACCTGCCCGACCGTCCGGACCGTCGTGTCGACGATCTCGGCGCGCACCTTGTCGTACAGCTTCCGGTACGACTCCTCGTCCCACGCAGGCCCCCCGAAGTCGGCGATCAGCTTGTCGGCCGCGGCCATCGCGCAGTCGTCGAAGAGGGCCTGGATCGTGCCGTGGGGGTTCGCCGACAGCGCGAGCTTCTGGGCGTTCGTCAGCTTCTCCGATGCGAACTTCGCCGGGTTCACCGGGATGTTGCGGAGGATGAGCCGCCGCGTGCCCTTCCACATCGCCTCGGCCTGCTCCTCCTCGGTGTCGAAGAGGCGGACGGAGACCGTGTCGCCGTCGTCGACGAGGGCCGGGTAGGCCTTCACCGGCTGGCCCGCCCGACGCGTCTCGAAGACGCGTGTGAGCGTGCCGATCGTCCAGTCCGTGAGGCCCTTGCGCTCCAGGGACTCGCCGCCCTGGCGCTCCGCGGTGGCCGCGGCGGCCTGGGAGAGGGCCTGGCGCGCCTTCGGCTTCAGGCGGACCTTCAGCGACTCCAGGTCCTTGTCCTCGGCCAGCTTCCGGCGCCGTTCGTCGACGATCCGGAACGTGATCTTGAGGTGGTCGGGGACCCGCGCCCAGTCGAAGTCCTCGGCCTCGAAGGGCACGCCGACCATGCGCCTGAGCTCGCGCACCATGGTCGTGGTGAGGGGCTCCTGGAGGGGGACCGCGGTGTCCAGGAAGCGCTTCGCGAAGTTCGGCGCCGGCACGTAGTTGCGGCGGACGGGCTTCGGGAGGGTGCGGATCAGCTCCGTGACCACCTCTTCCCTGAGGCCCGGGATCTGCCAGTCGAAGCCCTCGTCCCTGACCTGGTTGAGGACCTGGAGCGGGATGTGGACGGTCACGCCGTCCGCGTCCGCACCCGGCTCGAACTGGTACGTCACCCGGAACTTCAGCTGCCCCTGCCGCCAGGAGTCCGGGTAGTCGGCCTTGGTGACCGCCTCCGCCGACTCCCGGATCAGCATCTCCCGCTCGAAGTCCAGGAACTCCGGCTGCTCGTGCCGCTTGTGCTTCCACCAGGAGTCGAAGTGGGCGCCGGAGACGACGTGTTCGGGCACCCGCTGGTCGTAGAAGTCGAAGAGCGTGTCGTCGTCGACGACGATGTCCCGGCGCCGCGCCCGGTGCTCCAGCTCCTCGACCTCGCTGAGGAGTCTGCGGTTGTCGGCGAAGAACTTGTGGTGGGTCCGCCAGTCGCCCTCGACCAGTGCGTTGCGAATGAAAAGCTCGCGGCTGGCCTCCGGGTCGATCCGGCCGTAGTTCACCTTCCGGTCGGCGACGATCGGTACGCCGTACAGCGTGACCTTCTCCAGGGCCATCACGGCCGCCTGGTCCTTCTCCCAGTGCGGTTCGCTGTACGTCCGCTTGAGGAGGTGCTCGGCGAGCGGCTCGACCCACTCCGGCTCGATCTTCGCGTTGACCCGGGCCCAGAGCCGCGAGGTCTCCACCAGTTCCGCCGACATAACGAACCGGGGAGTCTTTTTGAACAGCGCGGAGCCCGGGAAGAGCGCGAACTTGGCGCTGCGCGCCCCCAGGTACTCGTTCTTCGCGCCGTCCTTCACGTCCTTCATGCCGATGTGGGACAGCAGGCCGGCGAGCAGCGAGACGTGCACGCGGTCGCCGGGGGCGTCGTCCTCGCTGAGGTGGATGCCCATCTGCTTGGCGACCGTGCGCAGCTGCGTGTAGATGTCCTGCCACTCCCGGATGCGCAGGAAGTTCAGGAACTCCTGCTTGCACATCCGCCGGAAGGAACTGGAGCCGCGCTCCTTCTGCTGCTCCCTGATGTACCTCCACAGGTTGAGGAAGGCGAGGAAGTCGCTGGTCTCGTCGCGGAAGCGGGCGTGCTGCTGGTCGGCCTGGGTCTGCTTCTCGGCCGGGCGTTCGCGCGGGTCCTGGATGGAGAGCGCGGCGGCGATGACCATGACCTCGCGGACACAGCCGTTCTTGTCGGCCTCCAGGACCATCCGGGCGAGCCGCGGGTCGACGGGCAGCTGGGCCAGCTTGCGGCCGGTGTCGGTGAGCCGCTTGCGCGGGTCCTTCTCGGCGGGGTCGATCGCGCCCAGCTCCTGGAGCAGCTGCACGCCGTCCCGGATGTTGCGGTGGTCCGGCGGGTCGATGAAGGGGAACTTCTCGATGTCGCCGAGGCCGGCCGCGGTCATCTGGAGGATGACGGAGGCGAGGTTGGTCCGGAGGATCTCGGGGTCCGTGAACTCCGGGCGGGAGACGAAGTCGTCCTCGTCGTACAGCCGGATGCAGATGCCGTCGGAGGTACGGCCGCAGCGGCCCTTGCGCTGGTTGGCGCTGGCCTGCGAGACCGCCTCGATGGGCAGCCGCTGCACCTTGGTGCGGTGGCTGTAGCGGGAGATACGCGCGAAGCCGGGGTCGATGACGTACTTGATGCCGGGAACGGTCAGCGAGGTCTCGGCGACGTTGGTCGCCAGAACGATCCTGCGGCCGGTGTGCGGCTGGAAGACCCGGTGCTGCTCGGCGTGCGAGAGGCGCGCGTACAGCGGCAGCACCTCCGTACTCTGCCCACCAGCGCCTCCGGCGCGGGGGTAGTTCTTCCTGGTGAGCGCGTCGGCCGTGTCCCGGATCTCCCGCTCGCCGGAGAGGAAGACGAGGATGTCCCCCTGTCCCTCGGCCTGGAGCTCCTCCACGGCGTCGCAGATGGCGGTGATCTGGTCCCGGTCGGAGTCGTCCGAGTCCTCCTCCAGGAGGGGCCGGTAGCGCACCTCCACGGGGTACGTCCGGCCGCTCACCTCCACGATCGGGGCATCGCCGAAGTGCCGGGAGAACCGCTCGGGGTCGATGGTCGCCGAGGTGATGACGACCTTGAGGTCGGGGCGGCGCGGCAGCAGCTGGGCCAGGTATCCCATCAGGAAGTCGATGTTGAGGGACCGCTCGTGGGCCTCGTCGATGATGATCGTGTCGTAGGCGCGCAGCTCGCGGTCGGTCTGGATCTCGGCGAGCAGGATGCCGTCCGTCATCAGCTTGATGAAGGTGGCGTCGGGGTTCACCTGGTCGGTGAAGCGGACCTTCCAGCCGACGGACTCCCCGAGCGGCGTCCGCAGCTCCTCCGCCACCCGCTCGGCGACGGTACGGGCGGCGATCCGGCGGGGCTGGGTGTGCCCGATCATGCCGCGCACGCCGCGCCCGAGTTCCAGACAGATCTTGGGGATCTGGGTGGTCTTCCCGGAGCCGGTCTCGCCGGCCACGATCACGACCTGGTGGTCGCGTATCGCCTCGGCGATCTCGTCCTTCTTCTGGCTGACGGGCAGTTGCTCGGGGTACGACACGGCGGGCACGACGGCGCGGCGGCCGGCCATCCGTTCCTCGGCCCTGGCCACCTCTGCCTCGATCTCGGCGAGGACGGCGGCCCGGGCCTCCGGTTTACGGATCTTGCGCGCACCTTCCAGCCTGCGCCCGAGCCGGTGCGCGTCGCGCAGTGAGAGCTCGGTCAGGCGGGGGGCGAGGGGGCCGAGGGCGGGGGCGGGGTGCGTAGACATACGCGGTCCAGGATCTCACCTCGGGGAAATTCATGGCGAACGCTTTTGCCTCCGGCGGTTCGGCCGGGTTGTGAGGGGTGCGGGTCGTGGTTCGCCTGCGGGTGGGTTGGGGCTGGTCGCGCAGTTCCCCGCGCCCCTTACGGGGCGCTGTCCAGCCGCGCCCCACAGAGCCACTCAGCTGCGGGCAGGCGTGCCGCAGGGCGGCACGGGTGGGCGCGGCGGCACCCTGCAAGCGCCGGTGAGTGAAACCCCCTACGGGGTCCGCTGGGCCGGGGTGGTGGGAGTTGGGGCGGGCGGTGCGGAGGAGGCTGCCGCGATGGACTTCGCCGTGTTGGATACGGCTTTGATCCCCAGGTATGCCGTGGTCATGCTGCTCACCGCCGTGAAGGCGGCGGTGAGGACGCCGATGATCACGGACTCGTTGCCGTTGAGCCGCCAGACGCCGAAGACCGCGACCCCGGCGATCGCGAGGTTGCTGACGACGACGGCGAGAAGGCCGTAGCGCGCACGGTCCTTCTCGAGCTGTATGTCCTGATCCCGGTTCATCTTCCCCACCCTGGTGATGTGTCGACCCGCCAGAAACTAGCGGCGGCGGGTCGCGCCGCCAAGGAGATTCAGGACGTGGCGGGGAAGACGTCGTAGTCGCCCAGCAGGTCTGCGTACACGTCCACCGAGCCGGAACCGGCGTTGTAGAGGTCGATCTCGCCGTCGGTGCCGACCTTGACCAGTGCGCGGTTGGCCGTGGTGTGTCCCTTGGTGAAGTTCAGGGAGTAGACGCCGGGGCGCGGGGTGCCGTCGGGGTAGGCGACGAGGTAGCCGCTGCCGGACGGGGCGGGCACCGTGAGGTTCAGGTCGGCGGCGGTGACTCCGGTCGCCGGGACGCCGTGGGCGCCGGTGACCTTGAGCTTGAGGGTGGCGTGGGCGGCGAGCCTGGCGATCTTGCCGGTGCCGGTTCCGGTGCGGGTGTTGAGGATGCGGGCGGGGGTGACCGGCAGGAACTCCGAGCCGCCCGTGGCGGTGCCGTACCAGCCGGCGAGGTCCGCGACGAGCTGCGCCGACCCCTTGCCGGCGTTGTGCAGCACCACCTTGCCGTCCTTCAGGGGGAGCGTGATCTGGGCGGAGGCGGTCTGTCCGGTGGTCCAGTAGGGGCCGGTCAGGCTGGAGTCGGTGGTGCCGTGGGTGGAGACGACCAGGTTGCCGGAGGACTTGGTGCCGGTCGCGGTGGTGTTCAGGACCACCGCCGTGGCTCCCGCCAGGACACCGTGGGTGCCGCCGACCGACAGCGTGACCGAGTGGCCGCCGGCGACCGGGCCGGTGCTGCCGCCGGTACCGGTGCGGGTGTCGAGCAGGCGGACCGGAGCGACCGGGTGGTAGGTGTCGGCGTACTGGGCGTGCGACTGGAGGCCGACCGTGGCGACATTGACCGTGACCGCGCCGGAGCTGCCGTTGTAGAGGTCGACCGATCCGGTCGGGGTGACCTTGACCGTCGCCTGGTCGAGCGCCGTCCGGCCCGGCTCGAAGCCGATGGTGGAGGTGCCGGGGCGGGTGGTGCCGGCGGTGTAGAGGGTGAGCGAGCCGCTCGCCTTGGCGGCGCTGGTGACGAGCTGCAGCTGGGCGGCGTCGACGCCGCCGGAGTCCGCGTGCAGGGTGGCCGCCGAGATCTTCAGGATGCCGTGGGCGGCGATCGTCTTCTCGGTGTCGTGCTGCGGGATCGTCGCCACGTAGGTGTCCGCGGCGTGGAAGGTGGTCGTGGCGGTGGTGGTGCGGCCCAGGCGGTCCGTCTGCGTCAGCGTGGCGGTGTAGGTGCCGGGGGCCGGGTACTGGTGCAGTGCCTGTCCGACGCCGTCGCCCAGCGCCTCCTGGCTGCCGTCGCCGTAGGCCAGGACCCGGCTGAGGACCTCCCAGGCGTCGGCCGGTTCCGCGGCGGTGAACTGCGCGGCACCCGCGTTGATCGCGCCGTCGTTCGCGGTCCCGGCGGCCGCGGACAGTGTCGCGGCCGGCGGTGTGGCCGTGCCCGCCGTCGTCCAGTTGGTCCCGGACGTGCTCGTTCCGTCGCTGTCGGTGACCGTGATGCGGGTGAGGTACCGGCCCGGCGCGGTGTAGGTGTGGGTGATCGGGGTGCCCTGCGCGCCGGTGGCCGGGTCGCTGCCGTCCCCGAAGTCGACGGAGTACGTGAGCGCCTTGGCCCAGTTGCTGACGGCGTCCGTCCTCACCGAGGTCTCGAACGGCGCGACGCCGCTCGACGGGTAGGCGTCGGCGGGAATCGTGATGACGTCCGCCCGCTCCAGGGCGCCCCGGTCGGGCGCCGGTGTGCCGGTGCCCGTGTTGCCGACGATCGGGTCGTCGGCCCGCGGGTGACCCGCGAAGTCGGTGCCGAGTTCGCCGGGTGCGGCGGCATCGGCGGAGTCGACGAGGGGAGAGCGCTCGGGCGGCTGGCTCCCGAGAACGAACCCGAACCCGTCGATGTCGTGGGTGGCCTGTCCGGTCCCGGCCCGGAACGCCGCGCTGGTGGCGTAGGCGGTGCCGCCCCAGGAGTACTCGGTGCGCGCCGGGGCGGACGGGCCCGCGTCGTTCGCCGCCACGTTGTAGTCGGCGGTGACCTCGGCCGTGGAGTCGGCCGACACCGCGTAGAGCGGAGCGGTCGGCGCCGGGCAGGTGCTGCTCTGCGCCGACCCGGAGGTGATGGCGACGTTGTTCTCCACCACTCCGGAGCTTCCGCCGTCCAGCGAGACTCCCCCGGCACACGCCGCCAGGATCGTGTTGCTCGTCACGTCCGCGTCGGACGTTCCGGTGACCACGATGGCGCCCTCCCGCATCGTGGTGATCTCGTTGGTCGTCACGGTGACCCGCGCCGCTCCGGGTTCCGTCCGCACGCCGTACGCGTACGAGGGGCCCAGCCAGCTCCGTGACACGGTGACGTCCGACGACGTGCCGTCCACGCTGACCGCGCTCCCCGTGGCCGGGGCCGCGAGGGCCGGGCGGTTGATCGCCAGCCGGTCGAGGGTCACGTCCGTGGATCCGGTGACCGCCACACCGTTTCCGCCGTCGTCGGTGAAGGCCAGCGATTCCACGTGCACGTCGTGCACCGCGTCCAGCGTCAGCGCGGGTGCGGAGCCGGGCCACCCGAACACCGCCCGCGAACCGGCCGTACCGGGTTGTGCCCCCGTGAACGTGATCGGCGCGTCACTCGTCCCCGACCGGGTCAGGGTCACCGATCCCGAGTACGGATCGCCGGTCGGCGACAGGATCCGGACCGTGTCCCCCGGCTCCACCACGTCCGCCGCGGCCTGCACGGTGCAGAAGGGCAGGCTCTGTGCCCCCGTCCCGCTGTCGCTGCAGGCCACGTCGTGGTTCACGTACAGGGTCCCGTCGGTCCCCGGGTCCGCCACCGCGGACCCGCCGCCCAGGCCGCTCATCACCCCCGCCACGACGATCAGGGCGAGGGGCAGGCCGACGGTGGGGCGGGATCTGTGCACGGGGTCTCCCGGGAGCGTTCGCGGTGCGGTCACGAGAACGCCGGATGGGGGTGAACGGCCTTAAGGGCAGGTGCGCTTGGGGCCCGGGCCGGTTCAGCTCAGCGTTGGCATGCAGCTGTCATGTTCGCACCCGGATTCCCAAGGAACGCCATGATCCGCTCTCGCCTTGCTCAAAACGGAGCCGGTCGGCAGGCGGGCGTGACGCGTGCTGATGCGCCGGACGTGGAAGCGGAATCGCCGGCGCGGGTGGCATGAGGTTGCATGAGAACAGCCCCTCCGGAATCCCGGAGGGGCTGTCTGTTGTGGCTGGGGCCGGGGTCGAACCGGCGACCTATCGCTTTTCAGGCGATCGCTCGTACCAACTGAGCTACCCAGCCACGAGGTTTCACGTGAAACCTCAGCGGTCCTGACGGGATTTGAACCCGCGGCCTCCACCTTGACAGGGTGGCGAGCACTCCAAACTGCTCCACAGGACCAAGCTGTGTGTGCAACAGTGTTGCACACGATCTTGCGTGCCCCCAACGGGATTCGAACCCGTGCTACCGCCTTGAAAGGGCGGCGTCCTAGGCCGCTAGACGATGAGGGCTATCGGCCCGCCTGGGCGCTTCGTCAGCGCGTCGGGGACGTGAGAAGCATATGGGATCGCGGGGAGTATCGCCAAAACGGTTTACGACCCCGAGGGCGACGGGGTTCCTGGGGTGCCTCCTGAGGGTGACGGGCTCTCCGAGGGGGAGGGGGTCCCCCCGGCCGGCCCGCGGCGGAGCCGCTGATCGACTACGTCTCGGGGAGGTGGCGGCTGACCTCGGCCGTCGTCTCGCCCAGACCGCCCAGTCTGATCTCGTCCCAGGCCTGGAGCCGCCGGCTGTCCCGGTCGAAGTAGAGGATCGAGGCCTCGATCGGGTCCGGGTACCTGCCCTCGACCGCCCGGAGCCCGCTGCCGCCCGTGGAGCCCTCCACGCGCAGCCGGGTGCCGTGCGCGAGGATCTCCGTCTGTTCGTGGTGGAGGTGACCCGCCAGGACCAGGGGCACCTCGCCGTCCGTCATCCGGGCCGCCGTCGGCTCGTGGACGATCGCGACGTCCACCGGGGTGTCGGCCGCCCGCTGCTCCCGCAGGGCCGTGGCCAGGCGGTCCCCGGCCAGCTCCTCGGCCGCGTCACCGCCGGGGGCGGTCGAGCGGTCCGGGGTGAACTGGGGGTCGCCGATCCCGGCGAAGCGCAGCCCGGCGATCGTCTCGGCGCGGCCGTCGTCCAGGACGTGCACGTTCTTCATGCGGGAGAGGTAGCGCTGGGTGGTGCGGGAGTCGTGGTTGCCCCGGACCCAGACGTACGGCACGCCCAGGTCGGCGATGGGGTCCAGGAAGCCGTTCTCGGCCGCCGTGCCGTGGTCCATGGTGTCGCCGGAGTCGACGATCACGTTCACCTTGTACTGCTCCACCAGCGAGGCGATGATCTTCCAGCTCGCCGGGTTCAGGTGGATGTCGGAGACGTGCAGGACGCGGAGGGTGGCCGGGTCCGGGGAGTAGGCGGGGAGCGTGGACGTGACGTCGTACAGCTTCGTCACGTTCGTCACCAGGCGGGCCAGTTCCTTCTGGTAGACGTCGAATTCGGTGACGATGCTGCGCGCGTTGCCGACCAGCGCCGGGGCGGAGGAGAGCAGGCCGGAGAACCTGGGTTCCAGGACCGACTCGGGGTTCCAGGTGGCGTACGCGGTCGCGCCCGAGGAGACGAGCAGGGCGAGGGCGAGGCCCCCGGAGGCCAGGGCGCGGCGCGGGCGGCGGTAGACCGCGAGGCCGAGGGCGGTGGCACCGGCGACGACGGCCACGCAGGAGCGTACGGCCAGGTCGAGGGTGCCGTGCTCGACGTCGTGGGCGACCTCGTCCTGGAGTCCGGAGAGGCGCTCGGGGTGGTCGACCAGGGCCTGGGAGCGGACCGGGTCGAGCTGGTCGACGTTGACGTCGAGGCGGACGGGACCGGCGTGGGTGTCCAGGTACAGGGCGCCCAGCGGCGAGACGTTGATCTTCGTGCCGCCGCTGAGGGACGGGCGCAGTGTCATCGTCGTGTCCATCGGGCCGACCTGGGTGCGGACGTTCCCGACGATCAGCAGGCCGAGCCAGGCGCCGACGAGCACGACGGCGGCCAGCCCGAGGACGCGGCTCCAGGCGGGCGGCTCGTGCGCCTCGGGGGCGAGTTCCAGGACGGGCAGGCGGGCTCGGGTTCGGGTGCGGACGCGGGCCATTGGTGCCGTATGCCCAGGATTGCCGGCTCGTATGCGGCGGTTCGTGTCACGGGCGGGAGGGCTTGGGGCGGGGGAGGGCTTCGGGCGCCGGCGGGTCAGCCCCAGCCCAGTTCGTGGAGGCGGGCGTCCCCGATGCCGAAGTGGTGTGCCACCTCGTGGACGACGGTCACGGCGACCTCGTGGACCACGTCCTCGGGTGTCTCGCAATACCGCAGGGTCGGTCCCATGTAGATCGTGATGCGGTCGGGGAGGACCCCGGCGTACCACTCCCCGCGCTCGGTGAGCGGCGTGCCTTCGTAGAGGCCCAGCAGCTCCGGGTCGTCGGCGGACGGTTCGTCCTCCACGAACACGGCCACGTTGTCCATGACCCGCGTCAGCTCCGGCGGGATCCGGTCCAGGGCCTCGCTCACCAGTTCTTCGAACCCGTCGCGGGTCATCTCCAGCACAGGGCCATTGTCGGGGACGAACGCGTGGAACGGGGGCTCCGGCCCCTATTGCACGTCTGTGACAGCGCACGCACAGCTCCGTCATTCCCCGTGGGAAGACTTCAGGCATCGCGAAGGGGCGGCACGGTCTGCCCTTGATCCTGGTCATTCACCCTGGGGGGACCCGATGTCCGCACGTTACCGTCGTCGCACCGCAGCCGCCGCCACCGGTGTTGCCGCGCTGCTGGCCGTGGCCGGTGTGGCCGGTGTGTCCACCGCCGCGACGGCCGCTCCCGCCGCCAGGGCGGTGACCGTGCCCCGGGGGCTGACCGTCAGCGACGGCACCCGGCACGTTCTCGTCGGCGGCCGGTCGATCGACTTCGGTACCGTCGTCCGCGACCTGGCCTGGAACCCGAGCGGCAGCAAGGCCGCCTTCGTCGACGGCCACGGCAACCTCGTCGTCTCCGACCCCGACGGCAGCCACCGGGTCACCGTCGCCGCCAACCCGGGCAACCAGACCTGGTCCCACCCGACCTGGCAGGTCGCCGCGGCGGACCGGACGAACGGCATCCCCGCGAAGAACAACATCATCTTCGCCGCCAAGATCCACGGCAGCACCGTGCTGGAGCGCGTCAAGGCCACCGGCAACCACGCCAAGCCGGCCAGGATCAGCCTGAACAGCGACGACCCGGAGGCGGGCGCCCTCCCGCAGACGAACAACGCCTGGCCGAACGCCGGCGGTCCCTACGGCACGGCCGTCTACGACAACACCCACACCGGCGAGGTCTACATCCGGGACGACTACCTGCGTCAGCAGGGCGGTGCGCTGGCCAAGGGCTCCGAGCCGGCGCTCTCCCCCGACGCGGAGGAGGTCGTCTTCGTCCGCTCGGTCGGCGGCCACGACCACCTCTTCGTCGACGACCTGACCGCCGGCACCAACGCGGTCAAGGACATCACCCCGCACGCCACCACCGACTACACCGAGCCCACCTGGTCGCCCAACGGCAAGACCATCGCCTTCCGGACCCCGAACGGCATCTACACCGTCACCAGGACCGCCCACGGGTTCGGCAAGCCGGTCAAGGCCTCCGCGCACAAGGGACTGCCCGCCTACCGCGGCTGACCGCTGCCGCCCGAGCGGCCGTCGGAGCGGGCGAGTTCGGCCCGTAGCGCCGCCAGGTGCTCGTCGGCCGTGTCGTGCGGCAGGAACTCGACCACGTCGAGGAAACGGAACAGCACCTGGGACCTGGTGACGGCGAACTCGTAGTCGCCGAACCCCACCACGGCACCCAGCTCCCCCCGCACAGCACCCCGGACGACATGCGCGGTCATGTCGTCCGGGGTTTCCGCGCTCGTGCCCCGCCGGGCGTTGGGGCGGGCCAGGTACGGGCAGACCATCGAGGCGTAGAGCATGCACGCGCGGTGCCCGGGAGCCTCCAGGGTCGGCGCCAGGTTGCGGTACGGCCGCCCGGCGGCCAGTGCGTCGCCGATCGCGGAGCTCTCCGCGGCGCCGACCACCCGCCACACCGGGCCCCTGGGCATCAGCGTGTTGCAGACGGAACACAGCCTGTTGCGGGCGCACTCCGCGCTGCGCTCGTAGTCGGTGAGTGCGAACCGGGGGGCGTCGCCCTCCCACGGCGTGATGGCGGGCACGGGGTAGCCACGGCTGTCACGAGGCCTGGCCTCGACGCTCGCCGGCATGGGAACGGAGTCGAATCGCACACCCCATGGTGAACCACCCGCCCACACCCCCGCGACGGTCGGGGGCGGGGAGGCGTGTCCTCTTGTGGGCGGCGGGAGTTGGGCAGGTTGACTTCTTTCTCCGCCCCCGGAGGTGGCCGCCGTGCGCCCCTTGAACGTACCCGTCCGTCTGGCCGTCACGGTGATGGCGGTCGCGGCCGCGGCCGGCTGTGTGAACGTGGGCGACGACGCGGGGAAGGCCAAGCCGTCGCACTCCGCGGGGCACCGGGACGGTGAGGTGGCCGACGGCGGGTCCGGGGTGTCCGGCGAGGGCGGTGCGGGGTACGGCGGCGCGGCGGCCGACGGGAAGCGCGGGCACGGGGAGAAGGCGAAGCCGGGGGAGTCGGCGTCGGCGTCCGCGAAACCGACGAAGGGGGCGAGCGCGGGGCCGGCCGTGCCGGTGCAGCCGGGGAAGAGCGTGGCGCCGGGGGTGCCGGCCGGGCCGACGGCGGCCCCGACGACGCCCGCGCCGCCGGCGGCCTCCCCCACCCCGCCGCCCGCATCGCCCACCCCACCGCCCCCGGCGACGGACCCCCCGTCGGCCGAGCCGTCCTCGTCGGCACACGAGGACACGGGGACCCAGCTGGTGCAACGGGAACCGGCACCGGAGGCGGGGACGCCGGCGTAGGGGGCGCGTTCCAGTGGGCCGGGGCGGTGTGAGACGTCCTTCTCCGGCGCGGGGAAGAAGGAGGGGAAGAAGATGGGTGGGGTCGGGTGTTGGGGAGTGTGTAGGGCAGCGCGTCCGGTCTGTGTGGTCTGTGTGTCGGCGGATTGGCGTGAGCGTCGTTGGGGTTGGGGCAAACCTGCTGTGAGTTTCGTGACTAGGGCTCGGTTTGCCTTCGGGGGTGTTGGGTGCGTATGGTGGTAGATCGTTTGATCCCATTTGCCCGGCGCCACTGCAGAGCGCGCCGTGTGGCGCGTACTCTCCCTTGCCGTGGCGGACCGCATTGAGGCGGTCGTGAGCGAATCACGGAGTTGACGGGCGCGTGCCGAAGAGACTCCGGAAGGTTTCGCATTCGCATGTCCGTGTCCAGTAATGACCAGATCGTTGTGCCCGAGAACATCCAGGACGACGAACTGGTGACCCAGGTCTCCGAGGAGACCGCTGACACCACCCCCCAGATCACCTTTGCCGACCTCGGTCTCCCCGAGGGCGTCGTGCGCAAGCTCGCGCAGAACGGCGTGACCACCCCCTTCCCGATCCAGGCCGCGACCATCCCGGACGCCCTGGCCGGCAAGGACATCCTCGGCCGGGGCCGCACCGGCTCCGGCAAGACCCTCTCCTTCGGTCTGCCCACCCTGGCCACGCTGGCCGGCGGCCGCACCGAGAAGAAGCGGCCGCGTGCCGTCATCCTCACCCCGACCCGCGAGCTGGCGATGCAGGTCGCCGACGCGCTCCAGCCCTACGGCGACGTCGTCGGCCTGAAGATGAAGGTCGTCTGCGGCGGTACCTCCATGGGCAACCAGATCTACGCCCTGGAGCGCGGTGTCGACATCCTCGTCGCCACCCCGGGCCGCCTGCGCGACATCATCAACCGCGGCGCCTGCTCCCTCGAGGACGTGCAGATCGCCGTCCTCGACGAGGCCGACCAGATGTCCGACCTGGGCTTCCTGCCCGAGGTCACCGAGCTGCTCGACCAGATCCCGGCCGGCGGCCAGCGCATGCTGTTCTCCGCCACCATGGAGAACGAGATCTCCACGCTGGTCAAGCGCTACCTGGTCGACCCGGTCTCGCACGAGGTCGACGCCGCCCAGGGCGCGGTCACGACCATGTCCCACCACATCCTCATCGTGAAGCCCAAGGACAAGGCGCCGGTCACCGCCGCGATCGCCTCCCGCAAGGGCCGCACGATCATCTTCGTCCGCACCCAGCTGGGCGCCGACCGCGTCGCCGAGCAGCTGCGCGACTCCGGCGTGAAGGCCGACGCGCTGCACGGCGGCATGACCCAGGGCGCGCGGACGCGGACCCTCGCCGACTTCAAGGACGGGTACGTCAACGTCCTCGTCGCCACCGACGTCGCCGCCCGCGGCATCCACGTCGACGGCATCGACCTGGTCCTGAACGTCGACCCCGCCGGCGACCACAAGGACTACCTGCACCGCGCCGGCCGTACCGCCCGCGCGGGCCGCACCGGCACGGTCGTCTCGCTCTCCCTGCCGCACCAGCGTCGGCAGATCTTCCGGCTGATGGAGGACGCGGGCGTCGACGCCGGGCGTCACATCATCAACTCCGGTACGGCCTTCGAGCCCGAGGTCGCCGAGATCACCGGTGCCCGTTCGATGACCGAGGTCCAGTCCGAGTCCGCGGCCAACGCGGCGCAGCAGGCCGAGCGCGAGGTCACCCAGCTCACCAAGGAGCTGGAGCGGGCCCAGCGCCGGGCCGCCGAGCTGCGCGAGGAGGCCGACCGCCTGGTCGCCCGGGTCGCCCGCGAGCGCGGCGAGGACCCGGAGGCGGCGGTGGCCGAGGCCGCCGCCGTGGCCGAGGCCGAGGCCGAGACGGCGGAGCAGCCGGCCGCCGAGGCGCCGGCCCGTCAGGAGTCCTCCTCGTACGAGCGTCCGCGTCAGCAGCGTGACGAGCGGGGCAACTACGAGCGCCGTGACCGCCGTGACGACCGTCCGTCGGGCGGCTTCCGCCGGGACGACCGTCGTGACGACCGTCGTGACGGTGGCGACCGTGGCGGCTTCCGCCGTGACGACCGTCCGTCGGGCGGCTTCCGTCGGGACGACCGCCGTGACGACCGTCGTGACGGTGGCGACCGTGGCGGCTTCCGTCGCGACGACCGTCCGTCGGGCGGCTTCCGCCGCGACGACCGCCGCGACGACCGCGGTGCCCGTTCCTTCGAGCGTCGTGACGAGCGCCGTGACGACCGCGGCGGCTTCCGCCGTGACGAGCAGCGTCGGCCGTTCGACCGGGACCGTGACGACCGTGGCGGCCGCTCCTTCGAGCGCCGTGACGACCGTGGCGGCTTCCGCCGTGACGACCGTCCGTCCGGCCACCGGGGCAGCGACCGCCCGTTCAACCGCGACCGCCGCGACGACCGCCCGGGCTTCCGCAGCGGTGGCCACAGCGGCCACGACCGCCCGTTCGGCCGTCGTGACGACCACCGCGGCTCGTCCTCCGGCCCCTCCGGCTCCTTCGGCCGCCGTGACGACAAGCCGCGCTGGAAGCGCAACGGCTGACACCGAGTGAGGTGACGAAGGGCCCGTACGACGACCTGTCGTACGGGCCCTTCCGCGTCGCGGACCGGGGCGGCACGGACCGGCCCCGCCAACTACCCCCTGTTCACGGTCAATTCACTGTTGATGCCTGTGCGTCGGTTGTTAACATCCTTTGACTTTTGACTTCCTGGGGGGTTCCTTGAGCCGGCATGCCCGGATCGCACTCACACTGGTCGGACTGGCCGCCCTCGGCGCCGGTTCGCTGACCACCGCGGGCACGGCCGCCGCGGACACCACCCCGACGCCGATCACGACGAGCGGCGTCTGGGGCATCGACTACGCGGGCGGCTTCCTGGCCACCGTGGAGAACGCGCCGAGCGGCGACCAGTGGGTGATCGGCCGGCAGATCTCGGCCGACGGCTCCACGGTGCTGGACCGGACGACCCGGGGATTCGCCGGCACGTTCGCGGTCGGCAGCCATGTCCAGCGGGTGTCCTGCGACCAGGGCGCGCCGGGCTGCGTGCCGCTGCGCACCTTCGGCAACACCTACGTCGGCGACTTCATGGACGACGGCACCGGCAAGCAGCAGGCCGAGATCTACCTGACCGAGGACACGCTGGACGGCGGGCCCGCCCCGATCGTCACCGGCGGCCGTTTCGTCGACGCCACCGGTCGCTTCTACGTCTACCAGGCGTCCTCCACCGGCAAGCAGTACGTCGACGCGGTGCCCGCGTACCAGACCCAGAACGTCCGGCTGACCCGGTCCATCACCGCCGCCTCCGTGTGGGGTTCGACGCTGTGGACACCGGGCACCGGCAACGGCGTCGTCACCGGATACGACCTGAAGGCGAAGAAGACGGTCGCGACCGTCTCCACCGGCGCGCCCTGCACGGTGAAGGAACTTCAGGTCGTCGGCCGCTGGATCTACTGGAACTGCGGCCCGACGGGCGCCGCGGGCGTGTACGACCGTACGGCGAAGAAGAACATCAAGGTGCCCTCCGGCCCGGTGCTCGTCGGCGACGGCTACCTCGTCCAGCACGACCGGACCGCGGGCAGGCTGATGCTGACGGACTTCCACACCGGGACGGCGGCCGCGCCGCGCGCCGTCGCCGACCTGCCCGCCGGGCAGAGCGCCGACCAGCGGCGGCAGACCTGGTCCGTGGACAAGTTCGGCGGCGACATCGCGTACGTCGGACCGGACAACGTGATCCGGATCGTGCCGAGCGGGGTGCCGACGCAGCCGCTGACGGGGATCGAGTCGGAGGTGGCGGACTGGGACGAGGACGCCCGGGAAGGCGCCACCGGCAACACCATCTGGGGCAGCGTCTGGCAGCTCAGCAAGCCCGCGAAGTGGACCTTCACCGTGAAGGACACCCACGGGCACGCAGACCGCACCATCAAGGGCAGCGGTACGTCGGTCGACATCGGCTGGGACGGGACCAACGACACGGGCGGCTACCCGCTCAACGGCCCGAAGACCTGGACGCTGACCGCCACCGCCGTCGAGGGCTCGGGGACGTACACGACGAGCGGGAAGTTCGGCTACACCGGCGGCACGCAGGGCTTCCACGACCAGAGCGGCTACAGCTACGGCGACCTGGCCACCCTCAGCTCGTCCGGCGGCCTCACGCTGCACTCCACCACCGGCAACGGCAGGTTCAGCGGCAACTGGGCGGCCTTCGGCTGGGCGGCGGGCACGGTCGCCGTGCCCTTCGGGGACATGACCGGCGACCGGTGCTCCGAGATGCTCGTGCGGATGCCGAACGGGGAGCTGCGCCGGTACACCGGCAAGTGCGCGGGCTCGTACAAGCCGTCCGACAAGCACGTCTCCCTCGGCACCGGCTGGAACGCGTACAACGTCCTCACCGCCCCCGGTGACCTCACCGGCGACGGCCGGACCGACCTGCTGGCCCGCAAGGCCGCCACCGGGGACGTCTACCTGTTCGCCGACGACGGCACCGGCAGGCTGAAGGCCGGGGTGAAGATCCGCACGTGGTCGTCGTACACGAGGATCGTCGGCGCCGGTGACCTGAACGGCGACGGCTTCGGGGACGTGCTGGCGGTCGACAAGGCCGGGACGCTGTGGCGCTACGACGGCACCGGGACGGGCCAGGTGAAGGAGCGGGTGAAGGTCGCCGCGCACTGGAACGCCTCGTACAACGCGGTCGTGGGCGTCGGCGACATCACCGGGGACGGGAAGAACGACCTGGTGATGCGGGACACCGCGGGCAACCTGTACCGGCAGACGGGCACCGGCAAGGGCACGTTCGCGGCGCGCGTGAAAATCGCGACGGGCTGGCAGGGCTACAAGGCGCTCTTCTAAGCCCTGTTCAGGCCTCTGCCGAGACTCCTGTTCAGGCTACCGAGGCCTGTTTCCGGGCCGTTCCAGCCTGTTTTCGGCCAGGCTGTGACGCATGTCACGCCCCCGGTGAGGGAATCGCTGGGGGCATGACAGATGACGCGACGGTCAAGTCGCCCTCCGGCGCACTCTCCGACGAGGAGCGGCTCGCCCAGCTCGGCTACACCCAGGTCCTGGCCCGCCGTATGTCGGCCTTCTCGAACTACGCGGTCTCCTTCACGATCATCTCGGTCCTCTCCGGCTGTCTCACCCTCTACCTCTTCGGCATGATCACCGGCGGCCCGGCCGTGATCACCTGGGGCTGGGTGGCCGTGGGCCTGATGACCCTCTTCGTAGGCCTCTCGATGGCCGAGATCTGCTCCGCCTATCCGACCTCCGCCGGCCTCTACTTCTGGGCCCACCGGCTGGCCCCGCCCCGCAGCGCGGCCGCCTGGGCGTGGTTCACGGGCTGGTTCAACGTGCTCGGCCAGGTGGCGGTGACGGCGGGCATCGACTTCGGCGCCGCGTCCTTCCTCGGGGCGTACCTGAACCTCCAGTTCGACTTCACCGTCACCCCGGGCCGCACGATCCTCCTCTTCGCGGGGATCCTCGTCCTGCACGGCCTCCTCAACACCTTCGGCGTCCGCATCGTCGCGCTGCTCAACAGCGTCAGCGTGTGGTGGCACGTGGTCGGCGTCCTGGTCATCGTCGGCGCGCTGACCTTCGTCCCCGACCACCACCAGTCGGCGTCCTTCGTCTTCACCAAGTTCGTGAACGAGACGGGCTGGAGCAGCGGCCCGTACGTCGTCCTCATCGGCCTCCTGATGGCCCAGTACACCTTCACCGGCTACGACGCCTCGGCGCACATGACCGAGGAGACCCACGACGCGGCGACGGCCGGCCCGAAGGGCATCGTCCGCTCGATCTGGACGTCCTGGATAGCCGGCTTCGTCCTCCTCCTCGGCTTCACGTTCGCCATCCAGTCGTACGACAAGGAGGCGGCGTCCCCGACGGGCGCACCGCCGGCCCAGATCCTCCTGGACGCGCTCGGCGCCACGACCGGCAAGCTCCTGCTCCTCGTCGTCATCGGCGCCCAGCTCTTCTGCGGGATGGCCTCGGTGACGGCCAACAGCCGCATGATCTATGCCTTCTCCCGGGACGGCGCGCTGCCCTTCTCCCGCCTCTGGCACACGGTCAGCCCCCGCACCCGCACCCCCGTGGCGGCGGTCTGGCTGGCGGCCCTCTCCGCCCTCGCCCTGGGCCTCCCGTACCTCATCAACTACACGGCCTACGCCGCCGTGACGTCGATCGCGGTGATCGGCCTGTACGTGGCCTACGTCATCCCGACACTGCTGCGGGTACGCAAGGGCGACGCGTTCGAGCGGGGCCCGTGGCACCTGGGCCGCTGGTCGATCGTGATCGGCGTGATCTCGGTGACGTGGGTGGTGGTCATCACCGTCCTCTTCATGCTCCCGCAGGTCTCCCCGGTCACCTGGAAGTCCTTCAACTACGCCCCGGTCGCCGTGCTGGCCGTCCTCGGCTTCGCCGCGATCTGGTGGCAGGCGTCGGCCCGCCACTGGTTCCTCAACCCGGCCGCGGCGCCCCGCCAGGAGGACAGCCCCGAACTGGCCGACCTCTGACCCAGCGGTTCCTGATGTCCCACTTCTGCCACGCGACGCGGCCACGACCCCGATACCCGATCGGCGAGACGCCTCCGTCCGGCTATGCTCGGGGAGGCAACATCGCCTGGGCCGTTAGCTCAATTGGCAGAGCAGTGGACTTTTAATCCATTGGTTGTGGGTTCGAGTCCCACACGGCCTACGGGTTGTAGGCGAGGGTTATCCCCTCTGACCTGCTGCGCAGCGCCTGAGTCGGCTTCGGTCGGGTCGGGCGCTGCTGCGTTTTCTGGTTTCTGCGTGAGCGATGCGTGAGCGGATGTTCTGGGTTGCACGCCAAGCGGTGTCCGCAGGGCACCTGACTGGCGGTGCGCGCGGCTGCTCGCCAATGGCCGCACGTGCGTGCCCTGGGCTGCCTTCGACCTGCTAAAGCCGGGTCCGGGGACCGCTATCCTGCCATCGGGCCGCCGGGCGGGCGGCCGTATCCCCGGTCAGGGCCTGTCCCGGCGGGTGTGCAGGGGGGAGACTGGACTTTGACAAGCAGCGCCGTGGCCGCCGTCCCGGGGGAGGGCGAGGCGTCCGCCGCGGTTGCCGTCGTCGACTTCAGCAATCTGTGCCCCGCGCCACGCTCGGACGCAGACGTATACGACGGACTGCACGCGGTGGATCGCGTGGTGCGCCAAGCCGTGAAGCAGCACTGGCCGCGAGTCTCCGACCTGCAACTGCGCCTATACGGGGGATGGCTGTTCCGCGACGGACGGGCGACCCGGCAGTGGGAGTGGGCGCTGCCGCACCTCGCTGACTTCCACACTCGGCGCGATGGCCTGCGGGTCGAGCCAGAGCTGGCTCATTCCTCGGCCTGGAACCCGGGCACCCGCATCCTGGGTACTTTTCGCACTGCCCGCGAGGCCGATCCCGGCCGTCCCCTCAAGGCCGCGCAGAAGATGGTCGACGGCCTGATCGTCGCCGACTCGTTGCGCTACAGCCTGGAGGGCAAGCCGACCGTCCTCGTCAGCGATGATGACGACGTTTTGCCCGGACTACTGGCCGCCGCTGCGCGTCCCAACCGCAGGATGATTTGGCTGCGCAAACGAGCCCCGGGCCAGTCCTGCAATGACCAGTGGCTAACGAGCCATTCGAACATAGAGATTTGTCACGCACCAGGATGGCCAACATGGTAACTGCCGATGTGACTGCGTTCGCCAATGAATTGCGGTCGGACCTGCTGACCTTTGTGGACCCCGGAACGGAACCAGAGATCACGGCCCAGGGTGGCGGGCTTCTCGTCCGCTGGTCGCACGACTTCGATGAACGCGAGGCATCGGCCACCTGGGACCGTGCCCGCGAGCAGTGGGTCATCGAGCACAATGGCAAGCGCGTCGACTATGCGTCCTTCGTTGCCGGGCCGGATCTGGCCGACCTGCGGGCCTTGGCTAAGAACATCGTTCAGGTCCTCGGCCGCCGCCGTAGTGACCGCTACGTCCCGGGGCGCGCCCGCCTCTCCGGTGGCGCCGACGAGGACGCCGCGACGCTTGTCGAGCGTTCCTCTGTGCCCGAGGACGAAGCGACGAAGATTGTGTTCGTCACCGGCGATGCCGGCGCTGGCAAGTCGCGGATGCTGTCCGAGCTGACCTACGAGGCTGCGATGCGCTATCTGCGGGGCGAGAGTGACTACCTCTACCTCAACGTCAGTGCGCAGGGCCGCGGACTAGCGCGACTCAATGAGGCCCTGGCGACCGAACTCCAGGACCTGCGAGCCAGGATGACGTACCACTCGGTGGCGCGACTGGTGCGGCACGGCCGACTGCGGCTCATTGTCGACGGCTTTGACGAACTGATCGGCGGACAGGGCAGCTACGAGGAGGCGTTCGGCTCCCTCGCTGGCTTCATCGAGGAACTGGACGGCCGCGGATCGGTGATCGCTGCTGCCCGCAGTGTCTACTACGAGCAGGAGTTCCTCGCCAGGACCAACAGCAGCTCGGAACTCGGCTCCCTACTCTGGTCGCTTGTCCCGGTGGAGATGCGGCTGTGGGGCACGGTCGAGGTCGAGGCATACCTCCCGCACTTCTCGCCAAGCGTCCGAGACCGGGTGCGGTCACTGCGCGACAGCCCCGACGCGGAGGGGACGCTGCTGGACAAGCCGCTGTTCCTGGCACGGACCTGCGAGCTAATGGAGGCGGAGAACCAGTCCATCGAGACCGGCCGTCCGCTTCTTGCGCAGCTTGTGGACGCTTACGTCCAGCGTGAGGTCAGCAGCAAACTGGTCGGTCAGCACGGTCAGTATCTCAGCAGTGAGCAGTACGTCGAACTCCTCACGGAGATCGCCATCGAGATGTGGCGACAGAAGACCCGGGAACTCAATCGCTCTACTCTCCACGACCTGGTGTCGATCTTCGCTCAGGTCCACGATCTGCCTACTGAGGCCCAGCAAAACCTCATCGACGCCGCGCCCAGCCGCGCCATGCTCATGCTGGGTACCAAGCCTGGCACCGTCGCCTTTGAACACGACCTCTTCTTCGGCTTCTTCCTGGCCAAGCCGATCGAGGAGGCCCTGGCCCGGGGCAGCCAGGAGGCGGCATCCATCCTGCGACGCGCCAACCTCCCCGTTGAAGCCGCCCGTGCGGCGGTCGGCGACGTTGTCGAGTCCGGCACCAGTGGCCAGGACATCCTCTCCGTGCTCGCTCTGGCTGTTGACCCGAATGACTCCTTCGCGGAAGTGGTGGGCCGCAATGCCGGCACCCTCGCGGCGGAAGTCCTGCGACTGCGCGGAACGGTCGAGCCCGACTTGATGGTGCAGAACGTGACGTTCGCGGATGCCGACACATCGGGCCTCGCGGTGCGCGGCGCGTCCCTGGTAAATATCCGATTCGAGCGTTCCGACCTGCGTAACACGCGGTTTGAGTCGTGCATTGCGCAGGGCGTCAGCTGGCATCTGGTGGTGATCGACCCAGAGACCACCCGGTTCGACTTCACTGGCGTCACTCCCGCGGACTTTGTCGGACTGCGGGTGGCTGGCAGCCAGGGCGTCGAGCAGGACTTCGTCGCGTCGTCGATCCTGCGGCGGCTCCAGGGCTGTGGCCTCGGAGCTGACGTCGACGAGGTGAGGACGCGCGACGTCGCCGACGGTGTAGTGGCGGTGGTCGAGAAACTGGCTCGGCACTACTCGCGCTCTAACATGCTCTGTACCGACGACGGCGCTATCGGTTCGGTCATTGATACCCCCGTCTGGCAACGGGTGATGCATGCGGCGGAGGAGTCCGGCGTGGTGCGTCGCGAGCCGCGGGCGACGTCTGGCCGACCCAAGACCTTCTACCGGCGGATGGTCTTGCCGGAGACGCTGCTGGCCGGCCTGGTCGAGGACGCCCCGGTGCCGCATGCCGTCGCCGACTTCTGGTCCCGCCTGACAGAGGCTGCCTAGGACCGTTTCGAAGGGTCCCTAGGCGAGGCATATGGCATCTGAGCTGCTACGCGGCGTCTGAATCGGCATTGGCTGGCTTGGGTGCTGCTCTGCCTTCAGGCGCACGCGTGAGCGATGTGTGAGCGGATCTATCCGTGATCTGCGGATCGGTTGCGGCCACGGCGGACGGATCGGTGCCTACCGGACGAGATCGGGGTATCAGCTTCGCCGCCTTCTCAGCGATTTCCCGGTCCAGCTCCGGGAGCAGGCTCGTGTACGTGTCCGAGGTGAGGGTGATGGTGGAGTGCCGGAGCGTCTCCTTCACCGTGTGGATGTCGCCACCGCCTCCGTGCGTGAGCGTTGCGGCGACGTGGCGCAGGTCCCGCAGGGTGATGGGCGGCAGGTCGGTCGTGGCGAGGATGCGGCGGAAGGTCTCGGAGGCCGTCCCGGGGTGGAGCCAGGAGCCGTCCTCCTTGGTGAACACCTTCCCGGTGTCCTGCCAGGCGCTGCCCCACTTGGCGCGTTCCTTCTCTTGGCGGGCCTTGTGGTCGCGCAGCACGACGATGTTCATGCTGTCGAGCGCGATTGTGTTCGCGCTGCCGTCCGTCTTCGGCTCCGACTCATAGGGGTCCCAGCCGTCCACCACGATCTCCTTGGCCGGGGTGATGAGGCCGACGACGAGGTCGATCTCGTGCCAGTCCTGGCCGACCGCCTCACCGCGTCGGAGGCCGCGGGTGCCCATGAGGTGGAAGATCGCGTACAGACGATCGCCCTCGGCGGCGTCCAGGAAAGCGCCGAACTGCTGCGGAGTCCACACCATCACCGGACCGGGGAACTCGCCCGTCTCGCGCCAGCGTCGGACTCGCTCTTCGGTCCACAGAAGGGGCTTCGGGCGCCTGCCGGACTCCAATTCCACGTGGGAGGCGGGGTTGAAGGTGATGAGTTGCTGGGCGATGGCGGAGTTCAGGGCCGCGCGGAGGGTACGGCGGATCGCCTGACGGGAGGCCGGGCCGGTGACCTTCCGGAACGGCTTCATCTCGGCGAGCTTGGCCCGTTCGACGGCGAGCAGCTTCCGCTCGGCTCCTACGGGGCGTCCGGGCTTGCTCGGCTTGCAGCGGGCGATCTGCTCGCGGCGGGCCTCGTTCTCGGCCGCGATCACCTCGTTCTCGTCGGCTATCGCGTCGAACATCTCCACGAGGTGGCCGACGTTGAGCCTGTCGAGGCGTACGTGCCCGATGCGCGGCTTCAGGTGGACGCGGATGTGGGAGGCGTAGCCGTTGAGCGTGGTCTTACGGCGCTTCTTCGCCGCGAACCACTGATCGAGCCATTCGCCGACGGTGAGGCTGCCGCGGAGAGCCAAGCCCGCGCGCAGACGGCGACGGGTCTCCTCGATGGCCGGCAGCGGCACCTTCTCGGTTGCGACCTCCTCCAGCATGTCGACGAGACGCTGGAGGAGGTCGGGGTCGTCCTTGTCCGCCAGGGCGAGCAGGGAGCGCACGTGGTCGAGGTCCGCCTGGGCGTCCTTCAGGGACTCGTAGCCGGCGCGACTGAAGGATCGGCGTGTGCCGTTCTCGCGAGGTGGCAGCTCCTGACGTATGGAGTAGTAGCCGTGCTTGCGGCCCTTGCGCTTGGGACACGAAGAGCCGAGTTCCTTGCCGGTCTTCGGGTCGCGACAGGAGCAGCGGCGGTAGGTGGAGCCCTTCAAAGGCGTTCCTCCGGGGTCGATTCGGTATCGGGTTCGGGCGGGTTGACGTCGCCCAGGGCGGGTGGCAGATGGGGTGGGGTGGCCCCGTCCTCGCGAAGGTCGCGGCGGAGGTGGCGGAGCCTGTACTTGGCGGAGATGGCCTGATCGGCGTACTTCGTACGCCTGCGCTCGGCCTCTTCTTTCTCGGCGCGGCTGGCGGCCGTCTTGGCCGAGAACCGGGCCTGTTCTTCCTCTTCGAGCGCAGCCAGAGCGGTGCGGATGAGGCTGGCGTGAAGCTCGAAGTCGGGTACGAAGCCCGCGTCGTAGCCAGGCACGTCCTCCTCGCCGGTGAAACGGCGCAAGGCGTCCCAAGTGGGCACGAGGTGCTGGAACGGCAGTTCCTGGGTCTCCTCGACGTAGCCGACCGGGAAGATCAGGTAGACCGGGTACGTCTCCAGGGCGGCGGCCAGGACCATGACGTCCACGAGGGGGAGGTTGGCCCGTCGGCCGGACTCCATGTTGGCGATCACGTTCCGGGGGATGGGATGCCCGAGCTGCTCGCACCGGTCCGCCAGCTCCTGCGCGCTCCACCCCATCTCCTTTCTTCTGCGCCGGACTTCGCCGGCCACGTTGGCCTTGATGCGGTCGGCCCACTCTGGAACGTCGTCCTCATCAGCATCCACAACAGGTTGTGTCATGAAGACACATTAACTTGCGCATCCTGGTTGGTAGACGCCTGGAGTCGGACGTGATGACCGTGTTCGCCGAGGGCTGTACCGAAAGGGGCGCACTGTATGCGCGAAGACGCGACGGCCGGAGACCTTAAGGGCTCGAAGGGGATGAGCCGGGAGGAGCTCCTTGCCCTCCCGGTCTCCATTGACCTGGAAACAGGCAACCCGGCTCTGGGGCTCGGACGGAGCAAGGGATACGAGCTGGCGAAGCGGGGCGCCTACCCGTGCAAGGTGCTGCGGCTCGGCAGCGCCTACCGGGTCGTGACTGCGGATCTGCTGGATCTGTTGGGGCTGGCGGCGTGAAGGGGCGGCAGCCTAGCAAACGGTTCTGCGCTGAGCTGACACAGAAATGCTGGACTGTTGCCGGGGTTGGACGTACGGTCCGTGTTCCCTCGCGATCACCCGGTGCCCGCGAGAAGGCAACAGGCCCCCAGCGGTGCAACGCCGGGGGCCCTAGCAACCCCGTACGGCCCGTGAAGTACCAACCCGGCGGCAAGGGCGTGCAAGCCCGCTACCGCCAGACGAGGAGCTGCCCTGTGGAACATGCGGGAGCCAAGCCCTATTCCGCCACCGACCAGCCCGCGTGGCCGTCGGTCACCGTCCCCGGCCAGCTGGCCGACGGAAATGAAGTATCTTCACCGGACGCGGCCGCAAGTGCGGTTGAGGCATCGCCCGTGTCGCTCGACTGCGAGGGCGCACAGGTCCTCGCCGACCTGCGGGCGCAGATCAAGCGGTACGTGATGATCCCGAGCGAGGAGGCTCTGACCGCGGTCACGCTGTGGATCGCGGCAACGCATCTCCAGCGGGCGTGGCAGCACGCGCCGCGTCTGGCGATCGTGGCTCCGGAGAAGCGGTGCGGCAAGTCACGGCTGCTGGACGTGGTGACCGAGACCGTGCGCAACCCTCTGATCACGGTCAACGCCAGCGCGGCGGCGATCTTCCGGTCGATCGACGACGAGGACCCGCCCACCTTGCTGGTCGACGAGGCCGACACCCTCTTCAGCACCGTCAAGGCGGCGGAGAAGAACGAGGAGGTGCGCGGCCTGATCAACGCCGGCCACCAGCGCAACCGGCCCACGCTGCGGGTGACCGGGCCCGAGCACAAGCCGACCGCGTTCCCCACGTTCGCCATGGCGGCGCTCGCCGGGATCGGTGACCTGCCGGACACGGTGATGGATCGGTCGGTGGTCATCCGGATGCGGCGCCGTGCGGCGGGCGAGAGGGTCGCGGCTTTCCGTACCACCCGGGACACACCTGCCCTGCACGCGATCCGTGACCGACTCTCCGCCTGGCTCCAGCCGCTGTACCAGCGGGCGCTGGAGATGGAGCCGCCCATGCCGGTCGAGGACCGCGCGGCCGACACCTGGGAACCCCTGGTGGTCATCGCCGACCTCGCCGGAGGCGAATGGCCCGCACTCGCCCGCACCGCCTGCCGCGTCATGACCGACTACGAGGCCGGACAGGACGAGGAAGGCGGCCTGCGCACCCGCCTCCTGGTCGGCATCCGCCGGGCCTTCGCGGCCGAGAACGACCCGGCCGTGCTGGGCACCAGGCGCCTGCTGGAGCACCTCAACGCGGACAAGGAAGCACCGTGGGCGGAGTACGGCGCCAACGGCCTGACCCCGCGTGGCCTGCAACTGCTGCTGCAGCCCTACGGCATCGGCTCGGCCAACCGCCGCTTCCCCGACGGCACCCAGGCCAAGGGCTTCGCCCGCAACCAATTTCTCGACACCTGGGCCCGCTACTGCCCCGAACCGGCACGTGCGGCCGACACCTCCCAGCCGGAAGTCGAACCGCTGCCCGGCACCTCGGCCTGACCCGACTTGTCTCGTCGCACTCGTCCCCGCGCAGGTCAGCGCAGGGACGAGTGAATGACCCGCAACGAGTCGTCTCGACATCACCAGTCCACTCGTACCTGCTCTGACCAGGCATGCGACGAGTGGTACGAGACACCGCACCTCACGGCCGCCACCCCTGCCCGCGCCGGTGGCCAACGCCCAACCCCACCTGGAGTGTCTTCGCTTGACCAACCTCTCCACACCCGCCCACCGGGACCAGCACCTTGACGAAGGACGGCCGATGATGACCAAGGAGGCTGCCGAGCGCTGCACACTTTTCGTAGCGGGCGTCGTCATCGTGGCGCTTACGGCCGGCGGCTTCTGGCTCTCGTACGCGCATCTCGCCGAGGTCGCCGGCCAACATGGGCTCAAGAGTTCCCCGGTGCGCCAGTGGGCCTGGCCTGCGACCCTGGACGCGTTCATCATCGCGGGCGAACTGCTGATGCTCCGCGCTGGCCTGCGCCGGATGACCGGCTGGGGGGCCATCACCCTTACGGCCGCCGGATCTGTCGGTTCCATCGCTCTCAACGTGGCCGGGGTCAACGGCACGGGGCGCGCCGGGACTGTGCCGCTGCTCGACTATGTGGTCGCCGCTGTTCCGCCGACCGCCGCGCTGCTGGCCTTCGGTGTCCTGATGCGGCAGATCCACCAGCTCGTTGACCAGCCCGCGCTCCATCCGGACACCCTTTCCGTCCGGGCTCCGGAACCAGCGGTCACCGCGCTCGCCAAGACCGCCGTGCGACCAGCCGAGCCTGTCCAGCCCACTGAGCCTCAGGCCGTCGTGCCCGTCCGGTTGCCGGAACCACCTTCGGGGGTTGCGGAGAGCAGGCCGCGCGCTGGCCGTCCGCCGAAAGCCACGGTCGAGGAGCTCGTGGCGATCGGCCGGACTGCCCTCGCTGAGCACGGCACGCTCAGCCGGGACATGCTCCGGAAGGCCGTTAAGGACAGGGACTTGACCATCGGCAGTGAGCGGCAGACCGAGGTGATGAAAATCCTCCGGCCCGAGATCGAAGCCGCCGCCGACACCGGTCCAGACAGCGGCTGACCGGAATTCCTATGGGGTGACCGGAACCCCTTCCGGTCACCCCGGTCAGCCGACCACCGCTTCACTCGCCGTCCGCTCGTCCATAGCTGTGGATGGGGTGCCGGTCGCCAGCACTCCGCCAGCCTTTCCCGCGATTCCGGAGAACCGCCCGTGACGCACAACCCGCTCCACCCCGACCACACTTCCGACGAGCCGCTGCCGCTGACGAAATCCCCTACCCGGCTGGGGCGTTTGCGGCTGGCGTTCGGACGGGTCGCCCCTGGCGGAGCCAGTAGTACCCCGAGTCCGACTCAGGGCCGGGCTTCGGGGGTCTCCGCCCCGGGGGTGGCGGAGACAGTCCAGCGCCAGGGGGCGCCGGACCAGGGAGTCGGGGCCGAGGGCGGCTCCGACCTGGACACGTTGCACGCTGTCCAGCACGAGACCCTGAGCCCCGTCCGCGCTCCCGACACCGTTGAGGCTGTCGGCGGTGAGCCTGCAGTGAAGAGCGTGCAGCCCACGATTCGCCGGTTCACTGGCACCAAACGCGACGAGCGCGTCGGCCCTCTGCGCTTCACCGCCGACCAACTCGCTCTGCTCAAGAACGCCGCCGCCCTAGCATGGCTACAACGGTGAGTCAGGGTTCGCCGCCGATGTCGTTCTCGCCTTCGTCACCGGCCGGTTCACCGCCAACCTGCCCCTGTCCGAGGACCGTCGCCGCACATACATCTTCCGCGCCCAGGTCCTGCGCCAGCTCAACCGGATCGGCGTCAACGTCAACCAGATCGCCCGCGCCCTCAACAGCGACTACACCCCACCCGACATCCGCCAGCGCCTGACCGAACTCCACGACCTGCTGGAGCTGATCGCCGAAGCTCTACGCCGGCCCGTCGATCTGGAGACGGAGGCGTCCGCGTGATTGCCGCCATCAAACGGGCCGGGTCCAACACTCGCGGCCTGCTCGCCTACCTCTACGGCCCCGGCCGCTATGACGAACACCTTGATCCGCACATCGTGGCGGGGTTCGCGATGCTCGGCATGCCCGACCCAGGCCGAGACGAGAACGCCACCCTCACCGAACTGGGCCGCTATCTCGACGAGCCCGTGCGGCTGCGCAACAGCGAGTTCGGCAAGAAGGTCACCGACCACGTCTGGCACTGCCCGGTCCGCGCCGCGCCCGAGGACCGCTACCTCTCCGACGTGGAGTGGGGCGAGATCGCCCAGCGCATCGTCCAGGCGGCTGGCATCGCGCCCGCCGGTGACGACCTGGCCTGCCGCTGGATCGCCGTACGGCACGCGGATGACCACATCCACATCCTCGCCACCACCGTCCGCGAAGACGGACGCTGCCCCAAACTCCACGACAGCGGCATCCGCGTCGGCGACGCCTGCCGCGAGATCGAGGGGGACTACGGGCTGCGCCGCCTGAAGAAGGGTGACCGCACCGGCGCCCGCCGCCGCACCCAGGCCGAGATGCACAAGGCTGAACGCCTCGGCTGGGACCAGCCCAGCCCCGAGTGGCTCCAGGACCGCATCCGCGCCGCCATCCCCCACGTGACAGGCGCCGAGGAATTCATCGCCTACCTCGAAGCCGGCGGCGTCGAGGTTCAGGTCCGGCGTGGCCCGTCAGGGGACCTCCTCGGCTACGCCGTCGGCCGCCCCGGCGACGTCAACGAGGCCGGCGAGCAGATCTACCACCCCGGAAGCAAGATCTCCCCCGACCTCTCCCTGCCCAAAATCAAGGCCCGCCTCGAATCCAGCCAGCTGGAAGAACACCCCACAGCCCGCCGCAACCACCCCAGCACCCCCTGGCACCAAGCCACCGACGCCCTCGACACCCTCCACACCGACCTCTCCGACGACACCCACGCCCAAGCCCACATCACCGCCCTCGGTGAACTCCTCGAAGCCACCGCCCAGAAGGCACCCGCCCATCTGCACGCCGAACTCCAAGCCGCCTCCAAGGCGTTCGCCCGAGCCCAGCGCTCCCAGATCCGGGCCGAAGACCGAGCCGCCCACGCCTTGCGCAGCGCGGCACGCGACATCGTCCACACTGCCACCGGCCCCGGTGGCAGCGCACTCGCCGCCCTGGTCGCAGCCCTCGTCTGGGCCACCATCCTCGCCGGGCGCTGGCACGAAGCGAAGCACCACGCCCACCAGGCCGACGCTGCCCGCCAGGCCGTCCAGCACCTCCAGGCGGCCGCCGACCGCGCGCTCGCCCCGATGCTTGCCGAACTCACAGCCCGACCGCCCAGGGATCAAGCCCGCCGCGTCCTGGCCAGCGATGTACGAGCAGCCGTCCCCGACCACTCCGAGCGCATCCTCACCGACCCGGCCTGGCCCGCGCTCGCCACTGTCCTCGCCGATGCGGAAGCCCGCGGCCACCAACCCCACCAGCTCCTCAAGGAAGCCGCTGCCCAGCGCGAGCTGACCACCGCACGACAGCCCGCCCGCGTCCTGATCACCCGCATCCAGCACACCGGCCGAAACCCGGCACCCAACCGCCGAGCCGAAGCCGCCCGCCTGCAGTCGACCATGGCAGGCTCGGTCCCCATGCAGCAGAGCCGCAGCCCCCAGCCCGCAGCGGCGACACTCACTGAACAGCGATACCGACGGCGCCGGTAGACATCGCGTGGACGCCCGCGTCGGATTGCGTGGTGCTCAGCTTCGGCGGGCGGCGCCGTTCGGCCACACCACGTCCACTGGGATACCCGCCGCCTGTGCTTCAAGGACCGTGTCGGCCGTCCCGCCGCCCTTGCCGGTGGGCGGTTCGCCGTTCCATACGGCCACAAGCCGGTCCGCGCGTTCGATGAGGACGGCGTTGGCGGCCTCGTACGCCTGCCGGTTGGCGGTCTCGTGGGGGAGGACGAGGACTTCCTCAGCGGCTTCGACGAGGTGGTCGAAGAGGGGGGCGTGGTCGGGCTTGACCTTGTTCTGGTGGTAGTCCTGGGAGGGGATGACGACGGTGAGACGTCCGCCGGCGGCCAGGACGGCTTCGGCGAACAGGGAGGCGGCGCCCTTGGCGATGCAGGAGACGCCGACGAGGTCGCCGTCGCCCGCGTATCGCTTGAGCAACTCGTCCAGGGCGGTGCGGACCAGAGGGACGGTGTCCTCGGTCAGGTCCATGTGCCCCGTCACCGCGATGGTCGTCACGGTCATGTACCCCTTTCAGGTCGACAGCAGGTCGCGGATCCTATCGCGGGCCTCGCGCACAGGCCGGGCCGCGCTGTTGCCCACGGTGTACGGGTAGAGCTCGCCGAGCTGGGCGCGCACGCGGCTGGAGCGTGTGGCGCGTGCTGCGTCCACCGCGCGATGGGTCTCCTCCACGGCGCCGGTGAGGTCGCCGAGCAGGAAGTGGCACTGGGCCAGGCCGATGCGATCCAGTGCGTGGCTCCGGCCGGCCTCGGGGCCGCGCCGGGCCAGGGCTTGGTGGATCTCCGTGGCTGCGGGTTCGGCGTACTGCTTGGGGTTCTGGCGGGCCAGGTCCAAGAGGCGGCCTCCGGTAGTGCCGGCGAGCTCAGCCTCGTCGAAGTAGGCGATCCAGTACGGCTCCTCGGCCGGTTTGGCATCGGCCAACGCTGCGGCTGCCTCCGCGGTGGCCCGCTGGAAGGCGGCGGTGCGGCCCAAGGCCGCATACGCCCACGCTTCCCGGGTGTGGAGCATGGCCCGCACCGTGGGCCCGGCGACGTGCCGGGCGCCGTCCTGGGCGAGGCGGATGAGTTCGAGGGCGTCCTGGGGCTGGTCGCGGTAGAGCATCTGGCGGGCCATGCCCGCCAGGACGTTGGCGCCGAAGACCATGTCGCCGCCGGCGTGGGAGGCACGTAGCGCGAGCAGGTAGTAGTTCTGGGCGCGGCGCTGGAGGCCGGTGTCCCATGCCATGGTGGCTGCGGTGCCTGCCAGCTGAGCCATCACCTGGTACAGGCGCTGTTCGACCTTGGGTGACTGGTGTTCGTCAAGGTGGGCGGCGACCTCGCTGAGCTGGCCCAGGACGGCCTTGCGGCGCAGGCCGCCACCGTACTTGTGGTCCCAGGCACGGAAGGCACGAGCAGCGGACGCCAGTTCCTCGACCTCCCGTGCTCCGAGCCGACCGCGGTGACGGGGTCGGGCCGTGGAGCCCGCGGGCTGCAGCCACCCCTCCAGAGGGTCGAGCAGGGCGGTGCCGGTGATGGCGGCCCCCGCCAGTGCGCGGGTCGCCGCGCGTCGGTCCATCACGAGATCGCTCCTCGTCAGGTTCGCGGCCAGGTCCACGGTGGCATCGGGCCGCCAGGGGACCTCATCCGTACTGGGCCGCTCGCCCTCCGGCTCCGAGGAGGGATCCTCCTGGACCGGCCGGGTTTCCCAGGCACGTGGGGCGAGTCCGAGAATGTGGCCCGGGATCCGGAGTCCGTCGGAGATACGGCAGATGACCTCGAAGCTGGTGACCTGCTGCTGACCGGGGATGATCGTGGAGACCTTGCCCGGGGTGAGGTGGCAGGCGGAGGCAATACGGTTCTGGGACAGGCCGCCGTACTCGCCGTCTTGATACGGCTGCCGCTGCGGTTGAACGTCACTACAGCACTGCCTTGGGGGGCCTTGTACGTCGCTTCATCTTGCCCCCATCTCTGCCATCCTGCTGACCGCCGCCTGCGGGGCTGGCGCGGGGCATACAACGTCCTCGCAGGCTAAGCCGAGCAGCCACACCGCCACCAAGGCCAGCCATCCGAGAAGCACCCCGGCCGCCGCGAAATCCACCTCGAAGCCCAAGTCCACGCCGAAGCCGAAGGCGTCCGCAAAGAAGAAGTCGTGCGAGCCAACGAGGGATGTTCTGGTCTGGTACAAGACGCCTGGCGTGCCGAACAGGGCTCAGCGGCTGGGCAACTACAACCTGGCGACCTGCGAGTCGACGTTCAAGTGGTTGCCGTCCACGGCGCCGACGGAGCCGGGCAACTGCACTGAGGCGGCGTGGGCGAGCGACAACCCGGGGTACAACGCCGACGCCGATCCTGCCCCGCGCCTGAAGAAGGTGCAGATGTCCGTCGGACCTGCCTGCTGAGGTCCGGATCGCGCCGGTTACGCTGCCGACGCCCCCGTGTTCGAGCGGCTAGGGCCATGAGAAGCCAGGGGGAACACGTGAACACGTGCACGACCAAGAAGGGTGTTCCGTGCCGGAATCCACTCATGGTTTGGTACGGCATCAGCCCTCACCCGGGCGTCTGCGAGCGCCACGCCACCCCGGAACAGAAGGCCGCGTCAACGGTGGCGCTAGACATCCCTGTCGACTTCGCTCGTGCTGACCCAGCCGTGGTGTTTCCTGGGGTGTCTATTACGCCGCAACGGCTCATCTGCGAGTTCATGATGGGTTGGGTGGCCAAGATCCGTGGCACGAACGAGAAGTACGTGTACGCGCGCACGTTCCTCAGCCGAAGCCGTGATCAACCCCACGGTTGGCCACTTATTGGGAACGGTCTGTACGAGTGCCGCGAGATCGGTGCACACGGCAAGTTCTCGTGCTTCTTCGTGGTCAAGGGCGTGTTCCGCAGCAAGGTGCAGCTGGTGACCCCGGAGGAAGCCGCGCGGATGGCCCGCCGGATGGAACGACAGCCCTCGGAGTGATGCCGGACCGGGCGCACCCATGGCCGTGGAACACTCCCTTCGTGAAACTTCCTCGTGACCCCCGGTCCTGGATCACTCTGGTGACGCTCGCGGTCATAGCCGCTGGTGGTGCTCTCGTCGTAGGCGCCGCCTTCGATGGCTGGACGTTGGGGCTTGGAACTCGTGACCGGGCGGTCACGATGAACACGGCCCTGGTGATCTACACCTGTCTTCTGACCGCCGTAGCCGCCGTCGTGGCACTGTGGGCCTATCGGGCTGCCACCGGTCGTCCCGCCCTGGACATCGAGATCACGTTCAACTTCAGCTCCCCGAACGAGCCCGTCTTCGTAGCGGAACGCGACGAGGACGAGGTCACGGGGTGGCGAAAACTGCGGGGCTTCAAGCAGACCTGGGCGACGGTGACGCTGAACAACGCGAGCGAGTACGCCGGCAAGAACCCGGGTGTCCGGATTCAGCTTGAGGGACTGGGCAGCCTCAAACCGCAAGAGGGCTGGCAAACGGTCACTTTCGTCTCCTCCGTGGGGATCACGGCGATTCAGTGGGACGGCGGAACCGACAGCATCGTTCACGGGCAGTGGTCGCGGGCACTGCCAACACTCGATTTCAGCGATGTCCGTGAGCTCGTGCCTGATGGCACTGCCCTCGTCGTCACCATCGTGGCGGATGGCGTCGCACCCCTTGTCAGAAGGTTTCCTGTCCGCGTTCTGGACGAAGACGAGTACGGCGTTTACACGGAGCAGCGGGCCCAGGGGCTGGTGGCACGGGCGTGAAGCTCCCCTCTCGTCGGCTGCGAGGTTTGGCCCCATGACTCACCGGTCTCGATTACGCGATCGTGTAATCCCTGGCGAACCGTTGCTCAGACGGCAACGGTTACCGGAAACGACTGCGGCCCGCCACCCCGGGGAGGGGCAGCGGGCCGTGCGGGCGGCGTCCAGGAACCGCCTGAGGTTGTTCCAGAGTTAGGGCGCCCCCGGCTGAAACCGGGGACGCCGGGCCTTCCCTCGTCGCCTTGGAGGATCACCTGTGAGCACATTGGTCACCCTGGGCTTTAGTCCGTGTCCCTCCGATAGCAGTCTGGGGAGTTGTCAGATGAGGTGAACTTGGGCAGGTCGTTGCGAAAAAAGCGGACATTCTGACTAGGTGGCTGTGGATTTGTTAGCTCATTTGCGGCTGCCTTTGAAATGATCAGGCAGAACGTCTTGATCAATGGGGAGCGGCCTGCTGTACGGCGCAGCTCAATGGATCCTTCGTAGCGGCCGGCCTGATACAGCCAGTTGCTGGCCAGGAACTTGAATGATGGTTGTTGAGGTTTGTCCTGGCTGACGATAAATGGGGCGGGATCAGCACCCCAAGTGGGATTGACCGTGTCGGAAGTCGGATCGTATGCCCATGTGTCGCTCTCCCGCCAATAGAAAGCTGGTCTCTTCGAAGAAGAGATGGAGCCGGTAGGGGTGAGGTGTAGACGCGCGTCGCGGATTACTTCAACATTCTCGCTCTTGGATCTGGTCGAGATTGTCGGCTGCACGTAGAGGCCAACCTCGTTGCCCTGCTTGTCGAGCCGAATGAGGTGAGGAAGTGTCACATCAACGGTGGGTGGCCAGTGCAGTTCGGTGAAGTTGTAGAGCGAAATGGCGAGGGCGCCGGCAGCAGCAGTCGCCGTGACCCACTTGTGCACAGCCTCGAAGCGTTGCTTTCTGCGAGACTTCGCCTGCCTGTTCGCAGCGTTTTCCATGCACCCACTCTGCCCGGAGCACAATCCTCGGTCCGCTGTGTTACTCCGTATGGAGGGCGAAAGTAGCGCCCGTCCGGGGGGCCACTAATCTCGCGAAGGCGCCCGGGCCGTCAGCTCCGCCGCGAAGCGCTGGGCCCTGCGAGGGGGCCACCCTGTTCAAGGCCCGGCACGTCCTAGGGGTGTTGCTCGCCTCGGCTGGTGGGCTTCCCAACGTTGAGACCGAGACGAGCAGTCCAAGAACCCGCCCGACCCCGTGACGCCTGGGGTGCGGGGCCTGGCGGGCGATTGAAGGGCCGTCGGGGCGCGAGGGTGGTTTCTCAGGCGCGGGCTTGGACGATGAGGGTCCCGATGTGCCCGGCCTTGGGCGCGTCCACCACTGTCGCCTCTGCCGTGGTGAACCCCGCCCGGAGCAGATGCCGCTCCCACACCGCAGGCCGGTAGCTGTACCGGTAGGTGAACATGGCCTTCCCCGCGAAGCCGCCCTTGTACATGCCCTGCGGACCGTAGGCGCCCGGGATGGCCGGCGGCTGGGAGAACACGAAGACACCCCCCGGGACCAGGTGCTGACGGATGAGGGGGAAGAGCCGGGACGGATCGGTGAACCAGACGGCGCCGAAGATGGAGTACACCGCGTCGTACCGGCCGCCGTCGGCGGCGAGCCAGTCCAGGATCTCGCCCTGCGCGATCCGCGCCCCGAGCGGCGCCCACTTCTCGCCCGCCAGCTGCACCATGCGCGGAGACAGGTCCACGCCGGTCGCCTTCACTCCCTGCTGCGCAAGGTGGGCCAGCGCGCGGCCGGTGCCGCATCCGACCTCGAGCACGGATTCGGGCGAGCCCAGGAGTTCCGGGCCGGGGCCGTGGCCGGCGTACTGGGTCCAGCAGAACGACGGCTCGGCGTCGTCCTTGAACGCCGACTCGGCGAAGGCGTCCCACAGTTCGGTCTCGGCGGCGATGTCGTGCGGTACGGGCACAGCGGTTCCTTGGGTCGTCGGGATGCGGGGCCCCCGCCCTCGGGGAGCCGTGAGGGCGGGGGCGACTGTAGCGGGGTCAGTGGCTGTCGGGGACCTTGTCGTCGCACGGCGAGCAGTCCGTGCCGTCGATGGCCCAGAGTTCCTCGTCGATCGCCCAGCCCTGGGAACGGAGGAAGTCACCGGTGCGCAAGCACAGCCCGTCTTGGCGGCGCTGGATGAACGGGGCATGGTGCTTGAACCGGCCGCCGTTGTAGAGGCGGCAGATGCCCCACCAGACGGGCGTGTCGAGGATGAGCTGATGCACGCCGATGTCGACGAGCTTCCCGACTCCGAGGTGCTGATCGGGGTTCTCGATGGACCCCATGACGTACATGACGGCGTTGCTGAGGATCCGTTCGGCCATGTCCCGGACCATGGTGTGGTCGCGGAGGAGTAGGGCGACCTCGCGGTCCCACAGGCTCATGCCGGAGTCGAAGACGTTGATGGTCAGGTCGGTGATGTGCGGGGCGACCGCGTTGAGGAGTTCCTGCGGGTCCCGGGTGCCGGTTGTGGCGGGCTGTTCTAACGCGACGGTCACGTTGTCCTCCTGCTGTGGACGGGCGCCCGGGTCGGGGCGCCTGGCCTCCCGCGCCATCGGCCGGGAGGGGATCTGGAAGCCGGCGCAGGTACGCCAGCAGGACGGGGCGGGCAATCGGGTGGCGGCTACCTCTCGCCGCCGACGGCCGGGACCTCGCCGGACGGCGAACTAACCGGGCCGTTCGAGAGCGGCCTGAGACCGCGCAGCCGGATGTGCGCAGGGCAGGCGTACCGGCTGACCTGCCGGCTCCCCGAGCCCTGGTCTTCCACGTGGATCAGCCGCACGTTCGAGGTGTAGCCCCGGCACCAGGCGCAGAACCCGAACGCCGCCATCACGCGCCGCCCAGGTTCTCGTAGTGGTCGCACAGGGCTTTCACCGACCGGGCCAACTTCATCGCCACCGTCATGTGGCCGGGGCTGTTGAAGCCAGGGCGTAGGCCGAGCCGCATACGGGCCTCCCTGGTGCAGGCCAGCGCGCACGCGCTGGCGACGTCGTCCGCCGGAAGGGTTCGGGTCATCGCCTCGATGGTGGGGATGAGTTCGTCGATCTGCCCGCGCAGCGCGCTGCCCAGGGCCGTCACCTCGTCGGTGGGAATGGGGCGGGCATCCGGGGCGAGGAACCGGTGCGCGGTTCTCCGCATCGTGACGATGTCCGGCGCAAGCTGCTGCTGTACCTCGGTCATGGTCGCGTCCGCGGTCATCCCGGCACCCCCACGTGGTAGCGGTACCCGCCGGGGCCGAGGACGGCGGCGAGGACGGCCGGGTCAGTGAGCTGGCCCGTACCGTCCGGGTGGCACAGCCACATGTACCCGAACAGCATCCGGGCCGAGGGCGGACAGTCCAGCGACCAGCCGTGCGCCTTCACGGACACCGCGCGGACGTAGGCGAGTTCCTCGGCGGCGTCGAGGGGGACCAGCCACCACGCTCGGTCCCCCTGGGTGTCGGCGAGGACCGGACCGTGGTGGCCGTCGGGGATGCGGGTGAGGGCGGGCATCGAGGAGATGAGCCGGGCCTCGGCGACGAGCCAGCGAGCACCGGAATCTATGGGGGCGAGGGTGTCGTCATCCCAGGCCAGACGTACGAGTTTCGGGTCCGCGGAAGACTCGGCGAGCCACGCGTCGCCTTCCTCGTACCGCATGACAGAGCTGGTCGGTTGGGCCATGCCCGGGACGGTATGCAGGGTGATTGCGCGGCGGCAGAGCGATTGCGCCGGATTGCGCGCGCGGGTGCGGCGGTTGCCGCGGGTTGCTACGACAGATGCAGGGCGGCGCTCGCGCGGCCGATCAGCCGGTGTGCCGTCGGCCCGTGGACCGCGGACTCGTCGAGCCAGTTCCACGCCTTCTCGTACAGGGCGATGGACTCCTCGTCCTCCAGCCACATCTCCGTCGACAGGGTCTCGACGATGACGAGCCGCCGGTCGTAGATCCAAAACCCATGGGACGGCGAGCGCTTCAGCTCGGCGGCGAACGGAATGATCCCGAGTTCGACGGTGTCCATGCCGATCATCGAGCGGAGCCGGTCCAGTTGGGCGGCCATGACCTCGCGCGGCGCGTTCAGCGCGTACAGGGCGCCCTCCCACAGCAAAATGCGGAAGGACCGCTCCGGCTCGTACAGGGCCTGTTGGCGGCGCATACGGGCTCGTACGGCGTCCTCGATGTCCGCGTCCGGGACGTCGCGGAAGCGGGCGTTCGAGGCGAACACGGCCCGCGCGTACTCCGGTGTCTGGAGCAGGCCCGGGACACGGATGATCTCGACGGCACGGAGCAGCGTGGTCTGGTCGGTCTCGACGACCCCCTGCTCCTGGCGGGCGCGGTGCCCGTTGGCGTACTGCCGGCGCAGCGACCGGTACCGGGTCTCCAGGCCGGTCAGGCGCCCGGCGAGTTCGGCGGCCACGTCGGGCCGGTCGACGGCCTCGGCCCACTGCTCAAGGTCTTCGCGGCTGGGGGTCTGCTTGCCGTTCTCCAGCCGCGAGACCTTGGAGCGCTGCCAGCCGAGCCGTTCGGCGATGCCCTTGCCGTCGTACCCGGCCTCGGTGCGCAACTCCCGCATGCGTGCGCCGAGGGAGACGCGCCCGGATTGGTAGTCCGTGCTCACACCATGGAACGTACCTGCTCGGCGAAGTCGGCGGCAGGGAGCGCGTGATGCCAGGCGGCGTCCCGGGCCTGGCAGGCGGCGAGCACCTCGGCGGGGTCCTCGGACCGGATCACACCGAGGGTGGTGTCGTCCTCGTCGAACACGAAGCGCAGCAGGGTGCGGGAGTCGATGAGCCAGAAATCGAAGTCGGGGAGGCCAAGCCGTTCGGCGTCCGTACGCCACAGGTAGCGGATCTCGTCGCCGACGGCCACGTTGCCCGGCGCCCGGGTCATCAGGAACCGCTGTCCCTCGGTGGGCGGGTCGTCGACGAGGCGGACGCGGCCGAACGCCTTGCCCTGCGCGGTCTGCTCGGCGACGTTCTGCCGCCACCCGTCGGGGGCGTCGTGGGTGACGTCCTCGCCGGCCTGCCAGCGTGCCCACGTCTCGCTGCGCCGGTCGGTGGCATAGCCGCGGCGCGTTTCCAGGCGCCATGCGGTGTGCTTGAAGTCGGAGAAGACGTGCGCGACGTTGGGGAACGGGATCACGTCCGTCGGCTGGTGGCGCGGGGCGAAGCGGGTGAGGAGGTCGCGGGGGACGCGGACGAACGTCTCGGACGGCTTGACGTCCCGCAGCTGGACGAGGTGGGCGGGGTCGGTCTCGCGGTCGCCCTGGACGAGGATCTCGTCGGTGCCCTCGATCTCGTACAGGGTGGGGCAGTCCCCGCCGTCGCTGGTCGTGCCAAGGAACCTGAGCGTCATCACGCCTCCGTCGCCTGGTGGTTGGACGTCCAGGATGCGCGGGATGGCGCAGGGCTGCCTGAGGATTGCGGCAGATTGCGCACTGAGCGTCCCGCAGCCCGGTTGCGGGCAATCGGCGAGGCAGCAGAAAGCCCCCCAGACGGTCCGTCATGGCCGTACTGGGGGCTTGCGTGGGCGCGGCCGTTGTCAGGGCTTCGGCGGGTTGCCCTCACGGCCCCAACGGGTGGCCCAGTACAGGTCTCGCACGGATATGTAGTCCTGGCTCGCCTTCATGGCCTCGGTCTGTGCGTCGCGATGCTCCTTGGTCAGAACCGGAGGCTCTTCCCCTGGGGCCAGGGGCTTGGGGTCACCCATGATGCTCCACAGCACCTGGTAGGCCTTGCTCATCCGGTTCAGGGCGCTCCTGTACCGGTCTTCGAGTTCCTCGAAGGGCTCACTCATCTCGTTCCCTTTCACCCGCTTGGACGACGTGGAGCGGGAATGTACGACCGCGGTCTGAGATCGGCAAGCGGCATCGGGGCCGGCGAGGGGCGGGAGACAGCTGAGCTGGGCCGGCAATGCCTGTTTCCCATCTCCTCAGGATGCGTCTGAGCTGCTGGTTGGGCCGTAGGGCATGCAGTAGACCCGTAGCTGCTTCACATCGGCAGCGTTGAGCCCCCAATTGCGAGAGGTACTGAGGCGCTTTGTGATGTCGCCGAGATCCGACCACGCCGCGTCATCGTCGGCGATTCGGTCGGCCGTGGCCTGCATGTCCCGACGGATGATGGCGAGTTTGTGGGCATTGACGTTGTTGCTAATAGAAATGTCGCGGCCTTGCGCAAGGGCCGTAGCCGCGTCCCACCAGGTGTCGAGGTCGGTGCAGAAGCGGACGCTGTCGGGGTCTGACTCTGGATCCGAGGGCATGCAGCCGGTGAGCAGGGCGGCAGCGAGAACTATGACCGCCGCGCTCATTGGGATGGTGCGCAAGGTCCCCCCAAAGGTGTGTTGATGCTGTGCGAAATCTAGACGCTGTCGCACGGCTGCAGGGAGGGAGGCAGGGCAGGGGAGGCTGGCACCCCGTTTGCGGCCGTCAGGGTGACGGACGCAAGCTGCCTCCCTTGCCTCCCCGACTGGGCGTTTCCGCAGCTCATGTACAGGGAGGCGGGTAGGGAGAACCCCCTCAGTCTTCGTCGCCTCCCTCGTCGTCCCTGTCGTCACCGCGCGCCGAAATGACCTCCATGATCCGGTCGAGGCTGACGTGCATCTTGCCGCCGTCGGTCTTGTAGTCGCCGTGCCCGGCGTCGTCGAGGACGGCCTTCAGGTTCCGGAACGACCAGTTGCCGTACTCGGCCGGGTTGAGGTCCTGGAGGCCGCGCAGCACGTCCTGTGTCCGCATCTTCGGCTCGTGCCCGAGGACGGCCGCGATGTCGGCGAGGTGGTCGGCCGGCGCGACCGTGGGCGCATCTACGGGGCCCCTGCCGTAGTACAGATCCATCGCCCGCTCGACGACCGGGGTGACCTCGTCGATGCCCTTGTCGGGGTCGCGCTGCACGTAGTGGGCGCGGATGACCTCGAACGGCTTCTTCGTGAACCCGTAGGTGACGGCCGTACCCACATCCTGGCCGGGCACCAACTCGGTCGCACGGATCCCCGCCTTGTACTTGCCGGAGCCGAGCAAACCATCGTTGGCGACCTGGTCGCCGACCGCGAACGCCACCCGATGCGACGTGTTGCGGGTGACGTCCCGAGGGATGCTGTCCGCGGTCGGGGAGACCGTGACCCAGATCAGGGTGATACCGACCTTCCGAGCCTTCTTCATGACGCGAATGGCCAGTTCAGCGGCCTCTTCGCCGTACTCCTTGTGCATGACTCGTGGCACTCGTCGAAGACGACGACCTTCGGGCGCATCCGCGGATCCCGCAGGGCGAGTTCGCACGTCAACTTGGGCGAGTCGCCGCCGAGTTCCTCCAAGAGCCTGCCCCGCTCGGTCACCTCGTTGGTGAGGCCGCGCAGGGCGTCGAGGGCCGCCCTCAGCTGCTCGGGGTCGTCACCCTTGACCAGGGTGCGCAGCCGGGGCTTGAGCGGGTCGTAGTCGATGTTCGTCGCCATCACGTAGACCTCGGCGATGACGAGCGGGTCGAGGATCGCGCCGAGCAGCAGGGCGACCACGATGCTCGTCTTTCCGGAGCCCATGATGCCGCCAACGATCCAGTTCGCCGCCATCAGCTGGCCGATGATGGGCTCGCCGCGCTGCGACACCGCGACCGGAACGCCCTTGAAGTAGTCGGTCGTTCCGTCGTGCAGCAGCGGCCACGGCGGCACCGGCCCGTTCAAAGAGCCCTGGTCGGCAACCCACAGGTCGAGGATGCCCGGCTGGTTCGGGGGCTCGGTCGGCCACGTCTCGACGGGCTTGCGGAGCAGGTTGTGGGCGAGGACCGACTTCTTCTTGTTGACCATCTCGACGGTGACACCCTGCGGAAGCTGCAGCTGCGAGTGATACCCGTTGCCGAGCCGCACGGTGGGCTGCACCCACCGCGGGCGCCATCCTTCCCCTGAGACCGGCCGAGCTACATCAAGGCCCACGGCGGGTAAAGCCGTTGGCCGCTTACGGTGCCGCGGAAGTAGGTTGAGCGGATGTCGACGCTGCCGCTGATCCTTTTGCTGTCGGGGAGCCTGCGGGCCGGGTCCACCAATGAGGCCGTCCTGCGCACCGCGCGCGCCGTGGCGCCGCCCGCGCGGATTCGGTCGGTCATGTACGAGGGCCTGGCGGAGCTTCCGCATTTCAACCCGGATGACGACACCGACTCGTTGTCGGCGCCCGTGGCCGAGCTGCGCGCGGCGATCGAGGGGGCGACCGGCATCCTGATCTGCACGCCGGAGTACGCGGGCACGCTGCCGGGTTCGTTCAAGAACCTGCTGGACTGGACGGTCGGCGGCACCGAGATCTGCGACAAACCGGTTGCCTGGATCAATGCAGCTGCCCCGGGGCGCGGCCAGGGCGCGGAGGCCACGCTGCGGACGGTCCTTGGGTACACCGGCGCGCACATCGTGCAGTCGGCCTGCGTGAAGATCCCGGTGGGCCAGGGGACGACGGGCGAGGACGGCCTCATCGACGACCCGGAGATCCGTCACCAACTCGGCGACGTGCTGGGTATCTTGGCGGCAACGGCGTCCGCTGACCGGGCCGCTGCGCCTGACCAGGCGTAACTCCTTGTTGGGACTGACCCGCTCGCGTACCTAAGAAGGGATCAAGCCGTGCCCCACGTGCTGAACTTGTGGCGTCAGCAGCTGGGCAGAGTACCCGAGTCCGTCTGGCAACGCACCGAACTCCAGGTACTGATCCTCGCGGACAACGGGCTCACGGACCTCCCGCCCGAGATCGGACGGTTGCTCCGGCTGACCACGCTGGACCTCGGCCACAACCACCTCACCTCGGTGCCCGACGAACTCGGTGACCTGGAGGGCCTCAGCGGCTGCCTCTACCTGCACGACAACGACTTGACCGAGATTCCCGACGCTTTGGGAAACCTGACACGGCTGCGCTACCTGAACGTCGGCGAGAACATCCTCACCGCCCTGCCCGAGACCCTGTGCCGGATGGCCGGCCTGATCGAACTCCGAGCGCAGCACAACCGGCTGACCACACTGCCCGACGACATCGGCCACCTGCACAGCCTCCGCGAGCTCTGGCTCCGGGGCAACGCGGTCCAAAGCCTGCCACCGTCCATGGCCGACCTCCGCGAACTGCGCCACCTGGACCTGAGGGAGAACGCCCTCGCCGAACTCCCGGAGATGCTGGCCGGCCTGCCCCGACTGTGCCAGCTCGACGTGCGAAGCAACCGCCTCGCACGACTGCCGGAGTGGGTCGCCGACATGCCTGCGCTGGAGAAGTTGGACCTGCGCTGGAACGCCTGCGAGCCTTCCCCGTCGCTGCTGACCGCACTGGAGCAGCGAGGGTGTGTCGTCCTCTTGTAGGCCGAAAGCCGCTGCTCAGGGGCACGTCGTGCGTGAGCGATGCGTGAGCGGACGATGTGGCAGAGGCCATCACGGCGTGGACTGAGCAGGTGGCAGCACCTGCCCTAACCAGCTGGTTCCGGACCCCGAAGCAGCGTCCGGAACCACCCTGCAAGATCGCGCCAGGACTTTTAATCCATTGGTTGTGGGTTCGAGTCCCACACGGCCTACGGGTGGTGGGCGGGGGATATGACCCCTGACCTGCTGTGCAGCGTCTGGGTCGGCTTTGGCCGCCTCAGACGCTGCTTCGTTTTCAGGCTCGTGCATGCGCGGTTGTGCCCCGGAGTCGGTGGTCGGCCTGCCGGGCTCGCGCATGCACTTGGCATGTCCACAGGATCAGGTGCGGGGGCGCGTGACATGTCGGACCTTAAGAAGGAGGCCGTGTCGCTGCACGCGGCGGCCTCGGGTATGCGCGCACTGGGACACCACACCGCGAAGCCGTTTGCGGCCGCACACGACCTCTCCGCCCTCGGCGCCCTCGGCTCCCTGCTCGGTGCGAAGGGCCAGGTCCAGGAAGGCATGACGACCCTGGCGAAGCTGACCGCGCAGCTGGACGGGGAGTGGCAGGCGGAGGCGAAGCTGATGGGCGAGGTCTCCGACGCCTTCGACCTGCTGGATGTGCTGCTGTCGGTCGCGGCGCGGGCGACGAAGGACTGATCGCGGCGCGGGCGAAGCAGGACTGATCGCGGCGTGGTCGACCTCAACCCGCTGCACTACGTCAACAAGTTCAACCACATGTTCGGCGACAGCGTCGCCAGTGGCCTTGAGTTCCTGGGTATCTCGGACCCGGCGGTGGACCCGGACGGGGTCCGCGAGATCGCCGGGAAATGGCGCCATCTGGCCAAGGGCCTGGAGGACGCGACCGCTCCTTACCGGCGAGAACGAGACCGAGTATTTTCCCGACCTGCCGACGGACAGCCACGGCTTTGATTCCAACGACGAGATTCTTGACTAGCCAGGCCGGCGAAGGGTGATCACTCGGTCAGAATGGCGGGTACATGGAGCTTGTCCCAGGATCTCTTGCCCGGAATGCCGTCCGCGTCATCGCCCGAGAATCCCAGCTTGTGCTGCCACTTGGCGTAGGAGGCTCGGTCGGCGTCGCTCCACTGGTAGTCGGGCCCGCCGGGGTAGGACGAGCAATGCTCCTCGATGAGGCGGTAGCCCATGGCCTCGATGATCGGGCTGGCCGTGTCCGGCACGAAGAAGTCGGCACCCGGGAAGGGCTCGTACTCGCCGGACGGCTCCGGTGCGGAGACGCGCACCCGCTGCCCGATCTGAATCACGTTCTGATTGGTGATCTCCGGATTCCACTCCAGGATTTGGTCCAGTGTCAGACCGTACAAGGCGGCAATCTTGGTCAGGTTGTCACCCTTTTTTACTACGTAGAATTTCGCTGCTGTCTCACTCATATAGTCCATTTTAATGGGCTCCTGACGACATGCAAACGCAGATTCATTTGGTGATTCAGCTATTTACGTATCAACTGCTCGGCGAGGTCTGACGCCAGGGCGGCAGTCTCGGCTTCGTTCTCGTGGCGGCGCGTCAGCGGCCGTTCGGCTGTCTGCCCGTCGCGGCGAGGTCCTGCGCGCCCGGATCGACGCCATGGGCAACCCCGAGTACCAGCGCCTGCTGCGCTGCTCCGCGGACCAGCTGCGCGAGCGCCTGCCCGGCACCGGTTCCGTCGCCGGGCCGATCACCGCACTCGTCGCGTCCCTGGACGACGCCTCGCTGCTCGCCGCACTGCGCAACCTGGGCGGCCACGACCTCGGCGCGCTGACGGAGGCGTACCCCGCCGTGGACGACACCCGTCCGACCGTGATCCTCGCGTACACCGTCAAGGGGCACGGGCTGCCCACCGAGGGCCACCCGCAGAACCACTCCTCCCTGCTCTCCGCCGAGCAGATGAGGGCACTGGCCCAGCGTCTGGGGACGGATCTCGACCGCCCCTGGGCGGGCTTCGCCGACGGCACGCCGGAGGCCGAGCTGTGTGCGGCCGCCGCCCGACGGCTGCGCCGCCCCAGGCCCGGGCCGCAGCAGCCGCCCGCTGTCCCGGCCGACCTCGGCCGCCCCGCGCCGACCGGCACCGGCAATACCCAGCAGGCGCTCGGACGCGTCCTGCTGGACCTCACCCACCGGGCGCCGGAGGCGGCGCGCCGGATCGTCACCGTCAGCCCGGACGTCAGCTCCTCCACCAACCTCGGCGGCTGGCTGAACAAGGTCGGCGTGTGGTCGGCGACCGAGCGCCCCGACTGGTTCGCCGACGACGCCGAGACGATCCCGCACCGGCGGGAGCGGCCGACCGGCCGGCACGTGGAACTCGGCATCGCCGAGACCAACCTGGTCGGCCTGCTCGGCGAGCTGGGCGCCACCTGGAGCCGCTGGGACCAGCCGCTGCCAGACCCTGGCCGCGGTGCCCGCCGATCCCGCCGCCCGCGAACGCCGTCGCCAGCAGGTGACCGCGGGGGGCTACCGGCTGCGCCGGCACGAGAAGCCGGTGGTCACCCTGGCCGCCATGGGCGCGCTGGTCCCGGAGGCACTGGCCGCCGCCGACCGCCTCGCCGCCCTCGGCCACAGCGCCGACGTGGTCTGCGTGACCAGCCCCGACCTGCTCTTCCGGGCCCCGCAGGCCCGCCGCGGACTGTCCGAGGACCCGGCCTGGATCCTCGACCAGGTCTTCCCCGCGGACCGGGCCACCCCGCTCGTCACGGTCCTCGACGGCCACCCGCACACGCCGGCATTTCCCGGCACGATCCGGAACACGCCCGTCACCACCCTCGGCGTGACCCGGTTCGGCCAGTCCGGCACGATCGAGGACGTCCACCGCCGCCATGGCATCGACACCGGCAGCATCATCGCCGCGGCGCTCGACCTCGTTCACTGAAGGACCCGGGAGGAGAGCCGCGGAGGCTCCCTTCACACAACCCCGGGCGACCGCCGGCCGGGGTTGTGCCCTGTCCGCCGTACCCGGCCGGCGGTTCTCACCCGAACGTGAATCCGTAGATCAACCGATAGATCGGTCAGTTCAGCTGATATTCACCAATCCGCAGAGAAGGCCGCTCCGAATCTCCAGGCGTCAGGCAAGTTGGCATGGAGGACGGACGGTATGACACCTATCTCCAGGAGCGGTGCGGGGCGCAGGGGCCTCGCGACCCTCATCGCGGGTGCGCTGGCCGCCGGGGGACTCACAGCCGCCGGTGTGGCCACGCTGGAACCGGGGGCGGCCTCCGCCTCCAGTCACCGGGAGGCGCCGCTGATCTCGGGACAGCCCCGGTACGACAACACGGACGTGTACGCCTTCGTCAGTCCGGACCACCCGGAGACGACGACGGTCATCGCGGACTGGATCCCGTTCGAGGACCCGGCGGGCGGCCCGAACTTCTACACGTTCGCGGACGACGCCCAGTACGACATCCACATCGACAACAACGGCGACGCGCAGGGCGAACTGCTGCTGCGCTACACCTTCACGACGCACACGAAGAACAAGAAGACGTTCCTCTACAACACGGGCCCGGTCACCAGCCTGGACGACCCGGACCTGAACGTCACGCAGACCTACGACATCCAACTGCTCAAGCTGCACAACCAGAAGGTCGTGTCGGAGACGAAGCTCGCCGACGACGTCCCGGTCGCTCCGTCGAACGTCGGCAAGGCGTCGATGCCGGACTACGGCAAACTCCGCCGCCAGGCCGTCCGTCGACTCGCCGACGGCGTCCGGACGTTCGCCGGCCAGGCGGACGACCCGTTCTTCCTGGACCTGCGCGTGTTCGACCTGCTGTACGGCGGGAACCTCTCCGAGGTCGGCAACGACACCCTCAAGGGCTACAACGTCAACTCGGTCGCCCTGCAACTGCCCACCGCCCTGATCACCGAGTCGAAGGACCAGCCGGTCGTCGGCATCTGGTCGACCACCCAGCGAAAGAACGCCCAGGGCAGCTACGAGCAGGTCTCCCGGCTGGGCAACCCGCTGGTCAACGAGGTCGTCAACCCCCAGCGGGACAAGGACAGGTTCAACGCGTCCTCGCCGTGGAACGACGGCCAGTTCCTGAAGAACGTGACCAGTCCGGAGCTGCCGAAGCTCATCGAGTCCGTCTACGGGATCAAGGCGCCCGCGGAACCGCGCAACGATCTCGTCGACGTCTTCCTCAAGGGCGTCAAGGGCCTCAACCAGCCGCCGAACGTGCGGCCGGCGGAGATGCTGCGCCTGAACACCTCCATCGAGCCGGCCGCCGAACCGAAACGGCTCGGTGTGCTCGACGGCGACAACGCGGGCTTCCCGAACGGTCGTCGGCTCACCGACGACGTCGTGGACATCGCGCTGCAGGTCGTCGAGGGCGAACTGGTCGGTTCGAAGAACGACCTGGGCGACGCGGTCGACGCCAACGACCAGAGGTTCGGCGACTCCTTCCCCTACCTGGCCGAGCCCGTGGCGGGTTCGCGGGGCCCACTGGCCAAGGGCGCGACCGGTGGCAATGACGTCCGCAACCAGGTGGGCGACGCACTGCAGCCGGCCGGCTCCGCCGACGGCACGCACAACACCGGGCTGATCGCCGCGTCGGCGGCCTCGGGCGCGGCGGGGATCCTGCTGGTCGGCCTCGGGCTGGCGTGGTGGCGTCGGCGCACCCGGCGGCAGAACTGAGGGACGCCCAACTGAGAGACACGGAGAGGGGGGGCGGGGGTCGGCGAGACGGACTCCCGCCCGCTCAGCGCACCCGGATCCCGCTCAGCGCACCCGGATCCCGGTCAGCACGCCGTCGCCCACCTCGTGCAGGGTGACGGCGAACTCCTGCTCCGCGGTGAGGAGTTCACGGAACGCGGCCACCTGGTCGCGGTGGCTCACCGCGTTGTCGACGGCCACGATGCCGTACGGCGTCAGGATGCGCCGCAGGTGCGGCCAGTAGTCCGCGTAGGCCGGTCGCTCGGCGTCGAGGACGACCAGGTCGACGGAGGCTTCGGGGGTTCCGGCCAGGGTCTCGGCGCCGTCGCCGTGGACGACGTCCGCGTACTCCCTGACTCCCGCCCGGTCCAGGTTGGCCAGTGCGGCGGTGACCCGGTCCGCGTCGATCTCCACCGTCGTCAGGCGGCCGCCGGTGTCGCGGACCGCGTCGGCGAACCAGATCGCCGAGTAGCCGTTGGACGTGCCGATCTCCAGGACGGACGTGGCGCGCCGGGCCCGGATCAGCGTCGAGACCAGCCGGGCCGCGTCCGGGGTCATGTTGCGCAGTCGCAGCAGCCGGTCGGCCAGCGGGCCGTCGTGTGCCCGCCCCTCCTGGTAGAGGTCGTCGAGAACACGCGCCAGCTGGTCGTCCACGGAGGCTCCCGTCGTCTTCGGTGTGCCTGTTGTTGCTAGCACGTCCGGCGGGGCGTCGTACATCGGGAAAGACAGGGGCTCAGCCCGCGTTGAGCTCCGTCAGCTCGGCCAGCGGCAGCGTGTGCTGGGTGTGCAGGACCTTCGCGCGCAGGTAGCGGACGTTGTGGGCGGTGCTGAAGACGCCGGTCGGGACGCGGTCGCGGACGGTGACGCCGAGTCCGCGCAGCTGCTCGGCCTTGTCGGGGTTGTTGGAGAGCAGGTCGAGGTCGGTGATCCCGAGGGCGGCCAGCATCTGGGCGGCGGCGGTGTAGTCGCGGGCGTCCTCGGGGAGGCCGAGGGCGGCGTTCGCCTCGTAGGTGTCGAGGCCCTGGTCCTGGAGGGCGTAGGCGTCGAGCTTGTTGTAGAGGCCGATGCCGCGGCCCTCCTGGCGCAGGTAGAGCAGGACGCCGCCGCGGTCGGCGATGCGCTCGACGGCCTCGCGCAGCTGGGGGCCGCAGTCGCAGCGGGCCGAGCCGAAGACATCGCCGGTCAGGCACTCGGAGTGCAGACGCACCAGCGGGAGGGCACCGGGGGCGGGCTCGCCGATGACGACGGCGACGTGCTCCTGTCCGTCGGTCAGGCCATGGAACGTGACGAGCTCGGTGTTGACGCTGTAGCCGTCGTTGAAGCGCAGCGGGACCCGGACACGGGCGCGCTGGGTGGCGGCGGGGAAGTCGGTCATCGGGGTCTCCAGTGGGACGTCGCGGGTGCCTGCTTCAGATTTGAAGCAGATCCACGGCTGGAACCCTACCTCATGCTTTAAATTTGAAGCAACAGATTTCCGTACGGTTTCGCGAAATCCAGCGCACGGTCCGGGTGCGTGAGCCAGGTGCGAGAGCCGGGTTCAGGGGCCGGGTCCGGGGCCGGGATCCGGGTTCAGGTCCGGGTTCAGGGTCCGGGTTCAGGATCCGGAACAGGGTGACGCCGACCGGCGTCGCCACGGCAGCTCGTCCGCCGTCGGGCGTGGCGTCGACTCGTCGCCCTCCAGGGCCCGGGCGATCACCGAGCCGATCTCCTCCAGCTGCTGCACCTGCTCGGCGGAGAGATGGTCGAAGACCGCCGCCCGTACCGTCTCCACATGCCCCGGCGCGGTGCGCTCCAGCACCGCCATGCCCTCGTCCGTCAGGATCGCGAAGCTGCTCCGCTTGTCCCACTGGCAGTCCTCGCGCCGGATCAGCCCGTCCTTCTCCAGCCGGGTCACGGCGTACGTCAGCCGGCTCCGCGTGATCTTCGACTTCTCGGCGAGATCGGTCATGCGCAGCTTGCGCTCCGGCGCCTCGGAGAGGTTGGCCAGGATGCCGTAGTACAGGTGCGGCATGCCGGCGTCCTGCTGGAGCTGCCGGTCGATCGCGTCCTCCAGGAGGTGCGTCGCCGCCATGTAGGCGCGCCAGGCGCGCTGCTCCTTCGGGGTGAGCCAGCGAGTCGTCATGCGACCAGTGTAGGTTTGTTTCAAACTTTAACCAAGCGTCCAGTTCGCAGACCGCCGTCCCAGCCCGCCCGCCGAGAGTGAGCGCGTCCGATGCCGTACCCCTACGTCCTGCTGTCCGCCGCCGTCTCCCTCGACGGCTACCTCGACGACACCGGCCCCGACCGGCTCCTGCTCTCGTCCCCCGCCGACTTCGACCGCGTCGACGAGGTGCGCGCCTCCGTCGACGCCATTCTGATCGGCGCCGGCACCATCCGCGCGGACAACCCCCGGCTCCTGGTCAACTCCCCCGAGCGGCGCGCGGCCAGGACCGCCGCCGGCCGGCCCGAGTACCCCCTCAAGGTCACGGTCACCGCGACCGGCGACCTCGACCCGGACGCGAAGTTCTGGCACACCGGCGGCGAGAAGATCGTGTACACGACGGACGAGGGCGCGCGGCGGGCCCGCGCCCTCGGGACCGCCGCCGACGTCGTCCCCCTCGGCGCCGACCTCGACTGGCGGCCGCTCCTGGAGCACCTGCACGACGTACGGGGCGTGCGGCGCCTGATGGTCGAGGGCGGCGGCACCGTCCACACCCAGCTCCTCCAGCAGGGCCTGGCCGACGAGGTCCAGCTGGTCCTGGCCCCGCTCTTCGTCGGCGACCCGACGGCACCGCGGCTGTTCGGTCCTGGCGGCTACCAGGCCGGGCGGCTGCGGCTCCTGGACACCCGTCGTATCGAGGACGTCGTCCTGATGCGCTACGAGCCCACGGCCCCCGGCACGGGCGGCACGGCGTCCGCGGCCGACCGGCACTGGCTGCGGCTCGCCTGCGAACTGGCGGCCGAGTGCCCGCCCTCCCGGACCGCGTTCAGCGTGGGCGCGGTGGTGGTCGCCGCCGACGGCACGGAACTGGCCCGCGGCCACTCCCGGGAGGCCGGCGACCCCGTGGTCCACGCGGAGGAGGCGGCCCTGGCCAAGATCCCCCCGGCCGACCCCCGGCTGGCCACGGCCACCGTCTACACCAGCCTCGAACCCTGCACCCATCGCGCCTCCCGCCCGCACCCCTGCGCCGAGCTGATCCTGCGGGCCGGGGTACGGCGGGTGGTGACGGCGTGGCGCGAGCCGGACACGTTCGTGGCGGCGGCCGACGGGACGGGGATGCTGCGGGAGGCCGGGGTGGAGGTACTGGTGCTCGGGGAGTACGAGGGCCTGGCGAAGGCGCCGAACGCGCATCTTCTCGGCTGAAGCCGTCTGCCTGCCTGGGCTCACCCGAGCCGGTGGCGCGGCTGCTCTGCTGTGGCTGCGGCGGAAGTCGTGCCGGTCGAAGCGGTGCCGGTCGAAGCGGTGCCGGCTGAAGTTGTGCCGGTCGAAGCGGTGCCGGCTGAAGTTGTGCCGGTCGAAGCGGTGCCGGCTGAAGTTGTGCCGGCCGATGCCGTGCCGGGCGGTGTCCCCGCCGATGCCGTGCCGGTCGGTGTCCCGGCCGCGGTGAGGCTGGCGAGCAGGGCCAGGCGCTCGGCGGACGGGCTCCCGGGCTCGGCGTGGAAGCACATCATGGTGAGGCTGTTCGTGCCCAGGACCGCCAGCTTCTCGATCCGGAGGTCCAGCTCACCGACCTGCGGGTGCCGCAGCAGGGCCCGCCCGCCCTGCTTCGGGCGGACGTCATGGCGCGCCCACAGATACCGGAAGCGCTCGCTGTGCACGGACAGTTCGCCGACCAGGGCGGAGAGCCGCGGGTCGCCCGGATCCTCCCCGGCCGCCACCCGCAGCGTCGACGCGAGGCCGCCCGTGGCGACGTCCCAGTCGCGGTGCAGGGTGCGCACGGCGTCGTTCAGGAACACCTCCCGGGCCAGGTTCGCCCCCGGCCGGTGCGCGGGGGAGAGTGCGACGGCCAGAGGGGGCGCCGCGCGTACGTCGCAGAGCCGTCCGGCCACCACCACGGGCAGCGCGGACCACGTCTCCAGGAGCATGCGGATGCCCGCCGGCACCTGCTCGCCGCGCGGCCGGGAGCGCCGGGGCGGGGCGGGGGCCGCGAGCTGGTGGAGGTGGGCCGTGCCCTCCGCGTCCAGGTGCAGCGCGCGGGCGAGGGCTTCGACGATCTGCGGGGAGGGATGGCGGTTGCGGCCCTGTTCCAGCCGGGTGTAGTACTCCGTGCTCACCCCGGCCAGCAGCGCCAGCTCATGGCGGCACAGGCCCGGCACCCGCCTGCGGCCCGCGTCCGGCAGCCCGAGCAGCTCCGGGCTCAGCAGGGCCCGGCGCGCACGGAGGTACTCGCCGAGCGGCCCCGGCGCGTGGGTGTCGCTGCCCTGTGCCTGTGCCATGAGGCCAGGCTAGGCGGCGCGGCCGCGGCGAACCTGTCCCCGTGAGTACCACCCTTCACAGGGCGACGACGGATCGGTCCGGCGCTCCTAGTGTCGGCCTGGCCGACCTTCCCTTGGGCCGGCGGGAGTTCCGAGTCAGGAGAGTGCGATGAACAGACACCTTGCGGTACGGATCGGCGCGGCCGTGGCCGCCGTCGCCGCCGCGACGGCACTGGCGACCGGTCCCGCGACGGCCGTGTCCCGGCCCGCCGGACACCCGGGGACCGGGGCCGCCACCGGCTCGGTGTCCGCCCGCGAGACGGCGGCCGACAAGGCGCTGGTCACGTACGTGTACAAGCAGCTGTTCACCTACTACGACACGTCCGTGATCGACAAGTACGTCTCTCCCGACTACATCCAGCACAACCCCACCGTCGCCAACGGCCCGGAAGCGCTGCGCCGGCTGGTGGAGAACCTGAAGGCGACGGCCACCCCCGGCACCGGCTCGGTCACCACGCACGTGATCGCGCAGGGCGACCTGGTCCTGCTCCAGACGCACGCGGGCACCTCCGACACGTTCAGCGGCATCGGGCTCGTCGACGTGTTCCGGGTGGCGAACCACAAGATCGTGGAGCACTGGGACACCATCCAGCCGGTCCCCGCCACCACGGCCAACGGCCACGACATGTTCGCCACGCTCACCGCGCCGCGGACCGACGCCGCCGGCCCGGCCTCGCACACCGCCGCGAGCGAGCGCGTCGTACGCGCCTACGTCCGGCAGCTGACCGGCCGGAAGGACCTCGGCGCGGTCGACCGCTACGTCTCGCCGAAGCTGGTCCAGCACGACCCGACGCTCGCCGACGGCGCGGCCGCGACCAAGCAGGCCTATGCGGACCTCTTCGCCGCGCATCCGCAGTACCAGGCCACCGTCGCCAAGGTCGTCGCCGAGGGTGACCTGGTCGCGGTCCACCTCCACGACCAGAACACCCCCTCCGACCTGGGCACGTCGGTGTACGAGATCTTCCGGGTGCGGGGCGGGAAGATCGTCGAGCACTGGGCGGTCACCCAGGCCGTCCCGGCCACCTCGGCCAACGGAAACAGCATGTTCTGAGCAGTGTTCTGAGCAATGTTCCCGCCTCGCCCCTTGCCCCTCGCCTCGCCCCTCGCCTCGCCCCTCGCCTCGTACGAGAGCAGAACGTCATGAGTCAGTCCCGCTCCCGATCCGCCCGATCCGCCCGATCCGTCCGGCCCGGCGCCGGGCCGGAGGCCGCTCCGGGCGTCGTCCGGCTGGGGGACCCCCTCGTCAACTTCTACCTGGTGGATCACCCCGACGGACTCACCCTTGTCGACGCCGGCCTGCCCGGACAGCGGCGGCGGCTCCTCGACCACCTGGCCGCCGCCGGCCGGAGCCCGGCCGACATCCGGGCCGTCCTGATCACCCACGCGCACCCCGATCACACCGGCCTCACGGTGGAGCTCCAGCAGGCGGGCGCGGAGGTGTGGGTCCACGAGGACGACCGGGCCATGCTCACGGACGGACCGCGCAAGGCGATGCGGCACGCCAGGTCCGAACGCTCCCCGCTGCCGTACCTCGTCCGCCGTCCCGCCGCGCTCGCCACCATGGCGTCCATGGCCCGCCAGGGCGCCTTCACCGCGCCGCCGCCCACCCGGGCACACACCTTCGGCGACGGCGCGCGACTGGACGGCGTGCCCGGTCGGCCGCTGGCGGTCGCGCTGCCCGGTCACACCCCCGGCAGTACCGGCTTCCACTTCCCCGACCAGGGCCTCTTCTTCACCGGCGACGCCCTGGTCACCAAGGAGGCCTTCACCGGGCACACCGGCCCCTGCCTGGTCTGCCGCGCCTTCACCCACGACTCGGCCGCCGCCCTCGCCTCCCTGGACGCCGTCGCCGGACTGTCCCAGGACACCGTCCTGCTGCCGGGGCACGGGCAGCCGTTCGCGGACGGCCCCCGGGAGGCGGTCGCCCTGGCCCGGCGCTTCGGCATCCGCTGACCTCACCGCGACCTCCGTCGTCCCCGCCACGGCCTCCGCCGTCCCCGCGGGTCTCAACCCGTGTGACTCACCCTCTTCGGATGGCGTATGCTGGTGTCACCGACGCGGGGTGGAGCAGCTCGGTAGCTCGCTGGGCTCATAACCCAGAGGTCGCAGGTTCAAATCCTGTCCCCGCTACTGAAACCCAGGGCCGGAATCCAAGTTAGAGGATTCCGGCCCTGAGTCATATCCAGGCACGTGCTCCTCATCACACACGTCCGCACTCATCCGCCCGGCCCACACCATTCGCCCCATCCGCTCGCAGCGGCAAACCTGGACGGGCAGGCATCGAAGACATCGGACGCGTCGAACAGGTCAAGCACATCGAACACGTTGAGCACGTCGGGCATGTGGGACACGTCGGGCACGTCGGGCGCGTGGGACAGCAGGGGGGTCGTGTGGCGAGCCGTGGAGAGGCGGAGCAGCACGGCCAGGAATCCGCCCGCACCCTCGCCCGCTACCTGCCCGCGCTGCTGATCGTCGCGGGCGTCTGCTACGACGTCCTCACCCCCGCCGCCTTCACCGCGGTCCCCTTCTTCACGGCCGCCCCGCTGATCGCCGCCCCCCTCTCCTCGCTGCGCACCACCGTCCTCACCGGCCTGGCCGCGCTCCTCGCCACCTATGCCGTGCACGCGCGGTTCGCCGTGCTCCCGGACGCCGACGCCGTGACCGAGATCGTCACCGTGGCCACCGTCGCCGTCCTCGCCGCCGGCATCAACCGGATCGTCCGCATCGGCGACCAGCGCCTCGCCTCCGCCCGCGAGGTCGCCGAGGCCGCCCAGCGGGCCGTCCTGCCCGAGCCCGCCGAGTGGATCGGCGGCTTCGAGATCGCCGCCCGCTACGAGGCGGCCCAGGAGGGCACCTTCATCGGCGGCGACCTGTACGCCGTCCAGGACACCCCGTACGGCGTGCGCCTGGTCGTCGGCGACGTCCGCGGCAAGGGCATGGGCGCGGTCGCCGCCGTCGCCGTGGTGATCGGCGCGTTCCGGGAGGCCGCCGAGCAGGAGGCCACGCTGGAGGCGGTGGCGGCGCGGCTGGAGCGGGCGCTGGCGCGCGAGGGCGTCCGGCGCGGCGGCATCGACGCCCACGAGGGGTTCACCACCGCCGTACTCGCCGAACTCCGGTACGGCGACGGCACGCTCCGGGTCGTCAACCGCGGCCATCCGCCGCCCCTGCTGCTGCACGGCGACGGCGAGGTGTGCCCGGTGCTGGCGCCGGAGTCCGCGCTGCCGCTCGGGATGGGCGACCTGGGGGCGTGGCCCGACCGGGCGGCCGAGCACGTGTTCCCGAGCGGGGCCACGCTGCTGCTGTACACCGACGGCCTCTCCGAGGCCCGCGACGCGCACGGCCGCTTCTACGACCCCGAGCGGCGGCTGACCGGTCGTACCGCCACCGCCCCCGGCGTGCTGCTGGCCCGGCTCGCGGCCGAGGTGCGCCGACACACGGGCGGCGGCATGACGGACGACATGGCGCTGCTCGCGGTGCGCCGGCCCTGAGCGCCGGTCCTGTGCTATGTCACACATCGTGTTCGGACGGCCGCCCTCCGCATCACAACTGAGTCACCATCAAAACCTGTGTGACTCCTGAGCTGAGCAGCGAGCACGGCCAACTCGACCGTTTTCGACCAGTCGTGGCAGGTAAGTCCAAGCTTTGAAAGCTTAATGATCAAGACGAACGGCTTGGAATCTGATAGCCGGGTCTATTAACGTTCGATAACGCAGCGCGGTCGTCCCAGCCGTCACCCGCGACGGCTCCGTGCGCACGCGCCGAATCCCGCAAGGGAACCGGGGAACCACCACCTTGGGGTGAATCGCACGGCTACCGCCGGGTAGGAAACGGCCGGTATACGCGCGTAGGAGACCTTCCCGCTCCGAACCCGTCAGCTAACCCGGTAGGCGACGGAAGGAAAGGAGTACGCCCGCGTGGCGTCCAACCGGCCTGCTCCGACAGCCCCGTTCGTGCCCAGCCAGCGTCAACCCGACACCTTCGGCTACGGCAGCTACCGCACCGACGAGGGCCCCTGGGAGGAGTGGAACCCCACCGAGGAGTCCCTGGCCTCGGCGCGCGGCCGGCACCGGGTCGCCAAGCAGCGCGGCGGCGGACTCGCCCGCAGCTCCACGGTTCTCGGCGTTGGCGTGATCGCCGCCGTCGGCGCGGGCGGCATGGCCAGCGCCAACACCGGCAAGCCGCCGGTCTCCATCTCCCTGCCCGACCTGCCCGCCTCCGTCGACTCCCTGCTCGGCGAGGGCGCCGGCCACCAGGCCACCCAGACCGCGCTCAGCAGCGTCACCACGACGACCGCCACCGACGGGGACTCCTCCTCGTCCGGCGCCGGCGAGACGCTGCGCAACCGGATCATCGCCCAGGCCGCGCAGCAGCAGAACCAGCTCGACACCAAGGCCAGCGCCAAGGCCGTCGCCGCCGCCGACAAGGCGGTCTCCGACGCCGAGGCCAAGGCGGTGAAGGCGGCCGCCGCCAAGGCCGCCGACGCCAAGGAGCAGGCCGAGGCGTCCGCGAAGCAGAAGGCCGAGCAGGCCCGGCTCGCCGAGCTGGCCAAGCAGTACACGCTGCCCGTCGTGTCGTACACGATCACCGGCACCTTCGGCCAGGCCGGCTCCATGTGGGCCTCCGGCTACCACACCGGCCTCGACTTCGCCGCGCCCACCGGCACGCTGATCAAGGCCGTGCACAGCGGCACGGTCACCGAGGCGGGCTGGGCCGGCTCCTACGGCTACCGCACGATCATCACCCTCGACGACGGCACCGAGCTGTGGTTCTGCCACCAGTCCTCGATCGGCGTCAAGGTCGGCCAGAAGGTCGCCACCGGCGACGTCATCGGCCGCGTCGGCGCCACCGGCAACGTGACCGGCCCGCACCTCCACCTGGAGGTCCACCCGAACGGCCAGGCCACCGCCATCGACCCGATGACCTGGCTGCGCGGCAAGGGCCTCAACCCCTGACGCAACCCCTGACGGAATCCGCGACGCAACCGCCGACGGAATCCGCGACGCAACCCCCGACGGAATCCGCAACGCAACCCCAGACGGAATCCCCGACGGAAACCCACCGCCCCCCGGCGGCCCCGACGACACCCCCCGGCGTCAGGGCCGCCGGTGCGGTCTGCCGGGGTTCCGCTTTTACGAGACCTTCGTAATCACCGGGATGGGTCACCAGGCGGCCCGTGTTGAAGTTGAGCATGACTGCTCTTCGCAAACTCGGCTCCTCCGACCTCGAGGTCTTCCCGCTCGCCCTCGGCGGCAACGTCTTCGGCTGGACCGCCGACGAGGCCACCTCCTTCGCCGTCCTGGACGCCTACGCCGCCGCGGGCGGCAACTTCGTCGACACCGCCGACTCGTACTCGGCGTGGATCGAGGGCAACAAGGGCGGCGAGTCCGAGACGATCATCGGCAAGTGGGTCAGGGCGCGCGGCAACCGCGACGACGTCGTCATCGCGACGAAGGTCAGCCAGCACCCCGAGTACCCCGGCCTGTCCGCCGCCAACATCAAGGCCGCCGCCGACGCGTCCCTGCGCCGCCTCGGCACCGACCACATCGACCTCTACTACACGCACTTCGACAAGCCCGAGATCCCGGTCGAGGAGATCATCGGCGCGCTGGACGAGCTGGTGCGGGCGGGCAAGGTCCGGCACATCGCCGCGTCCAACATCAGCGCCGAACGCCTCCAGGAGTCCCTGGACCTCTCCGACCGCGAGGGCCTCGCCCGGTACGTCGCCCTCCAGCCCCACTACAACCTGGTCTCCCGCGACACCTACGAGGGCCCCCTCCAGGACCTGGCCTCCCGCACCGGCCTCGCGGCCGTCCCCTACTTCGCCCTGGCCGCCGGCTTCCTCACCGGCAAGTACCGCCCCGGTACGACGGTCGACAGCGCGCGGGCGGGCCGCGCCGCCCAGTACGCCGAATCGGAGCGCGGCCAGAAGGTCCTGGCGGCGCTGGACGGGATCGCCGCGGCCCACGAGGCCCCGATCCCCACGGTCGCCCTGGCCTGGCTGGCGGCCCAGCCCACCGTCGCGGCCCCGATCGCCTCGGCCCGCACGCTGGAGCAGCTCCCGCCGCTGCTGGGCGTGGCGGACCTGACGCTGACGGACGAGGAACTGACGAAGCTGACGGCGGCTTCCGCCTGACGGTCTCCTTCGACCGGCCGGCTCCACCCGGTGGCCCCACCGATCTTTTCCGCCGCAACGGTGCTCAGCCCCCATGGTGCATCCCGGCGGTGCCGAACCCTCCGCAACCCGAAGCCCTAACTCCGGTACGGGTTGTAGGCCGGGTACGGCACCGCCGCCCCGTACCACCCCGGCGCCCCGTAGGCCGGCGGCGCGTAGCCGGCGTACCCCGGCCAGCCGCCCGGCGCGGCCGTCCGCGCCGCGTACTCCAGGGCCGGCCGGACCAGCTCCCGCCGGCTCCACAGCTCCGTGAGGAGCTCGCGCTCCCGCACCACGAAGTCGGCGCCCGCCCGCCCCCGCTGCCCCCGGCGCCGCAGCAGCGCCAGCGTCGTCGCGTACCCCTCGTACTCGGCGACCGCCTTCCCCGCCGCCTTCCCGAAGTGGTACGCGGCGTACTCCCTGGCCATCTGCCGCGCCCGCATCGACCCGAGCACGAACGGCTCGGCCGTCCCCAGCCACCCCGCGTAGACGTACGCCGGCAGCTCCTCCCGCACGGTCCGCAGCTCCCGCTGCCGCGTCCAGATCGCCAGCCAGGTCAGCAGCCCGAACGACGGCACCATGAACATGCCGTACACGGCGAAGAACCCGTACTGCCCGAACGTCGAGGACCCGTTCCAGAACGCGTGCATGCTCATCGCGAGCAGCAGCCCGGCGAGCGGCACCAGCACCCGCCGCGCCCGCTGCCGTTCCCCGGAGAGCGCGGCGATGCCGAAGCCGATGCCGGTGAGGACGGTGAAGAGCGGGTGCGCGAACGGGGACAGCACGATGCGCACGAAGAACGTCGCGGCGGTGACGGAGGCGATCCCGCTGTCACCGGTCAGCTGGTCGGTCCCGAAGGCCGTACCGAGGTAGAGGATGTTCTCGGTGAACGCGAACCCGGTGGCGGTGACCCCGGCTATCACCACCCCGTCGACGATCCCGGTGAAGTCCCGTCTGCGGAAGAGGAAGACGAGGAGCACGGCCGCCGCCTTCGCCGACTCCTCGACGACCGGCGCTATCAGGGTCGCCCCGAGCCGGTCCGCGCTGCTCGGATCCGCGGTCGCCGTCGCTATCCACCTCGTCGCGAAACTGTTGGCGACGATGGCTATCAGCGCGGCCGCGCAGGCGCCCCAGGCGAAGGCGAACAGCAGGTTCCGCCAGGGGCCTGGCTGCACCCGGTCGAGCCACCGGAACGCGCCCAGGAGCAGCGGCACGGGCAGCACGGCGAGCCCGAGCCCGACGAGAAAGCCCTCCGTCCCCGTCTGCTCCCGCACCAGCGCGAGGATCACAAGCCCGGAGAGGGCGAGCAGCGTGCCCAGCGCCCCGTACCGCACCCAGCGCCGCTGCCACCAACGGGGATGCCGCAGACCGCCGTCGGCGGGATCCGCCGGATACGACGGTGACGGCGGTGATGACGGATACGACGGGTACGACGGATGCTGCGGGTACGGCGAGTACGGCGGCGGGGAGGTGGCCACGGCATCGACCCTAACGAGGTGACTCCTGACGGTGCTGCTCGCTCTGCGGCACCCGGTGCTGTACGCGACGGAAGAGCAGATCGTTCACCACATGTCCCTTGTCCAGTCCCTGGCCCTCGAAACGGGTCAGCGGCCGGTGCGCCGGACGTGGCGCGAAACCGCCGTCGGCCTGCGTGTTCTCGAACTCCGGGTGCGCGTCCAGCACTTCGAGCATCTGCTCGGCGTACGGCTCCCAGTCGGTCGCGCAGTGCACGATCGCCCCGGGTCGCAGCCGGGTCGCGGCGAGATCGAGGAACTCGGCCTGGATCAGCCGCCGCTTGTGGTGCCGCTTCTTCGGCCAGGGGTCCGGGAAGTACACGCGCAGCCCGTCCAGCGAGTCCGGCGTCAGCATCTCCCGGAGCAGGATGATCGCGTCGCCGTTCCCGACGCGGACGTTGGACAGCCCGCTCTGGTCGGCGAGGTTGAGCAGGTTCCCCTGCCCCGGCGTGTGCACGTCGACGGCGAGGATGTTGACGCCCGGCTCCTCGGCGGCCATCTGCGCGGTCGCCTCGCCCATCCCGAACCCGATCTCCAGCACCACCGGGTCGTCGTTCCCGAACAGCTCGCCGAGGTCGATGACCTGCTGCCCGTCGATGTCCAGGCCCCACTTGGGCCACAGCCGCTGCAGCGCGTCGGCCTGCCCGGCGGTGACGCGGCTGCGGCGCGGCTGGAAGCTGCGGATCCGCCGCTCGAAGTGCGACCCGGCGGGATCGGCCCTCGGCCCGTCCGGGAACCGCGGCTCCCCCTTGGCCCGGGTGTGCCGGACGGACACCCCGGGGGTGTGGTCGGGGTGCGCACCGGGGACGTGCCCGGCGGGGCCGGTCTCGGCGGGCTGGGGGGCTTCGGGGGCATTGAGGGAGTCAGACACAGTGGGTCGATTTTACGACCCCCACGGGCCGGCCAGCGGGGTGTCACACCGAGCCGTCACACCGAGCCCAGCGTCTCCAGCGCCCGCCGCGCCACCTCACGCCCGATCGGCAGCGAGGCGGTCGCCGCGGGCGAGGGCGCGTTCAGCACGTGGACCGCGCGCGGCGCCTCCTTGATCAGGAAGTCGTCGACGAGCGTCCCGTCCCGCAGCACGGCCTGCGCCCGCACCCCCGCGGCCGCCCGCACCAGGTCTCCCTCCTCGGCGACGGGTAGCAGCCGCCGTACGGCCGTCGTGAACGCCTTCTTCGACACCGACCGGAGCAGCTCCCCGCCCCCGTACCGCCAGTGCCGCCGCGCCAGCGCCCAGGACCCCGGCCAGGCCAGCGTCCCGGCGACCTCCCGCGGCCGTACGACGCCCCACCCGTACCCCTCCCGGGCCAGCGCCGGCACCGCGTTGGGCCCGATGTGCACGCCTCCGTCGATCCCGCGCGTGAGATGCACCCCGAGGAACGGGAACGCCGGGTCCGGCACCGGGTACACCAGCCCCCGCACCAGCTCGGGGCGCGCCAGCTCGTAGTACTCCCCGCGGAACGGCACGATCCGCATCCCCGGTTCGTCCCCGGTCAGCCGCGCGACCTCGTCGCAGTACAGCCCCGCGCAGTTGACCAGCACGCGGGCGCGTACGACGTCACCGCGCGAGGTGAGCACGGCCACGCCCCGCTCCGGCCGCCGGTCCACGCGGACCACCTGGGCGCCGTACCGGATCTCCGCCCCCGAGGCCTCCCCGAGCTGCCGGGCGACCCCCACGAAGTCGCACACCCCGGTCGTCCCGACGTGTATGGCGGCGAGTCCCCGCACCTCGGGCTCGTACTCCTCGATCTGGGCGGCCCCGAGCTCCCGCACCGGTATGCCGTTCTCCCGGCCGCGCTGCACCAGGGCGTGCAGCCGGGGCAGCTCCTCCCGCTCGGTGGCGACGATCAGCTTGCCGGTGACGGCGTGCGCGATGCCGTACTCCGCGCAGAACTTGACCATCTCCGCGGCGCCCTTGACGCCGTACCGCGCCTTCAGCGACCCGGGCCGGTAGTAGATCCCGCTGTGGATGACCCCGCTGTTCCGGCCCGTCTGGTGCCTCGCTGGCCCGGCCTCCTTCTCCAGCACGACGACCCGGGTCCCGGGCGCGGCGCGGGTGATCGCATAGGCGGTGGACAGCCCGACGATCCCACCCCCGACGACGAGCACATCACAGTCGTACCCGACAGACACCTGCACCACCTCCCGCATCCGATAGTGCACTGCGCCACTGACAGCCACTTCAAACGTACGGTTGGTGAAGCGCCCCGTCAGGGGCGCGGGGCTGTGTCGATTTGCGGCTTCCGCCGCGTGAGCGCGACCAGCCCCCACGCACCCGCACCCGCCCACGGACAGAACCCGGCAGACGGCTAGGCGATCCTCACGCCGGCGCCATCAGCAACGGCCGTGCCCGTTCCCGCAGCTCCACCACCCTCGGCTCGTCCCCGTACGGCTCCAGCCGGTGCAGCAGATCCTTCACGTACTCCGTCGTCCGCGCCGACGAGATCCGCCCGGCCACCTCCACGGCCCGCACCCCCTGCTCGCACGCCGCGTCGAGGTTCCCCGACTCCAGTTCGGCGACCGCCGAGACGACGAGCCGCAGCCCGTGCGACCGCACGAACTCCTCTGTCGGCTTGGAAAGGGCCTGCTCCGTGAAGCGCCGTACCTGCCGCGGGGCCTTCAGGTCCCGGTAGCACTCGGCCGCGTCGGCGGCGAACCGGTCGTATCCGTAGAAACCGAGCCAGGAGGGGTCGTTGTCGCCCTCCCGCGCCCGCTCCAGCCATCCCTCCGCCGCCTTCAGCGCGGCCCCCGCGGCCTGCGCGTCCCCCGCACGCGCGTGGGCCCGCGCCTCGACCAGCCGGAAGAAGCTCATGGTCCGCGCGGTCGCCAGCCCCCGGTTCCGCTCCACCGCGGCCTGTGCGAGGTCGACGCCCTCGTCGCCGAAGCCCCGGTACGTCGCCTGGAGGGACATCGATGCCAGGACGTACCCGCCGAGCGGCACGTCGGCCGCCGCGCGGGCGAGCCGCAGCGCCTGGATGTAGTACCGCTGCGCGGCCTCCTGCTGGCCGGTGTCGAAGGCCATCCACCCGGCAAGGCGCGTCAGTTCGGCACTCGCCCCGAACAGCGCCCGCCCGACCTCGTCGGAGTACGCGCCGAGCAGCAGCGGTGCCGCCTCCACACGTAGACACTCCGGCACCATCGACGACCGCCAGTCGCCGCCGCCGTACTTGGAGTCCCAGCGCCTGGCGTCCTCGGCGGCCTCCCGCAGCTTCTGGACGTCGCTGTGGCCGACTTTGAGCGCTGCGCCCGCACCGTCCACGGCGTTCGCCTCGCGCGCGACCGAACTGTCGGCGGGGGTTATCAGCCAACGCGAGGCGGGCGTTGCGTATGCGCTTACCGCGAACGATCCGGCCAGCGACTGCCAGATGCCGCCGGAACCGGCCCGGCGGCCGGCGAGGTCGAGGCGGTACAGCTCCGTCGCCGACCGCACCGCCTGCCCGACGTCCCTGGGGAAGGCGAGGCCCACTTCGGGGGCGGGATCCGCGTCCGCCAGGCCGATCTCGTGGAGCGGCACCGGGCGGCCGAGCTTCTGGCCGATCGCGGCGGCGATGAGGTGCGGGGCGGCACCCTGCGGCACCATGCCCTTCGACACCCAGCGCGCCACCGACGTCTTGTCGTAGCGAAGAGTCAACCCGCGTTGAGCGCCAAGATCGTTGACGCGTCGCGCGAGTCCTGCGTTGCTGATTCCCGCGAGGGCGAGAACGGCGCCGAGCTTTTCGTTCGGCCCGCGTTGCTCCCTGGACATGCGCCACCCCTCGACACAGACGGCTGCCGCGCTGGCATAACCACGCGGCATTCGTAAACCCAGCGTAGTTCGCCGCATCCCAAGCGTTAAGAGGCATTGTTCCGGATGGCGGGATTGTGGTCCGTACGCGAGTGCGGCCCATATACGCACCGTGCACGGCCGGTCGCGACGTGCCCCCGCCGTGTGGCCGTGCGCCCGTCCGTGCGCTCTTCTCCGGCCAACGGGGGAGCGGTTCCATGGCTAGTGCGTGGGTCGGCCCGCTGTACTGGATCCAGTGGGCTGGGGGACACCGCCACCTTCATCCCCGCGGGTGGCGGACCGGTCCGGGAGGCGATGCCCGCCTCCCGGACTGTGCGCGTTCGAGCACACGCGCGTGCGATGCGCAAAGCATGTACGGAGCGTGCGCAAGCCCGGGTGGTCATCGGCGATTTGGCCGAAAATCGACCCCACCTTTCGCGGGCGTCCAACGCTCCTACCACGGGAATTGAGGGCGCGAAGGGCGTTCTTGGGGAGCGTACAGGGGGCGCATTCACGTCGCAGTCGCCCCCTGCCGTAAGGCGGTCGGCCCCCGCGGAGACTCTTCCACAGCGCGCACGCGTGGCCGGTCCTGCGGCAACTCCGTGAAATCTTCCAGGGATCAAAGGCGGCCCCACCGCCCCTCCGGAGCGCGTCCTTCATGGCAGCATGGGGACCCGGTTCGTACCGTGCATGGTTGTCCACAGCCTGTGGAGGCGTCGATGCGGTGGTTGGTGGGATGGAGCAGCACCGCCTCCGGTGCCGCCACGCTCGGCTCCGCCGGCGCCATGGGTTACGACGGCGAGACCGTCCACCCCGTCGGCTCCCAGCTCCTGTGGGGCGACCCCGACCCGCTCTGGGCGGTCGGCGACTGGCGCCCCGACGAGGTGCGCGTCATCAAGGCGGACGCGCAGAACCGCATCGCCGTCCTCGGCACCTGCGGCGCCACCGACGAGGAGCTGCGTCTCGGCCTCTTCACGGCGCGCGGGGGCGCACTCCGGCATCTGACCGCCTGGCCCGGCAGCTACACCGCCGTCGTCCAGGTCGGCCGCCGGGTCACCGTCTGCGGCGACCTCGCGGGCGCCCGCCCGGTCTTCCACACCCCCTGGGCAGGCGGTACGGCCTACGCCACGGCCGCGCTCCCGCTCGCCGACCTCATCGAGGCCAACCTCGACTACGGCCACCTCGCGGCCCTCCTCGCCGTCCCCGACGTACCGGCCGCGCTGCACGACTCGACCCCGTACGAGGGCGTGCGGCGCATTCCGCCGGGGCATGCGCTGATCCTGCGCACCGGGGCGCGCGAGGTCGCCGGGTACGAGCAGGTCGCCTCGCTCGCGGTCGCGGCACCCTCCGCCGACCCCGACCGCGCGGTGGACGCCGTCCGGGACGCACTCGTAGACGCGGTACGCGCGCGGCTGTCGGCACCCCGGCACGTCCCGGACATCGACCCCGGTCCGGTACCCGGCATGGGCCCCGCGGAGCGTCGCGCGGCGCGCGGGATGCCGGTCCCGGGCATCGGCGCCGACCTCTCCGGCGGCCCGGCGTCGGGGACGCTCGCGCTGCTCGCGGCGGGCCTGCCCGGCATGCCCGGCACGGTCCTCGGCCACGGCACGGGCGCCGGCGAGCGCCTCCTCGCCGTCACCTTCAACGACCTGGCCGTGGGCGGCCGCGAGGCCGAACTCCAGCGTGCCGGAACCCTCGCCGCCAACCCGCGCCTGCACCACGTGGTGGTCACCGGCGGCGAGGAGATCCTGCCGTACGCCGACCTCGACGGCCCCCTGACCGACGAACCGGGCCCGTCCCTGATCTCCGCGGCCCGGCACCGCGCCCGGCTCGCCGCGGGCAGCGCCGACCACTTCACCGGCTACGGCGCCCGCCAGGTCCTCGACGCCCACCCCGCGCGCCTCGCCGACCTGCTGATGGACCGCAAGCGCCGGCACCTCGTCCGCCCGGTCGCCGCGCTCGCCAAGGCCGACGGCTCGGTGATGGTCCCCGCGCGCGTGTACGGCGCGGCGCGGCGCCTGGCGCGTACGCCGTACCGCGCGGGCGTCGAGTCCCTCGCCGAGCGCCTGCTGCGGCGCCGGTTCGACGACCCCGGGGGCGCGGTGGGCGCGTCCCTCGCGGCGCTCACCTGGGCGAGACCGGGCCCGGCGGCGCGCTGGCTGACCGGCGAGGCCCTCGCTGAAGTATCGGTTCTGCTCCAGGGGGCGGCGAACCGCTCCGGCGTCGGCCCCGCGCAGCGCCCCGGAGACTACCGCGCGCGTGCGGTGCTGGCCCGGCACGCGGCCGACATCCGAGTCCTGGAGCAGGCGGCCGAGATCCGCTCCCAGCGCCTCCACACGCCCTTCCTCGACAACCAGGTGGTCCGCGCCTGCCGCGACCTCCCCGAGGCACTGCGCGTCCAGCCGGGCGCCCGCGCCGCGATCCTCCGCACGGTCCTGGAGGGCGCCGGCGTCACCGACCTCCCGCCGGGCTGGGGCGCCCCCTCCCACGCCTCCTCGGCGGCCGCCACCCGCACGGGGCTGCGCGTCGCGGCCGACGACCTGATCTCCCTCTTCGCCACGCCGCTGCTGGCGCAGGCGGGCCTGGTGGAGGCGAGGGTGGTCCGCAAGGCGCTGCGCGCGGCGGCCGCGGGGGAGCCGTTGCCGCTGGACGGGCTGGCCGACCTGGTCTCCCTGGAGCTGTGGCTGCGCCGGCTGCTGTCCCGCCGGGGCACGTGCTGGACGGGGACGCCGGCACGGGCACGTGCGGTCCCTGCGGGGGTGACGCCGATGAGGGGGGCGTTGGCGTCGGGGGCGTGAGGAAGGTGCCGGATCTGGGGGCTGCCGCCCCCAGGCCCCCGCATCGGGGTGGAACCCTCGCGCTTCGGCCGCGGGCCGGTGGGGGTTGCTCGCGCAGTTCCCCGCGCCCCTAAAAGACCAAAGACATAGCTGCGGGCAGGCGTGCCGCAGGGCGGCACGGGTGGGCGCAGCGGCAACCGGCCAGCGCCGGTAAGCGTCCCCACGCCCCGCCCCCACCCCGGGCGCCCCGAAACCCCCGGCGTCGAAACTCCGTGCCCCTCCCCCCACCCCCCGGCGACAATGACCCGGTGCGGTACCGAATCCTGGGCGTGGCCCAAGCCAGCGACGACCAGGGCACCCCCATACCCGTCGGCGGCCCCCGCCTGCGCGCCCTGCTCACCGTCCTCGCCCTGCACCCCACCCGCACCCTCACCCCCGAAACCCTCATCGAGGAGATCTGGGCGGCGGACGACGACCCGCCCCAGGACGCCCCGGCCGCCCTCCAGGCCCTCGTCGGCCGGCTCCGCCGCAGTCTCGGGAAGGGCGCCATCACCTCCGGCCCCGGCGGCTACCGCCTGACGGCGGCCGAGGACGACATCGACCTGTACGTCTTCGAGCGGCAGGTACGCGAAGGCGCCCGAGCCCTGGCCGTCGGCGACCCGGCGGCAGCCCACCGCCTCCTCACCGCGGCCCTCGCCCTCTGGCGCGGCCCCGCCCTCGCCGACCTCCCCGACCGCACCGCGGCCGCCGCCCGCCCCGAGGCGCTCCGGCTGGAAGCCACCCGTGCCCGCGCCGACGCGGCCCTCCGCCTCGGCCGTGCCGTCGACGCCGTACCGGAGCTGACCGAGCTCACCACCGTCCACCCGTACGACGAGCCGCTGCACGCCCTGCTCATCCGCGCCCTGCGCGACACCGGCCGCCCGGCGGACGCCCTCGCCGCGTACGAGACCGCCCGCCGCACCCTCGCCGAAGGCCTCGGTACCGACCCCGGCCCGGAACTCCAGGCGCTGCACGCGTCGTTGCTCACTCAGGAACCCAATCCCCTCGGCGCGCCCTCACCCCGCACCGGCAACCTCCGTCCGCGGCTTACCTCTTTCGTGGGGCGGGAACCCGAACTCGAAGCCGTTCGTTCCGAATTGCACAGGGCCCGTCTCGTCACCCTCACCGGACCGGGCGGCTCCGGAAAGACCCGTCTCGCCGAGGAGGCCGCCGCCGGGCTCCCGCAGGCGTGGCTCGTCGAGCTCGCCCCGCTCGACCGGCCGGAGGCGGTGCCTGGCGCGGTGGTCAGCGCCCTCGGCCTGCGCGAGACCGTGCTCATGACCAACGAGCTGGCGACCGTGCCGAAGGACCCCACGGCCCTGCTCGTCGAGTACTGCGCCCCACGCAGCCAACTCCTGATCCTTGACAATTGCGAACATGTCATCGAAGCGGCGGCCGCCCTCGCCGAGACCCTGCTCACCCACTGCCCGGGGCTCACGGTCCTCGCCACCAGCCGTGAACCCCTGGGCGTCCCCGGTGAGTCGGTGCGCCCGGTCGAACCCCTCGCCCCCGAGCAGGCCCACCGCCTCTTCGAGGAGCGCGCCGCCGCCGTCCGCCCCGGTACCGGCGCGAGCGACGCGGCGGCGGTCGACGAGATCTGCCGCCGCCTGGACGGACTGCCCCTTGCGATCGAGCTCGCGGCGGCCCGGCTGCGGTTGCTCACGCCCCGGCAGATCGCCGACCGGCTCGACGACCGCTTCCGCCTGCTCACCGCCGGCAGCCGCACGGTCCTGCCCCGCCAGCAGACCCTGCGCGCGGTCGTCGACTGGTCCTGGGACCTGCTCGACGAGCGGGAGCGGACGATGCTGCGCGAGGTGTCCGTCTTCGCCGGCGGCTGGGACCTCGCTGCGGCGGAGGCCGTGTGCACCGGACCGGCCGCCGACCTCGTCGGCGCGCTCGTCGACAAGTCCCTGATCGTCGCCACCCCGGACGGCGCGCACGGCGTCGGCGGGATGCGCTACCGCATGCTGGAGACCATCCACGAGTACGCCGTCGAGCGCGCCGCGGAGGCCCCCGGGCTGCGCACGGCGGTCGAGCGGCGGCACGGCGCGTGGGTGCGGGCGCTCGTGGAGGAGGCGGAGCCGAGACTGCGCTCCGGGGAGCAGCTCCCCTGGATCCGCCGGCTGGAGACCGACCTCGACAACATCCGGGCCGCCCTGGACCGTGCGGTCCGCGCGGGCGACGAGGTGCAGGCGGGCCGGATCGTCCTCGCCGTCGGCTGGTTCTGGTGGCTGCGCAACTACCGCCAGGAGGCGACGGCCTCGGTGCGCGCGGTACTGCGGCTGGGCGTCGCCCGGGACGCCCTGCCCGAGGACGCAGGTCCGGAGGAGCTGCGCGCGGTCGCCGACGCGGCGGATCCCGTCGGCGTACTCCTGGCCGCCCCCGACGCCGAGGCCGGGCATCCGCTGTACGAACTGCGCATGGACCTCAGGCTGCTCGACCTGTTCCTGGCAGCCGAGTCCGGCCAGCGGGACCTGGTGACGGACGAGCGGACGCCGCGGTACGTCGCGCTCGTCCGGGCCTCCTTCGAACCGGGCGGTCCGCGGGCCGCCCGGCTGCCGGGCATCGTCTGGCCGCTCACCGCGTGGACCCTGGGCGGCCCCGCCGTGGACATCGCCCCGGACATGTCCGCCGTGCTCGCCAACTGCCGGGTGCACGGCGGTGACTGGGAGGTCGGCGTCACCCTGATGTACCGCACCCACATCCTGGTCGACTCACCCGGCAACCTGCGGGGCGTCGACGAGGACCTGGCCGAGCTGCGCGTCCTCAGCCGGCGGGTCGGGGACCGCTGGATGGGCGCGCAGGTGTGCAGCGCGGCCGGCGAGGCGGACATGGCGCGCGGCCGGTTCGCGGCGGCGGAGAGCGAGTACCGGGAGGCGCTGCGGCTCGCCCACGAGGTCGGCGCCCACGCGGAGACGCCGTTCCTGCTCGCGCGGCTCGCCGAGACCGCCTTCCGCGCCGGGGACCGGGCGGCTGCCCGGGCCACCCTCGACCGGGCGGGCGAGATCTCCGACCGGTACGGGGTGACCGAGTCGAAGGCGTACGTGGCGCTGCTGCGGGCGGTCCTGGCCCATGACGACGGGGACCTGCCCCGAGCGCGCGAGTACTACGAGACCGCCCGTGCCATGACGGCGGCCGGCGGCGCGCCCCCGCAGTTCATGGCCGCGATCCATGCCGTCGACGCCATGCTCACGGCCCTGGAGCACGGCCCCGCGCGGGCGCTGCCGGTCGTGGCGCAGGGGCTGCGCGACGCGGTGGAGTACCGGTGCGCCGAGGTGATCACGGCGGCCCTGGCGGACGTCGGCGCCGACCTGCTGGCCCGGCTCGGCGATCTGGCGGGGGCGGTACGGCTGTACGCCGCCGCCGACCACTGGCGCGCCGGGTGTGTCCGCCCCGAGCCGGAGCGCACCCGCGCCGAGGAGGTCGACACGGCCGCCCGTGCGGCGCTGACCCCGCAGCACTACGCGGCCGAGCGCTCGCGCGGCGCCTCCCTCACCGAGGAGGACGCCCTGCGCGAACTGAGCAGCGCACCGACCGCTACCGGCAGGTGAACCTCGACTCGGCCCAGTCGGCGAGTGCTGCCCTGTCGAAGGTGGTCTGCGGCTCGACCACCAGTCGCACGGTCCGGTGCCCGGTCAGGTCCACATGGACGGGTACGGCGGCCTGTCCGCCCTCGACCACCCCGGACTGCCACAGCTGCACCCCGTCCGCGTAGACGGCGAAGGTGACCTTGCCGAGGCCGAGGGTCATGTCGTCGACGCCGGCCATCGCGTCGTAGGCGGTGCACTGCCGGTTGAGGTCGATGGTGACGGAGGACCGGCCGTGCACGGTGACGCCGTGCGTGTACTCCTTGCCGGCGACCGTCATGCCGTACCGCTGCCACACCCAGCTGCTCTCGTGGAGCCGCATCTCGGGCCGGGTGCCGTCGCCGTTGACGTCGAAGCTCAGCTCGCTCCACTCGTAGACGACCGGGGCGGGCGGCGGAGTGGGCGTCGGGGTGGGGCTGGGGGTCGGGCTCGGGGTCGGGGTCGGCGTGGGTGCCGGAGTGGGGGTCGGCTTCGGGCTCGGGGTGTGCCTGGGACTCGGGGACGGCGTCGGCGTCGGGGCCGGTTCGGGGGCGAGGGCGACCGGTTCGGGTTCCGGTTTCTTCTTCGTGGGGGTGGGGGTCGGTGCCCCGGGCTGCACGACCGGCGTGGACGGGGCGGGTTTCACGGCCTCCTTGACCGGGTGGCTGTCGTTCGTCAGGGCGAGGGCCACCACGGCGATCGCCGTCGCGACCACTCCGGCGGCGATACCGGCCTTCACCGGCCCCGCGAGCCCCTCCGAGGCCGCGGCACCACCCCCGGCCCCGCCGCCCGCCCCGCCGCCCGCACCGCTCGCCGCGGCGGCCGCACCCGCGGCCCCCACCCCGGCGCCCCCTGCGATGATCCCGAGCGCCTTGGCGTACCCGGCGGCCCCGAACCAGCCGATGACCGCGACCGGTACGACGGCCGGGATACCGCTCGCGACCTCCTCGATCTGGGCGGCGGCCAGCCGGCACCTGGCGCACTCCTCCAGGTGCTTGCGCAGCCCCCGCTCGGCGCGGACCCGCAGCTTGCGGCGCGCGTAGCCGCCGAGCTGGTCGGCGTAGCGGGCGCACTCCTCGTCGTCGATGAGGGAGGCGCTCACATGGGCCTGGAGGTAGGCCTGCTTGAGGCCCTCGCGGGCCCGGCTGGCAAGGACCCGGGTGCCGTTGGCGTCCAGCCCGAAGAGGGTGGCCACCTCGCTCGGCGACTCGTCCTCGACCTCGGTGTGCCACAGCACGGCCTGCCAGCGCTCCGGCAGCGAACGGAAGGCCTGCATCGCCAAAGACTGCTCGGCCTCGTGCATCGCCCGCACGTCCGCGCCGAGGTCCAGGCCCGCTCCGAAGGAGCGAAGGGATGCGGTGTCGTCGGACACCTCGGAGCCGCGCACGGCCTGCGCCGTGAACAGCGCGAAGTCGTCGACGAGTTGCTCCCGCCGGGCCGACTTGATCCACTGCGCGGCGACCCGCCGTACCGAGGTGAGCAGGTAGGCGCGCACGGCGTACTCGGGTCCCGACCCGCCGCGCACCGCCTGCAGCATGCGGGCGAACACCTCGGCGGTCAGGTCGTCGGCGGTGTGCCCGTCCCGGCAGCAGGTCCGCGCGTAGCGCCGTACCGCGTCCGCGTGCCGCCGGTACAGCTCCTCGTACGCCGAGTCGTCGCCGGCCCGCATCCGCTCGATCAACTGACTGTCGGGATGGGGCAGTTCCCGGCGCGGCGGCAGCACACTCCCGTCCCGCTGTGCCGGAACGTTCCCCTCCGGCGGTTCGCCGGCCGGCGGTACCCCGGCCCGCCCGCCCTGGCTGGGCACCTGCGGCGAGGCCGTCCCCTCACCGACGGACTCGTCCCACCCGTCAACGCTCATCGCGGAACGCCCCCGATGCCTGCCCACCCGACCGAATCACCGGCCCAGACTGCCACACCGGCTTTCCCCCGGACCCCCGAGCGACGAGACGGTCACCCGGAAGAGGAAACGTCGAGTACCGTGCCCCGAAGGGGCGCGGGGCTGTGTTTGATCTGCGGCTGCCGCCGGGCGGGCGCGACCAGCCACAGTCAACCCGCACCCGCCCGCGGTCATCGCACGTCACATCCTCCTGCGGAGGTCACCCGCCCGGCCAAGCACAGGGCACCGTCACTACCGGGACCTCAACCCCTCCAGCAGGATGTCCAGCAGCCGAGCCGAAGCCGCCGCCTGCTGCGCCGCATCCGGCAGGGACGGCGCCGCCGTGGCGATCACCAGCAGCACGTCGGACACCGAGACGTCCGGCCGCAACTCACCGGCCGCCCGCGCCCGTTCCACCAGCCGCCCCACGACGTCGAGCAGCGCGGCCGCGCCCGCGTCGTCGGCGGCGTCGGCCACCGGCTCCCGCTCCTCCGGCACCAGCCGCAACTCCCCGGCCCCCGGCTGCGTCCGCTGCTGCGGCACCCGGGCCTCTTCGGCCCCGGAGCCGGCCACGGCACTGCCGCCGACCTCCTCCGGCACCCCGACCCGCAGCACCTGCGGCGGCAGCAACCGGCCCGCCCCCGACGCCACCGACGTCCGCAGGAAGCGCGACAGCGCCGACCACGGCTCGTCCTCCTGCCCGAGCGCGGCCCGCGCCTGGTCGGTCAGCCGGGAGGTCTCCTCCTCGGCTATCCGCCGTACCAGCACGTCCTTGCTCGGGAAGCGCCGGTACACGGTGCCGACCCCGACCCGCGCCCGCCGCGCCACGTCCTCCATCGGCGCGCCGTATCCCAGCTCGCCGAAGACCTCACGCGCCGCACGCAGCACGTGCTCCAGATTGCGCTGTGCGTCCACCCGCAACGGCGTCGTACGCGGCCCGTCACCGCGTCCGTTGCCCGCCGTCGCGCTCACCGTTCCGCCACCGGCCGCCAGAGCGGAGGCCGATGCCCAATGTGTGTCCTGAATGTGCATTTGTATTCCCCCGGTTAACGACGTCTCCCCCCGGAGACTCTCCCCGTCACTGATGGCCGGAGCGAGCGGAAATGCGACCGACCCATGACCGATCCATGGACCCCGGGCCGGGCGGACCGCCCGTCGCGGACCCTTCGGCCACATCCCCTACACCCCGTCGACACACGAACATAGTTGAGAGGCTGTCAATTCAGAAGGGGGACGTTCCGCACGGTGCGCCCCTCGATCGGAGTACGGGTCGTTTACCTCCCGATTCGGTGCCTTCGCGCCCCCCTGCCCGCCCCCGCTGACCTGGCCCCTTTCGTCTGGCCCGGCGCGCGCGCCCGACGCCCGGCACACGCGCCGTCCGGTCACACAAATTGCCGGGGCTGTGGACAAACAACAGTCACGGGTGCGTCATGGGATGGTGAAGGAACGTGCGCGCATTCTCGTTGTCGGCGGCGGCTACGTCGGGATGTACACGGCCCTGAGGCTGCAGCGGAGGCTGAAGCGGGAGCTCAGGCAGGGTGAGGTCGACATCACTGTCGTCGCCCCGGATCCCTACATGACGTACCAGCCGTTCCTTCCCGAAGCGGCCGCGGGTTCGATTTCACCTCGGCACGTCGTCGTACCCCTGCGGCGCGTTCTGGACCGATGTCATGTGGTCATCGGCGAGGTGACGTCCGTCGAACACGCCAAGCGCACCGCCGAAGTCGCCACCCTCGCCACCGCCGAGGAGCGCAAGGGCCCCACTTTCCTGGAGTACGACGAACTGGTCCTCGCCCCCGGCTCGATCGCCCGCACGCTGCCCATCCCCGGTCTCGCCGAGCACGGCATCGGCTTCAAGACCGTCGAGGAGGCGATCGGCCTGCGCAACCACGTCATCGAGCAGATGGACATCGCCTCCTCCACCCGCGACCCCGCGATCCGCGACGCGGCCCTCACCTTCGTCTTCGTCGGCGGCGGCTACGCGGGCGTGGAGGCCCTCGGCGAACTGGAGGACATGGCCCGCTACGCCTCGCGGTACTACCACAACGTCCAGCCCGAGGACATGAAATGGATCCTCGTCGAGGCCACCGACCGGATCCTCCCCGAGGTCGGCCCCGAGCTGGGCCGCTACACCGTCACCGAACTGCGCCGCCGCAACATCCAGGTACTGCTCGACACCCGCCTGGAGTCCTGCGTCGACCGCGTCGTCGCCCTCAGCGACGGCCAGCGCTTCCCGACCCGAACGCTGGTCTGGACGGCCGGCGTCAGACCGCACCCCCTGATCGCCGCCACCGACCTGCCGCGCACCCCGCGCGGACGGCTGAAATGCACCGCCGAACTGACGATCGACGGCGTCGACCACGCATGGGCCGCGGGCGACGCCGCCGCCGTCCCCGACGTCACCGCCGCCGAACCCGGCACCGAGACCGCCCCCAACGCCCAGCACGCGGTCCGCCAGGCCAGGGTCCTCGGCGACAACATCGTCCACGCACTGCGCGGCGAACCCCTCGACACCTATGCCCACCAGTACGTCGGCTCGGTCGCCTCCCTCGGCTTCCACAAGGGCGTCGCCCAGGTCTACGGGCGCAGGCTGAAGGGCTACCCTGCCTGGTTCATGCACCGCGTCTACCACCTGAGCAGGGTGCCCACCTTCAACCGCAAGGCCCGTGTCCTCGCCGAATGGACCCTCTCGGGGCTCTTCAAACGGGAGATCGTCTCGCTCGGATCACTCGAACATCCCCGAGCGGAGTTCGAACTCGCGGCCGGTGGAAAGCCTCCTCACAGTCCCTCCGACGACTCGAACGGGTCGTCCTGACGGAACTCAGGAACTCCACGGCCCGCCCCGGCGTCTGACGGATGTCGTCGCCGACGGCCACCCTGCCAGACTGCCACCCGACCGAGCACAAGGCTTCTCCCCACCCTTTCCCAAGAACTGCACCGGGGGACCTCCCCCGGCCCCCGGCCGCTCCCCGAGCCGGCCGGAGACGACGACACGAGGCAAGGTTTCGTGAACTTCACGCGCTGGAGCGCCCGGCTCCCCGGAACGCAGCGCCGCGCCGCAGCGCGGACCGAGCACGCGGTCCCCGCGGACCGACGGGGGGACGGCTCCGTGCCCGCGGCCCGCGCCGAACAACTGACCGACAACCCGCCCTGTGTACCCGCGGTCGACGAACTGCCCGCCCGGGGCGTCCTCGACCACGTCCCGGCCCTGGTCGCCCTCGTCCACGGCCCCGACCACCACATCGCGTACGTCAACGACGCCTATACGACCGCCTTCGGCGCACGCCCCCCGGGCGCCCCCGCCCGCGAGGCCCTGCCCGAACTCGCCGAACTGGGCCTCCTCCCCCTCCTCGACCAGGTCCTGCGCAGCGGCAAGCCCCGCACGCTCAAGTCCCGCAAGGCGCTCGACGGCCGCACCTACACCTTCACCTGCACCCCGGTCGCCGAGAACGGCGACCGCGACGGCGGCGTCCTCCTCTTCGCCACCGACGTCACCGACCACGCGGAGGCGGCGGAGCGGCTGCGCGCCAGCGAACGCCGCCAGCGCGAGACGGCCGTGACCCTCCAGCGCAGCCTCCTCCCCCAGGAACTCGAACAACCGGACGACCTGCGCATCGCCGCCACCTACCAGCCCGGCGGCACCGAGGCCGCGGTCGGCGGCGACTGGTACGACGTCATCACCCTCGGCGGCGGCCGCACCGCCCTCGTCATCGGCGACGTGATGGGCCGGGGCGTCCGCGCGGCGGCGGTCATGGGCCAGCTCCGTACGGCGGTCCGCGCCTACGCCCGCCTGGACCTCCCCCCGCACGAGGTCCTCCAGCTCCTCGACGGCCTCGCCACCGAGATCGACCCGAACCAGATCGCCACCTGCGTCTACGCCGTCCACGACCCCAACGAGGGCCGGCTGGTGTACGCCTCCGCCGGCCACCTCCCGATCCTGGTCCGTGACGAGAACGGCAGCGTGCTGCGCACCGAGGAACCGACCGGACCGCCGCTCGGCACCGGCGGCTGGGTCCACACGTCCGGCTCGGTACCGCTGGGCCCCGGCTCGACGGCCGTCCTCTACACGGACGGCCTGGTCGAACGCCGTGACAAGGACCTGGACGAGGGCATCGAGGCACTGGAGCGCGCCCTGGCGGGAGCCACCGGCACCCCCCAGGTCGTCTGCGACCGACTGGTCCGCTCGGCCGGCGTCACGGCCGACCACGACGACGACGTCGCCGTCCTGGTCCTCCAGCATCCGGCCCGTACGGGCCCGGACAGCGACCTGTTCCGCAACGCAGCGCTGGAACTGCTCGGTGGCATCGAGGCGGCGCCACGCGCCCGTGCGTTCGCCTCCGGCGTGCTGACCAGCTGGCGGTTCCCGGCCGATCTCCACGACCTGGGCGTACTCGCCACGAGCGAGCTGGTCGCCAACTCCCTCCAGCACGGCACCCCGCCCATGCGGCTGCGGCTTCGCCGCACCGACCGCCGACTGATCATCGAGGTGACGGACGGCGACGACCACCTACCGCGCCGGAGGCGCGCGGAACCGGGCGACGAGTCCGGGAGGGGCATCGCGATCGTGGCGACGATCGCTTCGGGGTGGGGGTCTAGAAGGACGCCCGGGGGTGGGAAGGCGGTGTGGTGCGAGTTCGTACTGCCGAAGGGGTAGGGGGAGCGCCGTAGGGGGCGCCCTTGTGGTTCGGCTGCGGGCGGGTGGGGGCTGGTCGCGCAGTTCCCCGCGCCCCTGACGGGGCGCTCTCGCTTCGCGGCGGCACCCTGCAAGCGCCGGTAAGCGTCCGCACCCCCGCCCCCACTAAGCCGACACGGACTCCGAAGTCGCCCCGCCCCGCGCCACGACCCTGCTCCTCGCAGCGAGCCACGGCCGGTCCTGGACGTCGGTCAGCCGCTTCCCCAGCCGCACCGCCAGCACACTGATCCCCAGCGAGAACAGCAGGAACGTCACGACGTACGGCGCATGCAGCGAGGCCCCCATCGGCCCGCCCACCGCCGGCCCCACCGCCAGCGCCAGCTGCTTGACCAGCGCGAACGCCGAGTTGTACTGCCCGGCCATCCCCTCCGGCGCGAGGTCGGCCACCAGCGGAGCCACCGTCGGCGACAGCATCGCCTCACCCAGCCCGAACAGCGCGTACGTCGACACGAACGCCGCCGTCGCCATCTCCTGGCTGCCATGCCCCAGCCCGGCGTACCCGGCGACGACCCACGCCACGGCCCAGATCAGTCCGACCCCGGCGATCACCCGCGACCGCCGCCGCCGCTCGACGAACCTGAGTACGGCGAACTGCGCGACGACGATCATCAGCGTGTTCGCGGCCAGCGCGGTCCCCAGCGCGGACGTGGATATCCCCGCGGCCTCCACGCCGTACGCGCTCAGCCCGGACTCGAACTGCCCATAGCAGGCGAAGAACAGCACGAAGCCCAGCACGGACAGCTGCACCATCGCCCGGTTCCCGAGCAGCTGCTTCCAGCTGCCCTGCGCCGACGACGAGGCCGGTGCGTCCCCGATCCTCGGCGAGTGCGGCATCCGCACCGTCGACATCACGACGGCCAGCAGCAGGAACATCGCCGCCTCGATCGCGAAGAGGAGGGTGAAGGAGGAGACCCGGGTCGTGTCGACGAGGTGGCCGCCTATGAGGCCACCGACGCCCAGCCCCAGGTTCTGCAGGAAGAACTGCGTCGCGAAGGCCCGGGACCGGGTCTCCGCCGTCGAGCAGTCCACGATCATCGTCGCCAGCGCCGGCTGCATCACGGCCTGCCCGGCCCCGAGCAGCGCCGCCGCGGCCAGCACCGTCGGCCCGCTCCCCGCCAGCCCCAGGCTCAGCGCACCGATCGCGGCCGTCACCAGGGCGGTGAGAAGGACCGGCAGTGGGCCGCGCCGCACGATCGCCCGGCCGGCGAACGGCAGCACGATCAGCGCGGCCACGGCGAAGACGGCGAGCATGAACCCCGCCGTCATGGCACCGAGCCCCCGCACCTGCGCCACATAGACGTACAGGTAGGGGACGGTGAAGCCGAGCCCGAACGCGCTGAGTGCGTTGCCCACGTGGATCCGGCGCATCGCTGCGCCCATCGCCCTGGTCACGTTCACCTCTCTCAGGTCGTCAAGTCATGGACTACTGAAGTCTCAAGACTTTGAAGCTAAAGTTCGAAGCTAAAGACTACATCGCGAAGGACTTCAACGCCAAGCGCACCCATGCGATACTTCAGCCCATGGCCGACACCACCGGCGCCGGCGAGCCGACACTCGACGAACAGATCGCCGCCTACCAGCGCGAATTCCGGGACCTCGACCCCCAGGTCGAGAAGATCGTCTCGGCGCTCTCCCGGCTCAACCGCCGCATGAACGTCGCCTACGGCCGCCAGACCGGAGCCCTCGGCATCAGCAACGCGGAGTGGGAGGTCCTCAAGGCCCTCGTCCTCTCCGGGGTCCCCTACCGCTTGGGCCCCAGCGAACTGGCCAAGCGCCTCGGCCTCACTCCCGCAGCGATGACCCACCGCATCGACCGGATGGTCGCCGAAGGGCTCGTCACCCGGGAGAGGGACGAATCCAACCGCGTACGGGTGATCGTCGAGCTGACTCCCGAAGGACGCGAGAAGTGGCTGGAGGCCATGCGCCTCGCCTCCGTCTTCGAGGAGGATCTGCTCCAGGACCTCTCCCCGGCGGAGCGTGCGGTGCTCGGCGAGGTGCTCACCAGGCTGCTGCGTCGCGTCGAGCACGCCCAGCCCGATGCCGGCGGTCGGCTCTCTGACCTGGACTGACGCCGGGACACGCGGGCCGCGGAAAAAATCTTGACAGGGGAGGGTTGACACCCCCTTCCCCGCCCCGTAATGTTCTTCGGGTTGCCACGGAGCCGTAACGGTTCTGCGACAGCACCTCTGCCGCATGAGCGGCAACCCAAACCACCAGCACGATCTCCCGACCGGGTTGATTTCGGCGTGCCCGAATTCAATTCGATTTGGAGTCTCAGTGGTGCCCGATCGGACCGCGAGGCCCGATTGGGAATCGCGGAGCGGATCCGCTAAGGTTTGGGACGTCGGAACGGCCCAACAGCCGCGAAGACAACTCCCGCTGACTGGGAATCAGACGCCGAAAGGATCTGATAGAGTCGGAACCGCCGGAAAGGGAAACGCGAGAGCGGAAACCTGGAAAGCACCGAGGAAATCGGGTCGAGAAAAGATCTGATAGAGTCGGAAACGCAAGACCGAAGGGAAGCCCGGAGGAAAGCCCGAGAGGGTGAGTACAAAGGAAGCGACCGTTCCTTGAGAACTCAACAGCGTGCCAAAAGTCAACGCCAG
>NZ_JBHXMA010000041.1:0-88025 GCF_042721035.1 Streptomyces sp. NPDC058464
GGCGGGGAGCATACGGCTGCGCAGGAGGTGACCATGCAACCGCCGGACGGGCTGGTCTACCCAGCCCGTCCGGCGTTTGAGGACGCACGACTCCAGCCTTCCAGCCCACCGAGTCGGGTGGGCGGGTGGGCAAGAAAAATCAGACCAGGTTCACCGAACGAGCCGACGTGGCCCCGATCTCCGCCTCGACCTCGGCCAGCACGCCGGAGGCAACCGTGTCGTCGACGGTGAGAACGGCCAGCGCCTCACCACCCGCCGTCGCGCGGGACACCTGCATACCGGCGATGTTGATGCCGGCCTCCCCCAGGATGCGGCCGACGGTGCCGACGACACCCGGCCGGTCCTCGTACCGCAGCACCAGCAGGTGGTCGGCGATCGCGAGGTCGACGTCGTAGTCGCCGACCGCGACGATCTTCTGGAGGTTCTTCGGGCCGGACAGCGTGCCGGAGACCGAGACCTCCTCGCCGCTGCCGAGGGTGCCGCGCACGGTGACGACGTTGCGGTGGTCGGCCGACTCCGAGCTGGTCGTCAGCCGGACCTCGACACCGCGCTCCTGGGCGAACAGCGGGGCGTTGACGTACGACACCGTCTCGTCGACGACGTCCTCGAAGACGCCCTTGAGCGCGGACAGCTCCAGCACCTTCACGTCGTGCTGGGTGATCTCGCCGTAGACCTCGACGTCGAGGCGGACCGCGACCTCACCGGCGAGCGCGGTGAAGATGCGGCCGAGGCGCTCGGCGAGCGGCAGGCCCGGCTTGACGTCCTCGGCGATGACCCCGCCCTGGACGTTGACCGCGTCCGGGACCAGCTCGCCGGCGAGGGCGAGGCGGACGGACCGGGCGACGGCGATGCCCGCCTTCTCCTGGGCCTCGTCGGTGGAGGCGCCGAGGTGCGGGGTGCAGACGACCTGGTCGAGCTCGAAGAGCGGGGAGTCGGTGCACGGCTCCTTGGAGTACACGTCGAGGCCGGCGCCGGCGACCCGGCCCTCCTTGAGCGCCGCGTACAGCGCCTCCTCGTCGACGATGCCACCGCGCGCGGCGTTGACGATCCGCACCGACGGCTTGACCTTGCGCAGCGCCTCGTCGCCGATCAGACCGACCGTCTCGGGGGTCTTCGGGAGGTGCACGGTGATGAAGTCGGCGACCTCGAGCAGCTCGTCCAGGGACAGCACCTTGACGCCCATCTGGGCGGCGCGGGCGGGCTGGATGTAGGGGTCGTACGCGACGACCTTCATGCCGAAGGCGGACATGCGCTGCGCGACCAGGGCGCCGATGCGGCCGAGGCCGACGACACCGAGGGTCTTCTCGGCGAGCTCGACGCCGGTGTACTTGCTGCGCTTCCACTCGCCGTTCTTCAGCGCGGAGTTGGCCTGCGGGATGTGGCGGGCGGTGGAGACCAGCAGACCGCAGGCCAGTTCGGCGGCGGTCACGATGTTGGAGGTCGGGGCGTTGACGACCATGACGCCGGCCTTGGTGGCGGCGGAGACGTCGACGTTGTCCAGGCCGACGCCGGCTCGTGCGACGACCTTCAGCTTCTTCGCCGCGGCGATGGCCTCGGCGTCGACCTTGGTGGCGGAGCGGATCAGGATCGCGTCCACGTCGGCGATGGCGGGGAGCAGTTCGGCTCGGTCTGCTCCGTTGGTGTGCCGGATCTCGAAGTCCGGGCCCAGCGCGTCGACGGTGGCGGGCGACAGCTCTTCAGCGATGAGTACGACAGGTTTCGAGCTCACGTGAGTCCTCACAGGTCCAATGCGGACGGCCGTCCCGACGGCCGCAGGCGGTGGAGGTTGGCTAGCCGCGTGGAGACGCACGACGCTGTGGGCCTGACGCGTATGTAGTACGGCAGTGTAGTGCCGTGGCGGAGGGCGTCCTGCGCCTCTGCGGAAGGATCACCCGTCCGAGATTCGACGGGGCGGACAACAGGGCCGGGGCGGCTCGCCCCGGCCCTGTCACCTGGGGCTTACGCGTCTTCGTTCACCCAGGACATCAGCTTGCGCAGCTGCTTGCCGGTGGTCTCCAGCAGGTGCTCGGAGTCCTGCTTCTTGTACTCGTTGTACTTCTTCAGACCGCCGTGGTACTCGTCCATCCAGTTGTTGGCGAAGGTGCCGTCCTGGATCTCGGCGAGGATCTGCTTCATCTCGGCCTTGGTGGCGTCGGTGATGATCCGCGGGCCGGTGACGTAGTCGCCCCACTCGGCGGTCTCGGAGACCGACCAGCGCATCTTCTCCAGGCCGCCCTCGTACATCAGGTCGACGATGAGCTTCAGCTCGTGGAGGCACTCGAAGTAGGCGATCTCCGGCTGGTAGCCGGCCTCGACCAGGGTCTCGAAACCGGCCTTGACCAGGGCGGCCGTACCACCGCAGAGGACGGCCTGCTCGCCGAACAGGTCGGTCTCGGTCTCCTCGGTGAAGGTCGTCTTGATGACGCCGGCGCGGGTGCCGCCGATGCCCTTCGCGTACGACAGCGCCAGCGCGAAGCCGTTGCCGGTCGCGTCCTGCTCGACGGCCACGATGCAGGGCACGCCGCGGCCCTCCTCGTACTGGCGGCGCACCAGGTGGCCCGGGCCCTTGGGGGCGACCATGCAGACGTCGACGCCGGCCGGGGGCTTGATGAAGCCGAAGCGGATGTTCAGGCCGTGGCCGAAGAACAGCGCGTCGCCGTCGTTCAGGTTCGGGGCGATGGACTCCTCGTAGACCTGGGCCTGGATCGGGTCCGGGACCAGGATCATGATGACGTCGGCCTCGGCGGCGGCCTCGGCCGGGGTCACCACGCGCAGGCCCTGCTCCTCGGCCTTCGCCTTGGACTTGGAGCCCTCGTGCAGACCGACACGCACGTCGACACCCGAGTCGCGCAGCGACAGGGCGTGGGCGTGACCCTGGCTGCCGTAGCCGATGACCGCGACCTTGCGGCCCTGGATGATGGACAGGTCGGCGTCGGCGTCGTAGAACAGCTCGGCCACTTTGGGTTCTCTCCTTGGTGTGCAGGTGTTGCGTCCCACCGTATGACGGCGGGCGGAACGGAAGTTTCGGGGTCTCGGTATACGGGCGGCCGGCGCGCCGGGAACGACCGTCGGCCGCCCGTGTCAAGCCTTGCTCAAGCCTTACGCAGATCGGTCGAGGGCGCGCAGCGACCGGTCGGTGATCGAACGGGCCCCGCGTCCGATCGCGATGGTGCCGGACTGCACCAGCTCCTTGACGCCGAACGGCTCCAGCATCTTGAGCATGGCGGTCAGCTTCTCGCTGCTGCCGGTGGCCTCGATGGTGACGGCCTCCGGGGAGACGTCGACGGTCTTGGCTCGGAACAGCTGGACGATCTCGACGATCTGGGAGCGCGTCTCGTTGTCGGCGCGCACCTTCACCAGAACGAGTTCCCGCTGAACGGCCGAACCCGGCTCCAGTTCGACGATCTTGAGCACCTCGACGAGCTTGTTGAGCTGCTTGGTGACCTGCTCCAGCGGCAGCGCCTCGACACTCACCACGATCGTGATGCGGGAGATGTCGGCGTGCTCGGTGACCCCGACGGCGAGCGAGTCGATGTTGAAGCCGCGGCGGGAGAACAGGGCGGCGATCCGGGCGAGGATGCCCGGCTTGTTCTCCACCAGGACGGAGAGCGTGTGCTTGGACATTTTCTTCTGCGTCTCTCTCTTGACGTCTCTCTTGAACGGCTCTCGCTCAGTCGTCTTCGTTGTCGCCGAAGTCGGGGCGGACGTCCCGGGCGGCCAGGATCTCGTCGTTGGAGGTGCCGGCGGCGACCATCGGCCACACCATGGCGTCCTCGTGGACGATGAAGTCGATGACCACCGGGCGGTCGTTGATGGAGTTCGCCTCTTCGATGACCTTGTCGAGGTCGTCCGGGGACTCGCACCGGATGGAGTAGCAGCCCATGGCCTCCGACAGCTTGACGAAGTCGGGGACCCGGGTGCCGCGGGCGTCCGGGTTGACGTCGTCGGGACCGGAGTGCAGGACCGTGTTGGAGTACCGCTGGTTGTAGAAGAGGGTCTGCCACTGGCGAACCATCCCGAGGGCGCCGTTGTTGATGATGGCGACCTTGATCGGGATGTTGTTCAGGGCACAGGTGGTCAGTTCCTGGTTGGTCATCTGGAAGCAGCCGTCGCCGTCGATCGCCCAGACGGTCCTGCCCGGCTGGCCGGCCCTGGCACCCATGGCGGCCGGGACCGCGTAGCCCATGGTTCCGGCGCCGCCGGAGTTCAGCCAGGTGGCGGGCTTCTCGTACTGCACGTAGTGCGCGGCCCACATCTGGTGCTGGCCGACGCCCGCCGTGAAGATCGTGCCCTCGGGGGCGAGCTGCCCGATGCGCTCGATGACCTGCTGCGGGGAGAGCGAACCGTTGTCGGGCAGGTCGTAGCCCAGCGGGTAGGTCTCGCGCCAGCGGTTGAGGTCCTTCCACCAGGCTGCGTACCTCGACCTGGCGGCCTCGCCCTGCTGGCCCTCGCTGTGCTCCTTCTGGACCGCCTGGATCAGGTCGGCGATGACCTCGCGGGCGTCGCCGACGATCGGCACGTCGGCGGCGCGGTTCTTGCCGATCTCCGCGGGGTCGATGTCGGCGTGGACGATCTTCGCGTAGGGGGCGAAGCTGTCCAGCTTGCCGGTGACGCGGTCGTCGAAGCGGGCTCCGAGGGCGACGATCAGGTCGGCCTTCTGCAGCGCGGTGACGGCGGTGACCGCACCGTGCATGCCCGGCATTCCCACGTGCAGCGGGTGGCTGTCGGGGAACGCGCCGAGCGCCATCAGGGTGGTGGTGACGGGCGCTCCGGTGAGCTCGGCGAGAACCTTGAGCTCGGCGGTGGCGCGCGCCTTGATGACACCGCCACCGACGTAGAGGACCGGCCGCTTCGCGGAAGTGATCAGCTTCGCGGCCTCGCGGATCTGCTTGGCGTGCGGCTTGGTCACCGGGCGGTAGCCGGGCAGGTCCATGACCGGCGGCCAGGAGAAGGTGGTCTTCGCCTGGAGGATGTCCTTGGGGATGTCCACGAGGACCGGGCCGGGACGGCCGGTGGAGGCGATGTGGAACGCCTGCGCGATGATCCGCGGAATGTCCTCGGCCTTGGTGACCAGGAAACTGTGCTTGGTGATCGGCATGGTGATGCCGACGATGTCCGCCTCCTGGAAGGCGTCCGTACCGATCGCGGCCGAGACCACCTGGCCGGTGATCGCCACGAGCGGCACCGAGTCCATGTTGGCGTCCGCGATCGGGGTCACCAGATTGGTCGCACCCGGGCCCGAGGTCGCCATGCAGACCCCGACCTTGCCGGTGGCCTGCGCGTAGCCGGTGGCCGCGTGGCCGGCGCCCTGCTCGTGCCGGCACAGGACGTGGCGCACCCGGGTGGAGTCCATCAGCGGGTCGTAGGCCGGCAGGATCGTGCCACCGGGGATACCGAATACCGTGTCGGCGCCGACCTCCTCAAGCGAGCGGATGAGGGACTTCGCACCCGTGACGTGCTCGACGGGGGCGGACTGCTGTCCTCCGGAACGGGGCCGCGGCTGCGGATGGTGGGCCCCGGTGGCCTGCTCGGTCATCGGCATTCTCTTCTCGATGCTGAGGGTTTTTGCGAGGTTCGTACGGATTTTCGCTGCCGTACGTCTGGTGCTGGTGCAACAAAAAACCCCTCGTGCCAAAAGGCAAGCGAGGGGAGCGCGCCGGTGTGGTCGCTGGGGGTTCCGGATCGTCCTCCGGTGGGTCCCAGCTCAGCCGACGCGCTGTCCAAGTACGAGAATTCGGGTGCGCATGGGACTGACCCTCCCTCCGACGCGCACCACGTGTCAAGTGGGTGGGACGGGAGTCTCATTATGTGAGCGAGGGGCACTGCCGCCTCCGAGCACCGCGGGCACACCACTCGTGTACACCCCCGCGCACCTTTTCATGGCTCGTTCACCTCCGGGGTGCTCCAGTCGGTGTCGAGACCACGACCGTGCTCAACCCTTCGGGCCTCCGCGCGGCCGCGCCCTCGACACCGACGCACCCCTCCGGCTCTCTCGCTGCGCCCGCGAACGCCGGCTCGGCCGCCGGTGCGTGCGGGACCGGATAGTGGCCGGAACCGAGCGCCCGGCGCAGCCGGTACTCGTCCACCGGGCCGGAGAACGCCATGCCCATCCCGTGCGTGCAGCCCATCGCGCGGAGCGCCGTGACCTGCTCGGGCAGGTCCACGCCCTCGGCCACCGACTGGAGGCCGAGATCGCAGGCGATCCGCAGCAACCCGCTGGTGATCTTGTGCAGCCGGGCCGACTCGACGACCCCCTCCACCAGACCGCGGTCGAGCTTGAGCACGTCCACGGGGAGCTTCCGCAGGGCCGTGATCGCCGCGTAGCCGCTGCCGAAGCCGTCCAGCGCGATCCGGACACCGTGGCGACCGAGCGCGGTCAGCCGCCGCTCCAGCTCGTCCAGCGGGACCCGGGGATCGGTGTCGGACAACTCCAGGACCAGCGCCCCCGAGGGCAGCGCGTGCCGGGTGAGCAGGGCCTCCAGGGAGCCGAGCGGCGAGGACCGGTCCAGCAGCCGCCGGGCCGACATCCGGACGGCGACCGGCACCACCAGCCCGCCCGCGGCCCGCTCGGCGGCCTGCTCGACCGCCTCCTGGAGGATCCAGCGGTCCAGCTCGGCGGTCTTGTCGCTGTCCTCGGCGACCCGCAGGAACTCGGCCGGCGTGAACAGCACCCCCTGCGAGGAGCGCCAGCGCGCCTGCGCGGAGACCGATTCGATCCGGCCGTTCTCCAGGCACACCACTGGCTGGTGCAGCAGCGCGAACTCGCCGTCGTGCAGGGCGGCCCGCAGCCGGGTGGCCAGTTCCGCCTTGCGTACGACGTCCTGCTGCATCTGCGGCTTGTACAGCTTGACGCGGCCCTTTCCGGCCGACTTGGCGCGGTACATCGCCAGGTCGGCGTTGCGCAGCAGCTCACCGGCGCCGAGGCCCGGTTCGGCGAAGGCGACACCGATGGACGCGTTGACACGGACATCGTTGCCGTCAATGGCGTACGGCTGGGAGAGGGTCGTCCTGAGGCGGTCGGCGAGCTCCAGGATGTGCCGCTCCCGGGCACTGCGGTCACGGGTGCCGTCGCCCACGATCAGCGCCGCGAACTCGTCGCCGCCCAGCCGGGACGCGGTGTCGCCGTGGCGGACCGTGCCCTGGAGTCTGCGCGCGGCCTGGACGAGCAGTTCGTCCCCGGCCTGGTGCCCGATCGTGTCGTTGACGGCCTTGAACCCGTCCAGGTCGATGAAGAGCACCGCCGTGTTCCGCAGGGCCGGGCCCCGGTCGGAGGAGCGGCGGCCGGACAGGGCCTGCTGCACACGCCGGGTGAACAGGGCGCGGTTGGGCAGGTCGGTGAGCGGGTCGTGCTCGGCGTTGTGCTGGAGCTGCGCCTGCAGCCGCACTCTTTCGGTCACGTCCCGGCTGTTGAAGATGAGGCCGCCGTGGTGGCGGTTCACGGTGGACTCGACGTTGAGCCAGCCGCCCTCGCCGGAGCGGAACCGGCACTCGATGCGGGTGGTGGGTTCCTCCTGGGAGCTGGCGGCGAGGAAGCGGCGCACCTCGTGCACCACGCAGCCCAGGTCCTCCGGGTGGATGAGGTTGGCCAGTTCCGAGCCCACGATGTCCTCGGCCGGGCGTCCGTAGACCCCGGCGGCGGCCGGGGAGACGTACCGGAGGATGCCGTTGGGTGCGGCGATCATGATGACGTCGCTGGAGCCCTGCACCAGGGAGCGGAAGTGGTTCTCCTGCTGCGCCAGTTCCTGGGTGAGGGTGATGTTGTCGAGCAGCATGATGCCCTGCCGCACGACGAGCGCGAGGACCACACAGCCCGCGGTGATCAGGACGACGTGGTCCGGACTGCGGCCGTTGAGGACGTTGTAGAGGATGCCCAGGGTGCACACGGCGGCGGCCAGGTACGGGGTGAGCGCGGCCAGCGAGCCGGTGATCGGCCGGCCCGCCGGGTACCGGCTGTGGTCGCCTCCCGGGGCGGGCGCGGGCGGCTGCTTGGGCGCCGCCGCCCGGCCGCCGGGCACGTGCTCGTGGACCACGCGCGTGTGCCCGTCGGGATCCTGCGCGCCCGTCGCCCGGGGTGCGGCCCAGGGGGCGTACGCGAGCAGCAGGGAGCCGGCGAACCAGCCCGCGTCCAGCAGCTGGCCGGAGCGGTAACTGCTGTGCAGCAGCGGCGAGGTGAACAGCGCGTCGCACATCACGGTCAGGGCGAGGGCGCCGATCGCGGTGTTCACCGCGGTGCGGTTGCCCGGCGAGCGCCGGAAGTGCAGCGCGAGCACCATGCTCACCAGGGCGATGTCCAGCAGCGGGTACGCCAGCGAGAGCGCGGTGTGCGCGACGCTGGGCCCGTCGAACCGGGCGGCCTGGGCGAGCGCGAGGCTCCACGACAGGGTGAGCAGCGAGCCGCCGATCAGCCAGGCGTCCAGCGCCAGGCAGATCCAGCCGGCCTTGGTCACCGGCCGCTTGGCCAGCACCAGCAGGCCGACGATGGCGGGCGGCGCGAAGCACAGGAAGAACAGGTCGGCGTAGCTGGGGCTGGGCACGGGCCGGTGGAGCACGACCTCGTACCACCCCCAGACGGCGTTGCCCAGGGCCGCCATCGCCGAGGAGAGGGCGAACAGCAGCCAGGCGGGTCGAAAGCGGACCCGCGGGGAGCGGGCGTAGAGGAAGCACGACACGGCGGCGGTGCCGGCGGCCGCGGTCAGACCGAAGTCGCCCATGAACAGGGCGATCTGGTTCGAGCCCCAGTCGAACGCGGAACCGACGGCGTATCCCGCGCAGATGAGGGCCAGGACGAGTTGGCGGACCACGCCGGTCCCGCCGCCGGTGACCGGCGGCCGGGGGTGCGGCATCCCCGCCGGAGGCTGTGCCCGCAGCGCTCCGGGGAGGGTGGTCGTCACAGGCGTCGGCGCGCTCACCGGACCCTCCCGGTCCGCGTGGCTCCCGGGTCCCTCGGGTCCCGGTGAGCCGGGTGCGCGTGCCTCCTGCGGCCGCTGTGCCTGCGGTGGTGGTGATGGCTGGTGTGGTGGCCGCGTCTGCGCGCAGCTGTGCGCCAGGGTCGCCGCCGGCGGCTCCGCCGCGTCGGATCGTTCGTCCATAGGCCGTGCATCGCCCGTCGCCCCCCTCACAAATCTGAAATGTCCATCCCCGGCGCCGAACGGTGCGCGGCGCAGCCCCTTCCGGGACGATACACCAGTCTCGTCACTCAGGGACATAGCTTCTCTACGCTCCGTGACGACCAGCGGCTATGCGCGCACGCACCGCGCCCGGAAGGTTGCGGACCGTACCGGAAGCGGATTACACGCGTATTGCCGCGATGGTCAGTTGTCGGTGGATCCCGTCGTCAAAATCACGTTTCGCAAGGGCTCCCGGTTCACGAAACGGTTCAACTGCTGGATGACGACGCGCTTGGCGCGCGGCAGGAAGGCCGAGGTGGGGCCGCCGACATGAGGGCTGATCAGCACGCCCGGCGCCTGCCACAAGGGGTGTCCGGCCGGCAGCGGCTCGGGGTCGGTGACGTCCAGGGCGGCGGTGAGGCGGCCGCTCTCCAGTTCGGCGAGCAGGGCCTTGGTGTCCACGACGGCCCCGCGCGCGATGTTCACGAGCAGTGCGCCGTCCTTCATCCGCGCGAGGAACTCCGCGTTGACCAGGCCACGCGTGGTGTCCGTGAGGGGCGTGGAAAGGATGACGACATCGGCTTCCGGAAGCAGATGCGGCAGTTCGGTGAGCGGAAGCACGGGACCGCGCGCCGAGGCGCGCCCGGAGCGCGCGACGCGCGCCACCCGCGCAACCTCGAAGGGCACGAGCCGGTCCTCGATGGCCGCGCCGATGGCGCCGTAGCCCACGATGAGGACGGACTTGTCGGCGAGGGCCGGGTGGAAGCCGCTCTGCCACTGCTCCCGCTGCTGGGCGCGCACGAACCCGGGGATGCCGCGCAGGGACGCCAGCGTGAGGGCGAGCGCGAGCTCGGCGGTGCTCGCCTCGTGCACCCCGCGCGCGTTGCACAACGGCACGCCGGGCGGGATGAGGTCGATGGCGGCGATCATGTCGTCGACCCCGGCGGTGAGGGTCTGGATCAGCCGGACGTTCCGCATCCCCGCCAGCGGCCGCACCTTGACGTTCTGCCGCTTCATGTAGGGGACGACGTACACGGCACAGTCGGCGGGATCACCGGGAAAGTCCTGGTCGCCATCCCAGAAGAGGTAATTGAGGCCTTCTGGGAGCCCCTGGAACTCGGTCGGCGGGATGGGGAGCCACACGTCGGAGGTCATGGTCAGGAGGCTATGTCAGAGGTGTGCGGGCCCGCGGGTTAGGTTGGGGGCCGGAGAAGGAGGTTCGCGGGCTGGTGGAGCGCAGGACGATCGGTGCGGGGGCGCTCGCGGTGGGGGCCGTCGGACTCGGGTGCATGCCGATGAGCTGGGCGTACAGCGGGTCGCGGCAGCGGGGTGACGAGTCTCTGAGAACGGTGCACGGAGCCCTGGATTTGGGCGTGACACTCCTTGACACGGCCGACATGTACGGCCCGTTCACCAATGAGCTGCTGCTGGGGCGGGTGCTCAAGGAGCGGCGCGCGGAGGCCTTCGTGTCGACGAAGGTGGGCCTGCTGGTGGGCGACCAGCACATCGTGGCGAACGGCAGACCCGGCTATGTGAAGCGGGCGTGCGACGCGTCGCTGCGCAGGCTCCAGACCGACGTCATAGACCTCTACCAACTGCACCGCGCCGACCCCGAGGTTCCCGTCGAGGAGACCTGGGGCGCGATGGCGGAACTGGTGCAGGCGGGGAAGGTGCGGGCGTTGGGGTTGTGCGCCGTGGGGGCGCGCGGGGGGCGCAGGTCCGGCGCGCGACTGCATGACGCGACCCTGCGTCAGCTTCAGCGGGTGCAGCAGGTGTTTCCGGTGAGCGCGGTGCAGGCGGAGCTGTCGGTGTGGTCACCCGAGGCGCTGGAGGCGCTGCTGCCGTGGTGCGCGGCGCGGGGCGTGGGGTTCCTCGCGGCGATGCCGCTCGGCAACGGCTTCCTGACCGGGACGCTCACGCCGGGTGAGGGTTTCGAATCGGACGACCTGCGGGCGCGGCATCCTCGGTTCACCGCGGAGATGATGGCGGCGAACCAGCCGATCGTGGCGGGGCTGCGGAGGGTTGCGGGCCGACAGGGGGACGGCAGTGTCACCGCGGCTCAGGTGGCGCTGGCGTGGGTGCTGGCGCAGGGGCCACATGTGGTGCCGGTGCCGGGGACGAAGCGGGGGCGGTGGGTGGCCGAGAACGCCGGTTCGGTGGAGGTCCGGCTGACCGCGGCGGATCTGGCGGAGCTGGGCGGGCTGCCTGCTGCGCAGGGCTCGTGGGACTGAGCGGTTGTCGAAAGTGCCGCGATCTGCCGGTGGTTCGGTGCGGCGACGTCGTGGCTGGTCGCGCCCACGCGGCGGAGCCGCAGATCGACACAGCCCCGCGCCCCTGACGGGGCGCTGTCGGCGGGCGTTCGCTTCGTGATCCGCCGGACAGGCCCACGCCCCTGACGGGGCGCCTTGTACTACCGTCGGTCGGAGGAGCCGGGGGCGTTTCGAAGGGACCGTGAGCGTGCGACGTCGAAGTGGGGCCGCCGCGTTGGCCGTGGCCGGGGTCCTGGTGGTGGCCGGGTGTTCTTCCGGGGGCGGTGGTGGGGGGCTGCCCACGCCGTCCTGGGCCGGGGGGTCGTCGGCGAGTGGCTCCGGGGCCTCCGCGTCCGCTTCGGCGAGTGAGTCGGCAGCGCCCGCCAAGGGCTCGGTCACAGTGCTGCGTACGGTCGCCCAGGGGCTCAGGTCGCCCTGGGGGCTGGCGCCGCTGCCGGACGGGGCCGGGCTGCTGGTCTCCGACCGGGACGACGGGACGATCAGCAAGGTCGACGAGAAGACCGGGAAGATCACGGAGCTGGGGACCGTCTCCGGGGTGTCCGCGGCCGGTGAGGGGGGCCTGCTGGGGATCGCCCTCTCCCCCGACTTCGCCTCGGACCACATGATCTACGCGTACTTCACGTCGGCCTCCGACAACCGGATCGTGCGCCTGCTCTGGGACGAGAGCAAGCCGGCCAAGGAGCAGCTGGGCGCCCCCGACACGATCTTCAAGGGGATTCCGAAGGGGTTCATCCACAACGGCGGCCGGATCGCCTTCGGCCCGGACGGCATGCTCTACGCCGGCACCGGGGAGAGCGGGCAGCGGGGCCTCGCGCAGGACAAGGGCTCTCTCGGCGGGAAGATCCTGCGGCTGACCCCGGAGGGCGACCCGGCCCCCGGCAACCCCTTCCCGGGCTCCCCCGTCTACACCTACGGCCACCGCAACGTGCAGGGCCTGGCCTGGGACGACCGGCAGCGGCTGTTCGCCTCGGAGTTCGGGCAGGACACCTGGGACGAGCTGAACGCGATCAAGCCCGGCGGCGACTACGGCTGGCCGAACGCGGAGGGCAGGGCGTCCGACCCGAAGTACGTGAACCCGATCGCCCAGTGGCACACCGACGACGCCTCCCCCAGTGGCATCGCCTATGTCGACGGCGTGATCTGGATGGCCGGCCTGAAGGGCCAGCGGCTGTGGCGCATCCCGCTGGACGGCACGACGGCGGGCGCCGCACCGCAGGCCTTCCTCACCGGCGAGTACGGGCGCCTGCGCACGGTCGTGGCGGCGGGCGGCGACAAGGTGTGGCTGGTGACCAGCAACACCGACGGACGGGGCAAGCCGAAGGCGGGCGACGACAGGATCCTGGAGCTGGAGGTGAGGTAGGCGGCGCCGCCGCTCACGCCCCGTCGTCCCCGACGGCGTCCGCCGAGGGCTCCGCTTCGGATTCCTCTTCGGATTCCTCTTCGGACCCCGCCGTGGACCCCGCCGCGGGCTCCTCCTGCGGAAGCCTTATGACGACCTTGCCGGACGCGAGGTCTATCGGTCCGCGTCCGGGATCCGTGTCCCCCGCGTCCTCCCGGGTCAGCTCCAGCCGCTTCTGCTCCTCGTGGGTGTGTTTGCGGCCGGGTGCGAAGAGCTCCTCGAACATGTTGAACACGGTGCCTCCTGTGCCGGTCCCCTTACCTGGTCGGGTCGAGGGCCTCGGCGGGGAACAACCCGAGTCTGTGTGCCACCGCCGCGGCCTCGCCCCTTCCTGCAACGCCCAGCTTGCCCAAAATGTTCGAGACGTGGACGCTCGCGGTCTTCGGGGAGATGAAGAGCTCCTCGGCGATCTGCCGGTTGGTGCGGCCGGCCGAGACCAGGCGGAGGACGTCGCGCTCCCGGCTGGTGAGGCCGAGGCTCTCGGCGGGGTCGAGGACCCGGGGGGCGGCACGGGCGGTGAGGGTGAGGCGGGCGCGCTGGGCGAGCAGGGCGACGGCCTCGGCGAGCGGGCGGGCCCCGAGGTGGTCGGCGACGGCTCCGGCCAGCCGGAGGAGTTCCGTCGCGCGGTCGCGTTCGTCGTCGCCGACGGCCTTCTCGAGGAGGGCCTGGGCGAGGCGGCGGCGGACCCGGGCGAGGTCGTAGGGGCGGTCCAGGCGCTCGAAGTCGGTGACCACGTCCGACCAGACGGCGGCGGTGCCGGTGCCCCGCGCGCGGTGCAGCTCGGCACGGGTCCAGCGCTCGTACGCCTGCCAGACGGGCGCGCCGGTGGTGAGCTTGCGCGCGGCCTCGGCGAGCCGGTCGAGGGCCTCGGCACGGCCCTCGGCCACCGCGGGCAGGGCGCGGGCGTCGGCCTCGGCGGTGGCCGCGGCCAGCAGCAGGGGCCAGCCGTAGCGGTGGGTGCCGGGCGGGAAGCCGGCCGCCAGGGCGCGGTCCAGCTCGGCGCGGGCGTCGAGGAGCCTGCCCTCCTCGGCGGCGACGCCGAGGGCGATGCGGGTCACGGGCAGCTGCACCTGGGGCATCGGGTCGTGGGTGCCGTAGTGAGCCTGGGCGAGGGCCAGTTGGCGGCCGGCCTCGGCGGTGTCGCCCCGGGCGAGGGCGATGTGGGCGAGCCGCAGGGCGCCGGCGCCGCGGGGCTTGGCGCTGGCCGCGGAGCCGAGGGAGGCCGCCGCGGCTTCGGCGGCCGCGTCCCAGTCGCCGAGCGCGTACAGCGACTCGGAGAGGTTGCCCCAGATCCATGCCTCGGAGTCCAGCAGGCCGTATCTGCGGGCGAAGGCGAGGCCCTCGCGCATGATCGGCACGGCCTCCCGGGAGCGGCCGACCGCCTCCAGCTCGGAGGCGAGGTTCGTGTACACGCGTCCCGCGACATGGGAGATGCCTTCCTGGAGCGCTACGTCCTTGACGCGCTCCAGCTCCGCGAGGCCGTTGTCGACGTCACCCGCGTCGACCATGAGGGTGCCCAGGGTGACCCGGGCGTTGAGCTCGATCTCGCGGGCGCCCACCATCCGCGCGTACTGCACGGCCCGCTCGGCGGCGGCGAAGGCCTCCGGGCCGGGTTCGTGCTGCATGGACCAGCTGGCGGCGTTGGCCAGCACGTCGGCGTGCACCTCGGAGGGCGGCAGGCCGCGCACCAGGTCCTGGGCGGTGCCGAGCTCCTGCCAGCCGTCGCCGCGGGCCAAGCCCTGGACCAGCCGGGAGCGCTGCACCCAGAACCAGGCGGCGCGCTGCGGGTCGTGCTCGTCCTGGAGGATCCGCAGCGCCTTCTTGGTGATCTTCAGGGCGCGTTCGCGCTCCCCGCAGTAGCGGCCCGCGACGGCCGCCTCCGCCATCAGGTCGAGATAGCGCAGCGGCTCGCTACCGGGATCGCAGCCGCACGGAGGGTAGACGTCGGTGTAGTCGACGGGCCGCAGGGCCGCGCGGATCTCCTCGGGGGCGGTGTCCCACAGCTCCATCGCCCGCTCCAGGAGCCCCAGTTGCTCGCTGTAGGCGTACCGGCGGCGGGCCACGACGGAGGCGTCGAGGACTGCGGGCAGGGCCTTGGCCTGGTCGTGGGCCTGGTACCAGTAGTTGGCCAGGCGGGTCACGCGCGCGTCGGCCGGCACCAGACCCGGGTCGGCCTCCAGGGCCTCCGCGTAGCGCCGGTTGAGCCGGGAGCGTTCGCCGGGCAGCAGGTCGTCGGCGACGGCCTCGCGGACCAGGGAGTGCCGGAAGCGGTAGCCGTCGCCGGCGGGGGTGGCGGTGAGGAGGTTGGCGCCGACGGCGGCCCGCAGCGCCTCGATGAGGTCGTCCTCGGCGAGCCGGGCGACGGCGGCGAGCAGCCGGTACTCGACGGTGGAGCCGCCCTCGGCGACGATCCGGGCCACTCGCTGGGCGCTCTCGGGCAGTGCCTCGACCCGGACCAGGAGCAGGTCGCGCAGGGAGTCGGTGAGCCCGGTGCAGCAGCCCTCGACGGCGGCCACGGCGAGTTCCTCGACGAAGAAGGCGTTGCCGTCGGAGCGTTCGAAGATCTCGTCGACCTGGTCCGGGTCGGGTTCGGTGGCGAGGATGCCGGCGATCTGGCGGCCGACCTCCTCACGGGTGAAACGGGCGAGTTCGAGGCGGCGGACGGTGCGCAGCCGGTCGAGTTCGGCCAGCAGGGGGCGCAGCGGGTGGCGGCGGTGGATGTCGTCGGAGCGGTAGGTGGCGAGGACGACGAGCCGGCCGGTGCGCAGGGTGCGCAGCAGGTAGGCGAGGAGGTGGCGGGTGGAGGCGTCGGCCCAGTGCAGGTCCTCCAGGGCGACGACCACCGTGCGCTCGGCGGCGACCCGCTCCAGCAGACGCGCGGTGAGCTCGAAGAGGCGGGCCATGCCCTGCTCGTCGTGGCGGCCGGAGGTGGCCGCCTCGCCGAGCTCGGGCAGCAGGCGGGCCAGCTCGTCCTCCTGGCCGGCGGCGGCCTCGGCCAGTTCGTCGGGCAGGGCGGCCCGCAGCGCGCGCAGGGCGGTGGAGAAGGGGGCGAACGGCAGGCCGTCGGCGCCGATCTCCACGCAGCCGCCCAGGGCGACGACCGCGCCCTGGCGGCAGGCGGCCGTGGCGAACTCCTCGACCAGCCGGGTCTTGCCGACGCCGGCCTCGCCGCCGAGCAGCAGCGCCTGCGGCTCGGCGGCCCCGGCACGCTCGAGCGCGTCGTTCAGTGTGCCCAACTCGTCGCTGCGGCCTACGAACACGGGACTCACGGACCTGGTTTCCACAGGCCAGAGCATCGCATGGGGCGCGGAGGCCACGGCAGCGGTTTTCCACAGCGCCGGTGCGCTTGTCGTACCGGCGGCTGGTGGCGAGGGAAGCAACGGGGGAAGCCGGTGGCCGACCCCCGTACGGCCACCGGCTTCCCCGTTTCGGACTTGCTTGTTCCGGGCTTCCCCGTTACGGACTTGCTCGTTCCGGGCTTCCCCGTTCCGGACTTGCCTGTTGCTGGCTTCCCCGTTCCCGGTCTCCGGGCGGTCGGCCCCGCCCGGCCCCGTGCTCACGCGGCGTGCGGGAGCCGGCGCCGGCCACGGCGGTCGGTATGGGCCTCCTGCGCCGCCGCGGCGTCCCGGGCCTCCCGGGCCTCCCGGCGTGCGGCGCGGCGGGAGCGGACGGCCTCGCGGGCGAGGCGGGCCTCGTCGGCCTGCCGGCGCAGTTCGGCGGAGCGGATCCGGTGGAGTTCGTACTCGAACATAGTGTGTCCCTTGTGAGAGCGGGTGGTTGGGCTTCGCTTTCCGCGATGCCTCCACTTTCGTCTCCCAGGGGGGTGCGCCACATCGGGAGAGTTCCGCATCTTCGCGGGCCCGCCGGACCCCGGACACGCGTAAGGGGCCTTAGTACGTCCGTAAGGTGCTTACGGACGCCCTAAGGCCCCTTCCGACCTGGGCTTTCTCGGCTGTGTCAGCTGGTCGACGGCAGGCCGAGGAGTGCGTCGGAGTACTTCAGGACGGCCAGCAACAGGCCGATGACGCCGAGCGCCACGCCCGCCCAGGCGACCGACTTGATCCACGGCGCCTGCGGCTTGCCGGGGGCGCCGAACGCGGGCCGGGCCAGCACCACGACGGCGGTGAGCAGGGAGGCGAGCGCGAACAGGCCGGCCCACAGCGCGGTGGTCTGCCAGGCGTCGCCGTACACCTCCTTGACCTGCGTGGCGACGCTCGCGGTCGACGAGGTCTGGAGCTGGCCGACGAGGGTCTCGCGGGCGGCGGCCACCGTACCGATCCAGCCGCCCGTGAGGGAGACCAGGCCGAGCACGACGGAGACGACGGCACCGGCACCCTGACCGACGCCGGACGGGCCCTCGGCCTCGGCCAGGTCACCGGCGAGGTCGGCGTCGTCCTCCAAGTCCTCCGCGTCGTCCGCGTTCTCCGCGTTCTCCGCGTCGAGGTCGGCGTCCGTGCCGTCGGCGGCCTCGGTACCGGCGGCCGCAGCCTCCGGCTCGGCCCCGGTCTCGGCGCCGGCCTCGGTAGCGGCCTCCGACGCGTCGTCGGCGCTCTTGGTGACGCTCACCTTCTCCTCGTCGGTCGTGGCCTCGGCGCCCGTCTCGGCACCGGTCTCGTCAGCTGTCTTGGTTCCCATGTCCGGCACCGTACGGATCCTGTCTGAGAGGCTTCTTAATGATCGTTCTCTACGGCACGCGTGCGTGCTTCACGCCATTCCGGGGCGAGGATCGACCACACCTCCAGGTCGTGCCGTAGGCCACCATAGGGGTGCGCCTCGCGGCGTACGCCATCGCGGGTCATGCCCAGCCGCCGGGCCACGTTCAGGCTGGGCACGTTGCCCGAGGCGGCGACCCACTCGATCCGGTGGATGCCGCGCTGCTCGACCGCGAAGTCGAGCAGTACCCGCATCGCGCGCGTGACGAGTCCGCGCCCGGTGCCGGCCGGCTCCAGCCAGCAGCCGACCTCGGCGTTCCCGTTCTCGGCGTCGAAGTTCAGGAAGAGCACCCCGCCGACGAGGGTGTCCCCCAGCCACAGGCCGTGCAGGGAGCCGGTGTCGGCGGCGCGCATGTCGGCGTACCGCTGGAGCATGGCGCGTGCGGAGGGCACGTCCGTCGCCTTGGAGCCGAAGGGGATGAACTGTCCGATGAACTCCCGGCCGCGATCCAGGTGGGCCAGGAACTCCTCGGCGTGCCAGGGCTCCAGCGGGCGCAGTTCGGCGCCGTCGTCACCCAGGGATATCGCGTACATCGTGTTTCTCCAGTTCCACCGCGTCCTCGTCCAGCCTGCCGAGCCTCTCATGCGCGGCGCGGCACTCGGGCGGCTCGCCCCCCGGTGCAGGGCGGGGGCGTCAGTCGAACTGGTCGCCGAGCGCCATCACCATGGTGCCCAGGATCATCAGCCAGAGGGCTCTGCGGGTGCGGCCGCGGGCTCCGAGCGCCCCCGCGAGCACGCACACGGCGGAGCCGGAGCCGTAGGCGGCCGGCACCAGGGCGGGCACGCCCCCGCCCACCCTCATCAGCGCGGCGGTGAGCCCCATCAGGGCCAGCAGCGCCCCGGTCACGGTGGCGGTCCAGCGGGCCCGACGGGCGTCCTCGTAGAGGTCCTCGTCCTCGTCGTCCGCGGCCTCCACCCCGGTTATCTCGGGTTCGGCGTCTGATTCGGCGTGTGCGGTCATGGCGGGCGAGCGTAGTACCCGCACCTGAGGAAATCGGCTGCGGACCAGGTCGACAACTGCTAGCTTCCGCTGGTCAGCACTGACCGGCCCCTCGCCGACGACCGAAGCGGGTGCATTGTTTGACGGTCCGAATGAGCTCCTACGCATCGCCCTTCACTACGAAGATCACAAGGAGCCCGTTCAACCATGTCCGACGCCGTCTCTCCCGCACCGTCGAAGGACGCCACCCTCACTGACCGCCTGACCCTGCCCCGCTACCCGCTCAGCAGCACCTACGACGCCCGGTGGGCCGTCGAGAACCAGATGGGCCCGCACGCCCTGTGGCTGCTGGAGTGGCTGGCCCCCGCCCTCGGCCTGGACGCGCTGCGCCCCTGCGCGCGCGTGCTCGACCTGGGCTGCGGCCGGGCGATGACCTCGATCTTCCTGGCCAGGGAGTTCCATGCGCAGGTCACCGCCGCGGACCTGTGGATCAGGCCCGACGACAACGCCCGGCGCATCGCCGAGGCGGGGTTCGCCGACCGCGTGCAGCCGGTGCACGCCGAAGCGCACGACCTGCCCTTCGCCGAGGGCAGCTTCGACGCGATCGTCTCGGTCGACGCGTACCAGTACTTCGGTACCGCCGACCTCTATCTGCCCACGCTCACCCGGCTGCTGAAGCCCGGCGGGCGGATCGGGATCGTCGTGCCCGCGGTGCGCGAGGAGCTTGAGGGCGCCGAGCCGCCGGAGCATCTGAAGGCGCACTGGGACCGCGGTTTCTGGGCGTTCCACTCCCCCGGCTGGTGGCACCGGCACTGGACCCGCAGCGGGGCCGTGCAGGTCGAGGCCGCCGACTGGCTGGAGGACGGCTGGCGCGACTGGCTGCTGTGGAGCGAGGTGTGTGCCGCGGAGAGCCCGGACCCGGAGATGGCCCGGATGGCCCGGGAGTCGGTGGAGCTGGTTAAGGCCGACCGGGGGCAACTGCTCGGCTTCGCCCGGATCGTGGCCCGCCGCAGCTGAGACGGTACGGCCTCGCCCCATACCCGGTACGGCCCCGCAGCTGACGCGGTACGGCCCCGGAGGCGCTGCCTCCGGGGCCGTACCGGGTGGTGCGTGCGGTTGCTCAGCCCTCGCTGACGCCCAGCTTCTCCAGGATCAGCTCCTTGACGCGGGCCGCGTCGGCCTGGCCGCGGGTCGCCTTCATGACCGCGCCGACCAGGGCGCCGGCCGCGGCCACCTTGCCGCCGCGGATCTTGTCCGCGACGCCCGGGTTGCCGGCGATGGCCTCCTCGACGGCGGCGGTCAGTGCGCCCTCGTCGGAGACGACCTTCAGACCGCGCTTGTCGACGACCTCGTCCGGGGTGCCCTCGCCCGCGAGGACGCCCTCGATGACCTGGCGGGCCAGCTTGTCGTTGAGGTCGCCCTTCGAGACCAGCTCGGTGACCCGGGCGACCTGCGCCGGGGTGATCGCCAGCTCGTCGAGCGAGGTGCCCGACTCGTTGGCGCTGCGCGCCAGTTCGCCCATCCACCACTTGCGGGCGGAGGCCGCGTCGGCACCGGCGTCGATCGTCGCGACGATCGTGTCCAGCGCACCGGCGTTGAGGATCGCCTGCATCTCGACGGCCGAGATGCCCCACTCGGCGAGCAGCCGGGTACGGCGGGCCAGCGGCAGCTCCGGCAGCGCGGCGCGGATCTCCTCGACCCACGCGCGGGACGGGGCGACCGGGACCAGGTCGGGCTCCGGGAAGTACCGGTAGTCCTCGGCCTCCTCCTTCACGCGGCCCGAGGTCGTCGACCCGGTGTCCTCGTGGAAGTGCCGGGTCTCCTGGATGATCGTCCCGCCGCCGTTCAGCACGGCCGCGTGGCGCATGATCTCGAAGCGGGCCGCGCGCTCCACGGACCGCAGCGAGTTCACGTTCTTCGTCTCGGAGCGGGTGCCGAACTTCTCGGTGCCGTTGGGGCGCAGCGACAGGTTCACGTCGCAGCGCATCTGCCCCATCTCCATGCGGGCCTCCGAGACGCCGAGCGCCCGGATGACCTCGCGCAGCTCACGGACGTACGCCCGCGCGACCTCGGGGGCCCGCTCGCCGGCGCCCTCGATCGGCTTGGTGACGATCTCGATGAGCGGGATGCCCGCGCGGTTGTAGTCCAGCAGGGAGTGGGACGCGCCGTGGATACGGCCGGTGGCGCCGCCGACGTGCGTCGACTTGCCGGTGTCCTCCTCCATGTGGGCGCGCTCGATCTCCACCCGGAAGGACGTGCCGTCCTCCAGCTGCACGTCGAGGTAGCCGTTGAAGGCGATCGGCTCGTCGTACTGGGAGGTCTGGAAGTTCTTCGGCATGTCCGGATAGAAGTAATTCTTCCGGGCGAAGCGGCACCACTCGGCGATCTCGCAGTTCAGCGCGAGGCCGATCTTGATCGCGGACTCGACGCCGGTCGCGTTGACGACCGGGAGCGCGCCGGGCAGGCCGAGGCAGGTCGGGCAGGTCTGCGAGTTGGGCTCGGCGCCCAGCTCGGTCGAACAGCCGCAGAACATCTTGGTCCTGGTGCCGAGTTCGACATGGACCTCGAGGCCCATGACGGGGTCGTAGGACGCCAGCGCGTCCTCGTACGACACCAGGTCGATCGTGGTGGTCACGGTGAAACTTCCCTCTCAGCCCAGCAGGACGTCGTCGTCGCCCAGCCGCTTCAGCTCGCGGTACAGCAGGGCGAAACCGGTGACGATCGCGACGGCGGACACGGTGGCGTCGATGAGCCGGAGCGTGTCGTGCTCGGCGCGGGCCTTCTTGATCTGCTTGGCGACACCGACCGCACCGAACGCGGTGGTGGCCATGGACAGGTACGTACCGGACTTCGACTTCTTGAAGCCCTTGGCCTTCGACAGTGCGTTGCTCACAGCGACGGTGCCTCCTCCAGGAGCGGGTGGCCCCACTTTTCCACGAAGGCGGCCTCGACGGCGGCGCCGACCTTGTAAAGCCGGTCGTCCTTCAGCGCCGGGGCGATGATCTGCAGGCCCACCGGGAGGTTGTCCTCCGGGGCGAGGCCGCAGGGCAGCGACATCGCCGCGTTGCCCGCGAGGTTCGTCGGGATGGTGCACAGGTCGGCCAGGTACATCGCCATCGGGTCGTCGGCACGCTCGCCGATCGGGAAGGCGGTGGTCGGCGTGGTCGGCGACACGATCACGTCGACCTGCTCGAAGGCCTTCTCGAAGTCGCGCGTGATGAGCGTGCGGACCTTCTGGGCGGAGCCGTAGTACGCGTCGTAGTAGCCGGAGCTCAGCGCGTACGTGCCGAGCATGATGCGGCGCTTCACCTCGGGGCCGAAGCCCGCCTCACGGGTGAGCGAGGTGACCTCCTCGGCGGAGTGGCCGCCGTCGTCGCCCGTGCGCAGGCCGTAGCGCAGGCCGTCGAAGCGGGCGAGGTTGCTCGAACACTCGCTCGGCGCGATGAGGTAGTACGCCGACAGCGCGAGGTCGAAGGACGGGCAGTCCAGCTCGACGATCTCGGCACCCAGCTCCTTCAGCAGCGCGACGGACTCGTCGAACCGCTGGATGACGCCGGCCTGGTAGCCCTCGCCGCGGAACTGCTTGACGACACCGACGCGCATGCCGGCCACGCTGCCGTTGCGCGCGGCCTCCACGACCGGCGGCACGGGAGCGTCGATGGACGTGGAGTCCAGCGGGTCGTGTCCGGCGATGACCTCGTGCAGCAGCGCCGCGTCCAGGACCGTACGGGCGCAGGGCCCGCCCTGGTCCAGGGAGCTGGAGAACGCGACCATGCCGTACCGCGAGACGGCGCCGTAGGTCGGCTTGACGCCCACCGTGCCGGTGACGGCGGCCGGCTGGCGGATGGAGCCGCCGGTGTCGGTGCCGATGGCGAGCGGCGCCTGGTAGGAGGCGAGGGCCGCGGACGAACCGCCACCGGAACCACCGGGGATCTTGGTCAGATCCCACGGGTTGCCGGTGGGCCCGTATGCACTGTTCTCCGTCGACGACCCCATGGCGAACTCGTCCATGTTGGTCTTGCCGAGGATGACGACGTCGGCGGCCTTGAGGCGCTTGGTGAGGGTGGCGTCGTACGGCGGGATCCAGCCTTCGAGGATCTTCGAACCGACGGTGGTCGGCACGCCCTCGGTGGTGAAGATGTCCTTGAGCGCGAGCGGGACGCCGGCGAGCGGCCCGAGCTTCTCGCCCCGGGCCTTCTTCTCGTCGACGGCACGCGCCTGCGCGAGGGCACCCTCGCGGTCGACGTGCAGGAAGGCGTGCACCTTCTCGTCGACGGCCTCGATACGGGCCAGGTGCGCCTCGGTGACCTGCACGGCGGTGAGCTCGCCGGCGGCGATCTTCGCGGCGATCTCGGCGGCGCCGAGCTTGATGATGTCCGTCATGGCTGTCTAGTCCTCCCCCAGGATCTGCGGCACCTTGAAACGTTGCTGCTCCTGGGCCGGGGCGCCGGAGAGCGCCTGCTCGGGGGTGAGCGAGGGACGGACCTCGTCCGCGCGCATGACGTTCGTCAGCGGCAGCGGGTGCGAGGTCGGCGGTACGTCTTGGTCGGCGACCTCGCTGACGCGGGCGACCGCGCCGATGATGTCGTCCAGCTGGCCTGCGAAGTGTTCGAGTTCTTCGGGCTTCAGCTCCAGACGCGCCAGCCGGGCGAGGTGGGCGACCTCCTCGCGCGTGATGCCAGGCATGCAGCGTTCCTCTGGGGTGAGTGTGTGTGGTTTGGAGCCAATCCTATGGGGCAGGGCCGGGTACCCGTTAAACGGTTTCAGCGACGGGTGTCCCAGGCCTCGCTGCGCAGGTAGTGGTTGTCGTACAGCTCCTGCACCTCCAGGAGGCTCTCCAGGGTGGCCTCGCCCAGGCGCAGCCGCTGGAGATGGCGGAAGTACTCGAAGCGCTCCACGCCGGGTGTGATGACGATGAGGATGTCGGCGGTGCTGCCGGGGACGGCGGCGAAGGCGTGCGGCGCTCCCGGCGGGATGACGACCAGGTCGCCGCGTTCGGCGGTGACGACGTCGTCGCCGGAGAGCAGGTCGGCGGCGCCGTCGAGCAGGTAGAACATCTCGGCCGAGTTGCGGTGCAGATGCGGTACGGCGCCGTCGGCGCCCTCGCCGAGGGTGACGCGCACGGTGGAGAGCGCGCCGCCGGTCGAGCTGCTGTCGGCGAGCAGCCGGACCCGGGTGGGGTCACCGCCGACCACCTCGGCGTCGGCCTCCCGCACGATCACGGACTCATCGAACTTCGGTACGAACAACGACATTTCCGAACCCCCTGTTGTTGACGACGTGTGCGAGCGATCAGACGAGGAACAGCAGGACGGCGCTGATCAGGACAACGATCGCGGTGGCGAAGTGGATCCCGTAGGCGACCGCCTTCGCCCCGCCGTGCCGCAGCACCACCAGCGTGTCGCAGAGCGGCACGAGTGCCACGCAGACCATGAACCAGGCCTCGGCGCGGGCGCCGACGAAGGCGAGCAGGGCGAGGCCTATGACGCCGAACGTGCCGTCCTTGATGCCCTTGACCGTGAGGTAGGCGCCGGCGTCGCCCTTCGGGTCGGCGGGGACGCCGTAGCCGACGGCGGCGGGCCCCGGCTGGAACAGGAACCGGTAGCCGAGGAACAGGCAGAACAGGTCGAGCACGACGGCGAGCGTGTAGGCGGTGACGGTCACGAGAGCCCCCTGTGGGTTGTTTTCTAGCAACGCTAGGACTGATAGCGAAGCTAGCAGAGCATCGACAGATTGGCTAGCACTGCTAGAATCCAGAGCATGTCGATTCAAGGGCGCCGTGAGCGCGAGCGGGCAGAGCGGGAGCAGCTGATCGTCACGGCCGCGCGAGAACTCGCGGAGACGGAGGGCTGGGACGCGGTGACGACCCGCCGCCTGGCCGCCGAGATCGAGTACAGCCAGCCGGTCCTCTACAGCCACTTCAAGGGCAAGGACGCGATCATGGCGGCGGTGGCCGTCCAGGGCTTCGCGGAGATGGCGACGGAGCTGCGGGCGGCGCGCACCGCGGCGCAGGGCACGCGGGAGTCACTGGCGGCGGTGGCGGAGGCGTACACGTCGTTCGGCCGTCGGCGCCCCGCGCTCTACGACGCGATGTTCACCCACCGGGTGGACCTGCCGTTCGCGACCCAGGAGGCCCCGGAGGCCCTGTGGGCGGCGTTCGGCGAGCTGCTGCAGGCGGTCGAGCCGATCGCCGTGGGCGACGAGGACCCCGGCATCCTGACGGAGACGTTCTGGGCAGGCCTGCACGGCATGGTGACCCTGATGCGCAGCGGCCGCCTACCGGAGGAGGCCCACGAGACGAGGCTGGCGCTGCTGGTCGATCACTTCACAACCCTGTGAGGACAAGTTCCCTGGGGGCGCGGGGAACTGCGCGAGCAACCACAACGCACCCGCACCCGCCCACACGACCGCACCCCCCACGGGCGACGCTCACCTCTTGAGAAACGGTGAACGGGCGGGCGGGTGGGAAACTACTCCGCCGCCGGCAGAGCCGCCCGCGGCCGCTGCCACCCCCGCGACCCCCGCGCCAGCAACCACGCCGTGGTCTCCTCCGGCGGCATCGCCGCGGCCACCAGCCACCCCTGCACGGCGTCACACCCGAGGTCCCGCAACCGCTCCCACGTCTCGTCGTCCTCCACCCCCTCCGCGACGACCAGCAGCCCCAGCGAATGCGCGAGGTCGACCGTGCAGCGCACGATCTCCGCGTCCTCGTTGTCGACGGCCAGCCGGGCCACGAAGGACCGGTCGATCTTCAGCTCGCTCACCGGCAGCCGCCGCAGATGCACCAGCGACGAGTACCCGGTGCCGAAGTCGTCGAGCGACATCTTCACGCCGTGGCCGTTCAGCCCCGCGAGGGTGTCGGCGGCCCGCTGCGGGTCCTCGAGCAGCACATGCTCGGTTATCTCCAGCTGCAGCGCCCCGGCCGGCACCCCGTGCCGCGCCAGCCGCGCCGCGACCAGGCCCGCGAACCCCGGCGTGTGGACGTCCCGCGGCGAGACGTTGACCGCCACCGGCACCCGCAGCCCCTGTGCCCGCCACCGGGCGACCTGCGCGAGCGCGGTCTCCAGCACGTACTCCGTCAGATGGGGCATCAGCCCGGACGACTCGGCGATCGCTATGAACTCGTCCGGCGGCACCTTCCCGCGCTCCGGGTGCACCCACCGCACCAGCGCCTCGAGTCCGGCCACCTGGCCGTCGAAACGCACCTTCGGCTGGTAGTGCAGCTGCACCTCGTGGGCGTCCAGGGCGCGCCGCAGATCGCCCAGCAGGCCCAGCCGGTCGGGGGTGTTGGAGTCCCGCTTGGACTCGTACACCTCGACGCCCGTACGGTCCCGCTTGGCCTGGTACATCGCCACGTCCGCCCGGCGCAGCAGCCCCTCCGCGTCCAGCGCGTGGTCGGGGAAGACGGCGACCCCCGCACTGGCCTCAAGGACCAGGGTGAGGCCGTCGAGGTCGAGCGGTGAGGAGAGGGCCGTGACCAGGCCGCGGGCCACCCTGGTGGCCGAGGTCGTGGAGTCGGCGACCGGGAGTAACACCGCGAACTCGTCACCGCCGAGCCGGGCCGCCTCCGCACCGCGCGGCAGCGCGGCCCGCAGCCGGTCGGCTATCTGGAGGAGCAGCCGGTCACCGGCGAGATGACCGAGCGTGTCATTGACCGAACGGAACCGGTCGAGGTCGATCAGCATGAGGGCGGAGCGGGCGCCGATGCGTTCGGCGTCGTCGAGGGCGGTCCAGATCCGCTCCAGCAGCCACTGCCGGTTGGGCAGTCCGGTCAGCGGGTCGCGCAGCTGCTCCTCGGCACGGGCCCGGGCTATCCACAGGGTGGAGTCGAGGGCGACCAGCGGGATGGAGAACAGCGGGAGCAGCAGCGGCTGGGCGACCGCGACCACGCAGATCAGCGGGGCGATGCCGAGCAGGGCGACGGCCACCAGGCCCTGGCGCATCAGGGCGGTGCGGGCGACGGTGGGCAGGCCGCCGCCGCGCGGAGCGTGCAGGTACCAGAGCAGGGCGCGGGTGACGGCGAGGTAGGCGGCGGCGACGAGCACCACCTCGGGGGCGGTGGCGACGCTCCAGCCGACGGGATTCCAGGGCGACTCGACGGTCGGGACGCGTCCGAAGACGAGGAGCACCAGGGCGCCTGCCCCGATGCCGAGGATGTCCACCGCGCCGTGCAGGACACCCTGCCGCCAGCGGTGGCGCCTGGCTATGCCGACCAGGACGACGACGGTGAGGCTGACCATGCCGGCGGGCACCCAGCCGTAGAGCAGGAGGACGGCGAGGGTGAGGGCGGCGCCTGAGCCGGTGCCGCCCCACCAGCGGGCGCGGCCGAGCAGGACGAGGTGGCCGACGATGATGCCGGTCAGCACGGCCAGCGACCAGCCGACCGTGCCGGACGGGAAGAGCGCGTGGTTGTCGGAGAACGCGCGGTAGAAACCGGCGCCGAGGACGAACCCGGCGGCCGCGACGACCCCGGCGGGCAGCGCGGGCCAGGACAGGTGCCGTTCGTGATCGGTGCCGGCCAGGCCGGGCGGTGGCTCGACGGCTGCCAGCGGCAGCGGGTCGCGGGCGTCCGCCGCGACGCCCACCGCCGGCCTGCCCGGCATACGTGGCAGGCCGGGGCGCCGATCGCCCCGCGCCGGCCACCGGCTCGCCCGCCACGCGCACGCCCGGCGGCGCAGCGTCGGCCGCGCGCCCGGGGCGGCGCTCTCGGTCGGTTCCATTCCCGTCCCTCTCACAGCCGGCGGTGCCCACGCCAAGCGGTCCGTGCCCTGCCGGGGCACGGGAATGCCCCGACCGCAGCTGGGCACGGCAGGCGCATATCCCAACAGTAGGCCGCAGAAGGCTTCCACGGGCAGCGGTCGTCTACGGTTGCCCGATTGCGCCCCGGCCACCCGTATGCATCTGGTATGCGCCGAACGGGTGGCCTTCAACCACTACTCCTCGGTCGGAAGGGCGACTTCGGCCGCCGCGTCCGGTCCCTGCTCCAGAAGGACGACAAATCCGTCCTCGTTCAGAACCGGAACCTTCAGCTGCATCGCCTTGTCGTACTTCGATCCCGGGTTGTCACCCACGACCACGAACGCGGTCTTCTTCGACACCGACCCGGTCACCTTGGCCCCGCGGCTCTGCAGCGCGTCCTTGGCGCCGTCGCGGGTGTAGTGCTCCAGGGTCCCGGTCACGACGACGGTGAGGCCCTCCAGCGGGCGCGGCCCCTCGTCCTCTCCGCTGGACTCGTCCTCCAGCGGGACGCCGGCGGCCTTCCACTTTCGGATGATCTCGCGGTGCCACTCCTCGGCGAACCACTCCGTGAGCGCGGTCGCGATGATGCCGCCGACGCCGTCGATGTTCGACAGCTCCTCCTCGGTGGCCTGCTCGATGCGGTCGATGGAGCGGAACTCGCGGGCCAGTGCCTGGGCGGCGACCGGTCCGACGTGCCGGATGGACAGGCCGTTGAGGAAGCGCGCGAGCGGGCGGGTCTTCGCCTCCTCGATCTTCTGCAGCAACGCGAGGGTGTTCTTCTTGGGCTCGCCCTTCTGGTTGGCGAAGACCGTGACGACCTTCTCCTCGCCGGTCTTGGGGTCGCGCTTGGGCAGCCCGCTGTCCGGGTCCAGGACGTACGCCTTGATGGGCAGCAGCTTCTCGACGGTGAGGTCGAACAGGTCGCCCTCGTCGACCAGCGCCGGGGCGGTGGGCTCCAGCGGCCGGGTGAGCGCCGCCGCCGCGACCCCGCCGAAGTGCTCGATGTCCAGGCACTCGCGGCCCGCGAGGTAGGAGACGCGCTCTCTCAACTGGGCGGGGCAGGTCCGGGCGTTGGGGCACCGCAGGTCGATGTCGCCCTCCTTCATGGCCCGCAGCGGCGTCCCGCACTCGGGGCACTCGGCCGGCATCACGAACTCCCGCTCGCTGCCGTCCCGCAGGTCGACGACCGGGCCGAGGATCTCCGGGATGACGTCACCGGCCTTGCGCAGCACCACCATGTCGCCGATCAGCACGCCCTTGGCCTTGACGACCTCCTGGTTGTGCAGGGTGGCGAACTCCACCTCGCTGCCCGCCACGGTGACCGGCTCGACCTGGGCGTACGGCGTGACGCGCCCGGTGCGGCCGACGCCCACCTTGATGTCGATCAGCCTGGTGTTGACCTCTTCCGGCGCGTACTTGTACGCGATCGCCCACCGGGGGGCACGGGCCGTCGAACCGAGGCGCCCCTGGAGGCGGATCTCGTCCAGCTTCACGACGACGCCGTCGATCTCGTGCTCCACGGAGTGCCGGTTCTCGCCGTAGTAGGCGATGAACTCCCGTACCCCGTCGAGGTCGTCGACCACCCTGTTGTGCGGGGAGGTGGGCAGACCCCAGGTCTTGAGCAGGTCGTAGGCCTCGGAGAGCCGGCCGAGGCCCTCGAAGCCCTCCAGGGCGCCGATGCCGTGCACGACCATGTGCAGCGGCCGGCCGGCGGTGACCCGCGGGTCCTTCTGGCGCAGCGAACCGGCCGCCGCGTTGCGCGGGTTGGCGAACGGCTTGTCGCCGGCCGCGACCAGGCGTTCGTTGAGCTCGGCGAACTTCTCCATCGGGAAGTAGACCTCGCCGCGGATCTCGACCAGGTCGGGGACGCGCTCGCCGTGCAGCCGGTCCGGGATCTCGGCGATCGTACGGACGTTGGGCGTGATGTCCTCGCCGGTGCGGCCGTCGCCGCGGGTCGCCGCGCGGGTGAGGCGGCCGTGCTCGTAGGTGAGGTTGACGGCGAGGCCGTCGACCTTCAGCTCGCACAGGAAGTGGTACTCCTGCTCGCCCAGTTCCTTGTGGATCCGCTCGGCCCAGGCCGCGAGGTCGTCGTCGTTGAACGTGTTGTCCAGCGACAGCATCCGCTCGCGGTGCCGGACCGACGTGAACTCCGTCTCGTACGCCCCCGCGACCTTCTGGGTCGGCGAGTCGGGCGTGCGCAGCTCGGGATACTCGTCCTCCAGCGCCTCCAGCGTCTTGAGGAGCTTGTCGAACTCCGCGTCGCTGACGACCGGCGCGTCGTTCACGTAGTACCGGAAGCGGTGCTCCTCGATCTGCTCAGCGAGCCGCGCGTGCTTCTCCCGTGCCTCGGCGGGCACTGCCGTCTCCGCCTGCTGCTTGTCGCCGGCCACCGTGTTCCTCCCGTTACTCTGGGTTGTCCGCGAGTGATCTCGCCGCCCGGACGCAGTGGGCGAGCGCCTGCCTGGCGTACGCGGGCGAGGCGCCCGCCAGCCCGCACGCCGGGGTGATGGTGACGGACTCCGCGAGAAGCCCCGGTCGCAGCCCCAGCCTGCGCCACAGCGTCCTGACACCCATGACGCTACCGGCAGGGTCTGACAATGCGGCGTCCGTGCCCGGCACGACACCGGCGAAGAGCCGGGTCCCCGCTTCCACCGCCTCGCCGATCACGTCGTCGTCACGTTCGGTGAGGAGCGAGAAGTCGAACGAGACGGCGGCCGCCCCGGCGCGGCGGAGCAGGGCGAAGGGGACGTCGGGGGCACAGGAGTGGACCACGACCGGGCCGTCGGCGTGCACGCCGAACACGTCGCGCAGGGTGGATTCGACGAGCTGACGGTCGACCGCGCGGTGGGTGCGGTAGCCGGAGGCGGTCTTCACTTGGCCGCGCAGGACGGCGGTGAGGGACGGCTCGTCGAGCTGGAGCACCAGGCGGGTGCCGGGGATGCGCCGTTGGACCTCGGCCAGATGCAGGCGCAGCCCCTCGGTGAGGGAGGCTGCCAGGTCACGGCAGGCGCCGGGGTCGGAGAGCACCGACTCGCCGTTGCGCAGCTCCAGGGCGGCGGCGAGCGTCCAGGGGCCGACCGCCTGCACCTTCAGCGGCCCCTCGTACTCCTGGGTGAACTCCTCGATCGCGTCCAGGTCCTCGCCCAGCCAGGACCGGGCCCGCCGGGTGTCCCGGCCCGGCCGGTCGCCGAGCCGCCAGCCGCTGGGCTCCACGCGCGCGTACAGCTCGACGAGCAGGCCCGCGGTGCGGCCGATCATGTCGGCGCCGGGGCCGCGGGCGGGCAGCTCGGGCAGGAAGGGGAAGTCCTCGAAGCTGCCGGTCGCGGTCTTGGCGGCCTCGCGGGCGTCGGTGCCGGGGAGCGAGCCGACGCCTGTGGCAGGGCCGAAGTCGGAGAGTGCGTTCACGTGAGGAGCCTAAGCGGGGCGGGCGGGTACGAGGTGCGGCCCACTCACCCCACTCGTTCCACTCGCCCCCATTTGTTCCGCTCAACGGCACAGCGGGCGACAGGGCGTGGCCCGCTCCGCAGGCTGGGTCCGTCGGCCGGTGCGCCCCGTGCGGCATCGCGGACCGGCTTCCGCGGCTCTCCGGGGACCGCGGCTCCGCCACCGCTCAGGGAGGACGCCCATGACGTCGTCGCCGCACCGCCCCGCGCCCGGCACCCCCCGTTCATCCGCTTCACCCGCTTCACCCGCTTCATTCGGTTCACCCGCTTCATTCGGTTCACCCGCTTCATTCGGTTCACCCGCTTCATTCGGTTCACCCGCTTCACCCGCTTCATTCGGTTCATTCGGTTCATTCGTTCGGTACGGCGACGAACTCTCCTTGCTGAAGGCGGAGTTCGAGGGCGGGTCCGACGTGTGGCGCTCGGCGCTGGGCGGTGCGGTGTGCGTGGCCGATCCCGAGGCGGCGCGGGCGGTGATGGGCAACCGGCACGGTGTCGTCGCGGAGACCTCGGACTTCTACCACCACCGGCACGGTGTCTTCGGGCCACGCTCGGCACAGCTCACGATCGGGCGCGCGGCCCGGAGTCTCGTACAGCGTCATCTGCAGGACCACCGGGCCGACCTGCCCCGGCTGGTCGCCGAGCGGCTGGCGCCGCGCAGCGAGTGGCCGGATGCCGGGAACCTGCTCGTCCTGCGGCATCTGCGTGACGTGCTGCTGCACCCGGACGCACCGCCCCACCTGCACCGGACGGTGGAGGCGATCGTCGCCCGCGCCGTGCTGGCCGGAGCCCGGCAGCGCCACTCCGCACCGTCCCGGCTGCTGTTCCGGCGCCGTGCGCTGCACGCCCTGCACGCGGAGATACGGGCCCGGCAGCGCGCGGCACGGCCGCCGGACCACCCGGCGGGGCCGCGCGACCTCGTCGACGTCGTCGTCGGCGGGGGCGGCGCGGACGCGGATCCGCGTGAACTCGTCGAGGTCTACCTGTCGTTCCTGTTCGCCACGGCCGGGTCGATCGGGTTCGCGCTCGGCTGGTCGGTGCTGCTGCTGGGCACCCACCCGGACCGGGCCGCCGCGGACCCGGGCCGGACCGTCCGCGAGGCACTGCGGCTGTGGCCGGTGGCGTGGCTGTTCGCCCGCACCCCGAGCCGCGCGCAGGAGCTGGGCGGGACGCCGGTCACGCCCCGGGACCGGCTGATGGTGTGCAGCTACCTGGTGCACCGGCACCCCGGGTACTGGGAGCGGCCCGACGAGTTCGTCCCGGAGCGCTGGGCCGAGGGCGCGCCCGACGGGGCCTACCTGCCGTTCGGTCTCGGTCCGCACACCTGTGCCGGCGCGACCGTCACCGTACGGCTGCTGGAGGACCTGGTGGACCTCCTGACCCGTGACTGGCGGGTGTCGGTCACCCCTGACGGCGGCGGGCCCCAGGTGGGTCCGGCGCTGGCTCCGCCGCGGTTCACCGCGGTGCTGAGCCGTCCCGGCGGCTGTCCCGAGAGGAGGTGAACCAGCATGCGCGCGCTGTACCTCAAGACGAAGTCGGTCCTCAACGTCCGACGCACGTACGGGCAGTTCTGGTACCTGTACCACCACATCTGACCGGCCCGCGCGGGGAGGCGACAGCCGGTCGGCTCCCCGCGCTCCCACGAGGGGAACGCCCACGATGACCACCCCGCAGCACCCCGAGGACTTCCTGAGTGCCATGCGACGGCGCAGCGCCCAGGAGGACGGGATCTTCTGGGTCGACGACCAGCGGCTCGGGGTCTTCGAGCCGGAGGCGGCCCGCCGGGTCAGCGCCACCAACTGGCAGCGGTACGTCATGCACGACCGGCTGGTCGACATGGTGCGCCGGCGGCGCAGCCCCGAGATGCGGTGGAGCCGGATCCGCTCCGCCTGGATGACCCAGCTGCACGCCCTCGCGACGGCGGAGCAGCACGGCCTGCTGATCGAGCGCATGGAGCGGGTGCTGGACGCGCGGACCGGGCCGGGCACCGACCTGACCATGCTGATGCAGGACGTGGCGCTGCGGTCGCTGCTGCCCGTCGCGCTCGGCGGGCTCACCGGCGCCGAGGCGGATCTGGTCCGGCGGGACCTGGAGATGAAGCTGGCGCGGCTGGTGTCGCCCGCGCCGGGCGGCGTCCTGCACCATCTGCGGCACGTCGCCGTCCAGGTGCGGGCCGGGCTGGTGGTGCGCCGGGTCCTGCGGCAGCGCGCCCGCGGTCGGCGCGGGCGCGAGCCGGACCTCGCCGACCCCTTCGTGGACCTGCTGCCGGAACTCGGCATGGACCGCGCGCTGGACGTGGTGACGACCGTCCTCACCGCCATCGGCGGCCCACCCGGGACCGCCGCCGCGAGCGTGCTGTACGAGTTCGTCCGGCAGCCCGAGTGGCGGCGCAGGCTCGAAGCCGAGCTCAGTGCCGTGGACCCGGTGGCGTTCCGTACGGCGCCCACCAGGGCGGCCCCGGTCACCCACCGGTTCGTCAAGGAGGTGCTGCGGATGTGGAGCCCGCCGCTGCTGCTGGTGCGCCGCTCCACGTTCGCGTTCGACCTGGGGAAGACCCGGTTGGAGCCGGGGCAGTGGTACCTGCTGAGCCCGCACCTGATCCACCGTGACGAGCGGGTCTGGAAACAGCCCGACGTCTTCGACCCGGACCGCTTCCTCCCGGGCGCGCCGCACGGCCCGGCCGACCGGACCTGTTACGTGCCGTTCGGCTGGGCGCCGAAGAAGTGCATCGGCGCGAACATCGCCGTCGTCCAGCTGATGGCCCTGTGCCATCTGCTGTGCACCCGCTACCGGCTGACCGTGGACCACCCGGAAGCGGTCACCATGGCCCTGCGGTTCGCGCCGGTGCCGGAGAACTTCCGGGGGCGGCTCACGCTGCGGTGAGCCCCGCCGCCCTACTGGCCGGGCAGCGGGCCCGGGCGCACGGTCAGGTCGTTGATCTCGGCGTCCCTCGGCAGGTCCAGCGCGGTCAGGACGGTGGTCGCCACCGACTCCGGGTCGATCCACCGCGCCGGGTCGTACTCCTTGCCCTCCTGCTGGTGGACCTTCGCCTGCATCGGGCTCGCCGTGCGGCCCGGGTAGACCGAGGTGACCCGGACGCCGTTGCCGTGCTCCTCGGCGCGGAGGGAGTCGGCGAGGGCTTTCAGGCCGTGCTTGGAGGCCGCGTACGCCGACCAGCCCGCGTGCGCGTTGAGTCCGGCGCCGGAGTTCACGAACAGCACGTGGCCGCGGGCGGCGCGCAGCTGGGGCAGGAAGTGCCGGGTGAGCTCGGCTGGTGCGACCAGGTTGACGTTGAGCTGGTGGCGCCAGGACTTCGGGGTCAGCTCGCCGACCTCGCCCAGGTCGACGACGCCGGCGATGTGCAGCAGCGAGTCCACCCGGTCGGGGAGGGTCTGGTGGGAGAAGGCCCAGGAGAGCTTGTCCGGGTCGGCCAGGTCGCCGACCAGGGTGCGGGCGCCGGGGAACTCGGCGGCCAGTTCCTTCGCGCGGCCCGCGTCGCGCGCGTGCAGCACGAGTTCGTCCCCGCGCGCGTGCAGGCGGCGGGCCACGGCGGCGCCGATGCCGGAACCGGCACCGGTGATCACATGAGTTGCCATGGGGCCCATGCTCGCATCAGCGGGCGCCGGGCCCCTGCTCCAGGTGGGCCAGGGCCTGCGCGGGTTCCTCGGCGAAGAACATCAGCTCGGCCAGGGGGCGGGGCAGGAAGCCTTCCGCCTCCATGCGGCGGAACTGTTCCTCCAGGCCGTCGTAGAAGCCGGCGGTGTTGAGCAGGACGACGGGCTTGTCGGTGCGGCCGTGCTTCTTCAGCTCCAGGATCTCGGTGGCCTCGTCGAGCGTGCCGGTGCCGCCGACCATGATCACGACGGCGTCGGCCTTCTCCAGGAGGAGCCGCTTGCGCTCCGCGAGGTCGGCGGCGATGACCATCTCGTCGGCGCCGGGGCGGGCCTTGTTGGCGAGGAAGCCGACGGAGACGCCGACCAGCTTGCCGCCGGCTTCCTGGACGCCGTCGGCGACGACCTTCATGAGGCCGACGTCGGAGCCGCCCCAGACGAGGGTGTGGCCGCCCTCGCCGAGGAGTTTCGCGAAGTCGCGGGCGGGGCGGGTGTAGCGGTCGTCCAGGTCGGCGGCGGAGAGGAAGACGCAGATTCGCATGGGGTCAGGGTATGCATTGCGTTGTGTGGCGGCTGCGGGTGCGTGGGGGGCTGGTCGCGCCGTTCCCCGCGCCCCTAAAGGGGCGCTGCAGCCGGCGTCGGGAACAAGTGGGCGTCCGTCGGCGTCACCCTTACATGGCCTCTGGACACACGATCACCATTGAGCAGTCCCAGCAGCACGTCCGCGTCACGCACGGGGACCTCGTCCTCGCCGAGAGCGATCGGTCTCTCGTCCTGCGTGAGACCGGCTCTCCCGTGCGCTACTACATCCCCGCCGAGGACGTCCGGCTGGACCTCCTCACGCCCTCCGAGACGCACACCGTCTGTCCCTTCAAGGGGACCGCCTCCTACTGGTCCCTGCCGGACGCGCCGGACCTGGTCTGGGCGTACCCCGAGCCGAAGGCCGACGTCGCCCAGATCAAGGACCACCTCTGCTTCTACGAGGTCGACGTCACCGGCTGACGCCGGACGGTCGAGGCGATCGTCGCCGAGCCGACGACGCGGGTGTCGTCGTACAGGACGATCGCCTGGCCGGGGGCGACGCCGCGGACCGGCTCGGTGAAGGTGACGTGGAGTTCGCCGTCGGTCAGTGCCGCGCTGACCTCGGTCTCGCCGCCGTGGGCGCGGAGCTGGGCGGTGTAGACGCCGGGGCCGGTCGGGGCGGCGCCGCACCAGCGGGGCTTGATCGCCGTCAGGCCGGTCACGTCGAGGGCGTCGGCGGGGCCGACCGTCACCGTGTTGTTCACCGGCGAGATGTCGAGGACGTAGCGCGGCTTGCCGTCGGCGGCGGGGGTGCCGATGCGCAGGCCCTTGCGCTGGCCGATGGTGAAGCCGTACGCGCCCTCGTGGGTGCCGAGCTTGGCGCCCGTCTCGTCGACGATGTCGCCCTCGGCCTTGCCGAGCCGCCGGGCCAGGAAGCCCTGGGTGTCGCCGTCGGCGATGAAGCAGATGTCGTGCGAGTCGGGCTTCTTGGCGACCGCGAGGCCCCGGCGCTCGGCCTCGGCGCGGATCTCGTCCTTGGTGGTGAGGGTGTCGCCGAGCGGGAAGAGGGCGTGGGCGAGCTGCCTGTCGTCCAGGACGCCGAGGACGTACGACTGGTCCTTCGCCATGTCGGAGGCGCGGTGCAGCTCGCGGGAGCCGTCGGGGAGCGTCACGATCTTCGCGTAGTGGCCGGTGCAGACGGCGTCGAAGCCGAGGGCGAGGGCCTTGTCGAGCAGGGCCGCGAACTTGATCTTCTCGTTGCAGCGCAGGCACGGGTTGGGGGTGCGGCCCGCCTCGTACTCGGCGACGAAGTCCTCCACGACGTCCTCGCGGAAGCGGTCGGCGAGGTCCCAGACGTAGAACGGGATGCCGATGACGTCGGCGGCGCGGCGGGCGTCGCGGGAGTCCTCGATGGTGCAGCAGCCCCGGGCGCCCGTGCGGAAGGATTGCGGGTTCGCGGAGAGCGCGAGGTGGACGCCGGTGACGTCGTGGCCGGCCTCGGCCGCGCGGGCGGCGGCGACGGCGGAGTCCACGCCGCCCGACATGGCGGCGAGGACGCGGAGGGGGCGGGTGCGCTGCGGGGTGTCAGTCATAGCCCCTCCAGGGTACGGGGACGCGGGAACCGGGGCCCGCGAGTATCCGTTGGAGATCGCATGGGGGCACATCAGGCGGTGGCGGGTGATCGGGACCGGCGGATCGGGCGGCGGGCGCTGCTGGTCGGCGGGGCGGCGGCGGCCGTGGGCACGGTGGCGCTGACCAGGGACGAGCTGACGCGGCTGTACTGGCGGCTGCCGGGGGTGCGCAAGGCGCGGGTGGCGGGGGCGGTGGACTTCACGGGCGCGCGGTGGGTGGCGGCGTCCCCGGGGAACTACCGGACGGCGGACCGGCCGGCCGACTACCCGATCGACCGGGTGGTCATCCATGTCACCCAGGGCGGCTACACCAGCGCGGTGAAGGCCTTCCAGGACCCGGCGCACCAGGCCGCGGCACACTACATCGTGCGCAAGGACGGGCGGATCACCCAGCTGGTCCGCGAGCTGGACGTGGCGTTCCACGCGGGGAACCGGTCGTACAACGAGCGCAGTGTCGGGATCGAGCACGAGGGGTTCGTGGACCGGCCCGAGGACTTCACCGACGCGATGTACGCGGCCTCGGCGCGGCTGACGGCCGCGATATGCCGGCGGTACGGGATGGCGACGGACCGCGAGCACGTGATCGGTCATGTGGAGGTGCCGGGGACGGATCACACCGACCCGGGAGAACACTGGGACTGGGGTCGGTACATGGGGCTTGTTCGGCGTGTCGGACAGGCCTGACCTCAGGTTCCACCTGTGACTTAATCGTTATCCTGTGGCCGTGCTGCGCGCTGTCTGTGTCCGTTGCGTCCCGCACCAGTGGCGCCAGCTGCGCCTGCTCAACTCGGCCTGCTTTCAAGGGAGTTAAGCATTACCAGGATCCACGGCCGCTTCACAGTTCCGCCGGTTCGCTCCTAACTTCGCCTCAGATTTCGCACAGACCCCAGGACAAACATCCGGGGCCATGACCCACACCACAGATCCCGCCTTCGAGGCGAACAGAGACGAAGAGCAGGTCAAGGGCGGCAGGCGCCGTCGCGCCAAGGGCTCGGAGCAGCCCCAGGCGGAGCACTCCAAGACTGGGCGCACCACGGACGCCGAGCACTCCAAGGGAGCAACGGCCAAGCGCGGCAAGGGCGTTCACCGCCGGAAGTTCCTCGGCGGGATGGCCGGGGTCGGTCTGGGCGCCGTCGCCGCGGCCGGCTCCACCTTCGCCCTGCTGACCGACGCGAAGGGCAACAAGGCCGGCGCGGCGACCAACACCGCCACCCTGAACATCCCGGACCTCCTGGAGGGCACCACCTCCGACAGCACCACCACCTTCACGCTGGAGGCGAAGACCGGCAGCGCCGAGGTGCTCAGCGGCGTCACCAGCACCACCGCGGGCTACAACCAGTCGTTCCTCGGCCCCACCATGAAGTGGACCAAGGGCGACGTGGTCCTGCTCAACATCACCAACAGCCTGGGCGAGGACACCACGGTCCACTTCCACGGCGCGCACGTCCCGCCGAAGATGGACGGCGGTCCCCAGGTCGCCTTCGCCGACGGGGAGACCTGGTCGCCGACGTTCACGGTCAAGGACGACCCGACGACGCTCTGGTACCACCCGCACGCGCTCGGCACCACGGCGAAGCAGGCGGTGCACGGCCTGGCCGGCATGATCATCGTCGAGGACAGCGACGACACCAGCGCGGCGCTGCCCAGCACCTACGGCACGGACGACATCCCGCTGATCTTCCAGTGTCTGGCCGTCGACAGCGCCGGCGACATCAAGTACGACGTCACCGGCTACCTCACCAGCGGCCTGAGCTTCCCGCTGCTGGTCAACGGCACCAACGTCGACGACACCACGCTCACCTTCACCGCGACCAAGACCCGGACCCGGTTCCGGCTGCTCAACGCCTCGCCGTCGGACATCATCACCATCCAGCGCAGCGACGGCGGCACGATGACCCAGATCGCCACCGACCAGGGCTACCTGGCCGAGGCGGCGGACGTGACCACGATCCGGCTGGTGGCCGGCGCGCGCGCCGAGATGGTCATGGATATGTCGGACGACGTCACCCTCCAGGCGGTCATCACCACCGGCTGGATCCGCGGCGGCAGCGGCACGTACGACTTCCTGGCGGTCACCGCGAGCGGCACCGACACCCCGTCCGACCTGCCCAGCTCGCTGCGGACCATCGACCGGTACGACACCAGCGACTTCACGGCCCGGACCATCACCCTCGGCAACAGCGGCGGCACCATGCTGATCGACGGGAAAGCCGGGACCAGCATGGACTCCATGACCATGATCAGCACCACGCTGGGGTCCAAGGAGATCTGGACGATCAAGAACAGCACGCAGCTGGAGCACTCGTTCCATCTGCACGACGTGCCGTATCAGCTGATCTCCATCAACGGCGCGGATCCGACCGGCGTCGAACTCGGCTGGTACGACACCTTCGAAGTGGTCGGCGGCGGCTCCATCGTGATCGCCATGGAGTTCACGGACTTCTCCGACGACACGTACATGTACATGCTCCACTGCCATCTGCTGCAACACGAGGACGAGGGCATGATGGCGGCCCTCATGGTGACGGACAGCTAGTGGGACAGCCAGTGGCCGCTCGGGCCTCCTGAGCAGGCTGCCGCCGGCAGTGGAAGTGCCGGCGGCAGCCGTTCGTGAGGTTCCGGTCACTGGCAGACCCCCCGGAACACATCGACCTGGCCGCCCGTGCTGTCCGCCACCACGAGGTCGCGGACGCCGTCGCCGTCCAGGTCTGCCGCCGTCGCGTCGTAGGCGCCGGTGGCGGGCACCTCGGTCAGCCGGGTGAGGGTACCCGAGCCGTCGCCCGTGTACGGCGTGACCGAGTTGCCCTGAAGGGAAGAGACCAGCAGGTCCGTGATGCCGTCCCCGTCCAGGTCGGCGGCGCCCACGGCGACCGGCAGCGCGGGCGTGCTGTAGGTGGTGGCCGCACCGAAGGTGCCGTCACCGTTGCCCGGCAGCACGTCCAGGGTGTCGGCGCCGTTGCTCACCGCGGCCAGGTCGAGGCTGCCGTCACCGTCGAAGTCGCCCTCGGCGAGGGAGTAGAGGCGGGCGGTGGTCGCGTACTCGGTGGCGGCACCCAGGGCTCCGGTGCCGTCACCGAGGAGCACGCTCACCCCCGCGCTCGCCACGCTCGCCGTGGCCACGTCGGCAGCGCCGTCCCCGTCGAAGTCCCCGACGACGATGCCGTGCGGCTGGCTTCCGGTGGCGGTCTGGCCGGCGTCCGTGAAGGTGCCGTCCCCGTTGCCGAGCAGCACCCGCACGGTGCTGGTCTGCTGCTCCGCCACCACCAGGTCGGCCAGGCCGTCACCGTTCAGGTCGCCGGTGGCGAGCGCGCGCGGCGACCCGGACACGTCGATCGCCGCGGCCGTGCCGAAGGTGGCGTCGCCGGAGTTCAGCAACACGCTCACCTGGGCCCCGCCGAAGTCGGCGGTCGCGAGGTCCGGACGGCCGTCGCCGTCGAAGTCGGCGACCACGGTCTGGTACGGGTGTGTCCCGACCGCGTAGGTGCTGCCCGCCGCGAACGTCCCGTCCCCGTCGCCGAGCAGCACGGTCACCGAGTCGCCTTCGAGGTTGGCGGCGACCACGTCCACCGCGCCGTCCCCGTCCAGGTCGGCGGTGACGACATGCCGGGTGTTGGTGTCGGCGCCGGCCGAGCCGGTCAGGGTGTACGACGGGACACAGGCGGTCGCGGCGGCGGCCGCGGCGGGGGTGGTGAGGGCCGCGGGCAGCACACCGGCGAGGACCAGCCCGCCGGCCGCGGCGATCCGCAGGCAGAGCTGCCGGTTCATGCCGTACCGCCTTTCGTCTCGGGCCTTCGTCTCGGGTGATGTCATCGGTCGGCTCAGCTCTGGTCGGCTGCGACCCGGAAGCCGACCGTGGGATAGCCGCCGCTGCCGTCCCGGCCCTCGCCGCGGTAGTGGGTGGTGCAACTGCGCCCCGTCGCGTACCAGGAGCCGCCGCGCACGGCGTTGACGTCCAGACCGGCCTCCTGGCCGTTGGTGGCGGTGACGACGCTGGAGGTCCACTCGAAGCAGTTGCCGGCCATGTCGTAGGCGCCGTACACGCTGACGCCGTCCGGGTACGCGCCCACGGCCGAGGTGAGTCCGCCGGTCGCCATGAGCGCGTCGAAGAGGTCCGTGTAGACGAACCCGGTCCAGGTGTCGTGGTCGATCCAGCCGGTCACCCCGCCGGTGGAGGTGACGGTGAGGATCTCGGAGACCGGCTCGCTCTCCCCGTACCGGGTGGACTCCGGGTTGTCGTAAGTGGCCTCGGTGGAGCCGTAGTTCGCGAGGTAGTACGCGGCGCACACCGCGTTGTAGTTGTAGTCGCTGGTGAGCACGGAGTCCGTGTAGGTCGTCCCGGCCGTGTCGCCCCAGGGGTAGGCGTAGGAGTCGGGGCCGCGGGCCGCGCTCTCCCACTCGGCCTCGGTCGGCAGCCGCAGGGTCCAGCCGTCGGCCTGCCCGGTGAGCCAGTCGCAGAAGGCCTCGGCGTCCGCCAGCGCGACCTCCAGGACCGGGTGTTGCTCCTTGCCGGTGGGGACCGTGCCGTCGTCCCAGTAGGACGGGACGGTGTGGCCGGCGCCCGCGTCCGTGCCGAGGAAGGCCGCGTACTGGGCGTTGGTGACCTGGTAGGCCCCCAGCCAGTAGGCCGAGTCGATCGGCGAGGCCTCACCGGCGCCGGTGGTGTTGGACAGGTCGGCCGTGAACACGAAGTCCGGGTCCGCGGGGGCCGGTACCAGGGTCTGCCCGGCGACGGTGACCGTGTCGGCCGCGGCGGCCGGAGCCGCGCCGAGGAGCGGCACCCCGAGCAGCGGCGCGACGGCCGAGACGCCGACGGCACGCAGCAGCTTTCTTCTGCCGAACGGCAGTTGGTGCGGTGGTACGACGGTCATGGGGCGGCCCTCCGTCGACTCGATGGCTGGGGCGGCCGACCACGCGGCGTTTCAGGGGGACAGCGCGCCGCGTGACCGGCCCTTCGACGGAACGTAAGGTGCGCGCCTTTGCTCCGGCCAATGTCGGCCTGTGACTTCTCTGGACGCGTGCACACAGGTTCCGCGCCGGCTGCGCGGTCCGTACCGTCGAGCCCGCAGTCTGCCCGAAGAGAGGCACAGTGTCGACACCTTGGGCTGTGAATGCGAAATGACCTCTTGACCGAGCCTTACTGTCGACACTAGACAGGTGAGGGAGGAACCTTCCCACGCCATGAGGAGAACGCCATGACCGATCCCCGGCCCGGACGACGCCTCTCGGGCAAGGTCGCCCTCGTGACCGGCGCGGGCGCGGGGATCGGCCAGGGCTGCGCCCTGCTCTTCGCCGAGCAGGGCGCGACCGTGGTCGGCTGCGACATCGACGCGGACGCGGCCGGACGCACCCGGAAACTGGCCGCCGAACGCGGGGTGAAGGTCGAGGTCATGGCCCCGCTGGACATGACGGTGGCCGCGGACGCGGAGCGCTGTGCGGACACCGCGTTCGAGCGGTACGGCCGGATCGACGTCCTGGTGACGGCGGGCGCGATCGCCCCGCACATGGCGAGCGCGGCGGAGATGGACTTCGAGGCGCAGTGGACGCCGACCCTGCGCGGCGAGGTCGACGTGGTGTTCCTGCCGGTGCGGGCGGCCTGGCCGCACCTGGTGGCCTCCGGTGGCGGCTCGATCGTCAACTTCGCCTCGGTGAACGCCTTCCGGGGCAGCGGCACCTTCGGCATGGTCGCGCACTGCGCGGGCAAGTCGGCGGTGCTCGGCCTGACCCGCCAGCTGGCCGTGGAGGGCGGACCGTGCGGGATCCGGGCCAACACCATCTCGCCCGGCATGGTGCGCACGCCGGCCACCGAGTCGGCCGGCGCGCACGAGGGAGCCGCCCGGGCAGCGCTCCTGGCCCGTATCCCGCTGGGCCGGGTCGGCACGCCCGAGGACATCGCCTGGTGCGCGGTCTATCTGGCGTCCGACGAGTCCGCGTGGGTCACCGGCGGGAACTTCCCGGTGGACGGCGGCGTGCTGGCCAAGTGAGGGGCCCCGGGCCGCCTCCGGGATCCCCCGGCCGTCACGTCGGCGGGGTGCGCCGCCGGCGTGACGGCTTGCGGCCGGTCTCCTGCTCCTGGATCTGCTCCTCGACCGACCGCAGCGCCCGGACCGTCGCCCCCGCGATCAGCGCGGAGGCCAGCTCGCCGTCGCGCTCCTCACAGGCCTGCATCAGCCGTTCCTGGTCGTCGACGCTGTAGGCGAGGCGGCCGGGGCGGGTCAGGCTGAGGTGGCGGAGCATGAGGGTGCGCAGCGCCAGGGAGTCGAGGATCTGCTTCAGGGTGGCGTTGCCGACGATCTCGGTCATCCGCTCCTGGAGCTGCACATGGCTCCAGAAGTACGCGTCCACGTCGCCCTCGTCGGCCAGTCCGCGCATCTTCTCGACCCGGCCGCGCAGCTCGCCGATCTCCTCGTCGGTGGCCCGCTCCACCAGCAGGGCGGCGAGCATCGACAGGAGCTGGCGCCGGACCTGGTAGATGTCCCGGATGTCCTGGAGGGAGGGCGCGGCGACCCGGGGCCGGCGGCGCGCCTTCATCTCGACCAGGCCCTCCTGCTCGAGCACCATCAGGGCCTCGCGCACGGGGGTCCGGCTGGTGTCGAACCGCCGTGACAGGTCGACGCTGTTGAGGTCCTGGCCCGCGGCCAGCCGACCCTCGATGATCCCGGCGCCCACCCACTCGGCGATCTGCGCGACCAACGGCTCCCGCCGGTCCCGCAGCCGCAGCAGGCGGGCGAGCACGACATGCGTGTCCTGATCGGTCATCCGGCGGCCTCCCGGTCCGCGCCCGGCCCGGTGCCGGGTTCACAGCGGACCCATCGGTGTCGACACTATCGCACTCCGGAGCAGCCCAGAACACCGGTCACCAGCTGTCTGTCGACAGTCACCTAGGGCTGGACATCCAGCGCGACCAGGAACCGGGACACCATGTTGTACACCGCCACGGTCGCCGTCAGTTCGACGAGTCCGGTCTCGCCGAAGTCGGCGCGCAGGGCGTCGAACACCGGGTCCGGGACCCGGACGTCCCGGGTCATCGCGTCGGTGTAGGCGACGACCCGTGCGATGCGCCCCTCGAACTCCGGTTTCTCCTTGCGCAGTTCGGCCAGCTGCCCGTCGTCCACCCCGGCCCGCCGCGCCTCCGGCTCGTGCGCCGCCCACTCGTACGGCGCCCGGTTGAGGACCGCGATCCGCAGGATGACCAGTTCGCGGAGGTCGGCGGGGAGCGACATCCGCTCCCGTACGGCGCCGAGCAGGCTGTTCCAGCCGTCGGCCACCGGCGGGCTGTGCAGCAGCATCCGGTCGAGCGGATGCAGGCCGCCGCCGCGCCGGGCGCGGACCCGGTCGGCGATCTCGCCGCCGCCTTCGGTGCCGGGGAGTCGTGCCATGGGATGCGGGTCCTTCCGTTCAGCCGGGCAGGGGGCGGGGCTCGTCAGTCGAGCAGGGGGCGGGGCGCGCGGTCCAACAGCCTGAGGGCGTCGAGCCGTTGGACCGGACCGACCTCGACGGTGGCGCCGCCGAACACCATCGCCTCCTCCCCCGTGAACTCCGGCCAGGCGGGCAGCGGCCCGCCGCCCGGGTCGTGGTCGGTGACGAAGCGGGCCCAGGTGTCGGCCATGGTGCGGGCCAGCTCCCGGTCGGCGTCGGTCCAGGGCCAGGCGCGGGCCGTCAACGTGTCCAGGGTGTAGGGCAGTTCGGCGGTGTGGTGGACGCCGTAGCCGGGCAGCCCGTCGCGGGGCGGGGCGAGCGGAAGGCCGTCCGGCAGGGGCGGGGTCCGGGTGAAGCGGTACATCCAGGTGGGTGCGACGGCCGCGTGGGTCCGGGCCCAGTGCCACACCGGGTAGGCGAACCGGCTCTCCCCCGTGAACCGCCGTGCCGTACGGCGGGCCTCGTCGCCGTTCCGCAGCGGGTACACGGCGTCCGTGCCGGGCTCGACGGGCAGCCGGCGCAGGATGTCCAGCGAGGCGTACACCGAGCCCTCGTCGTCGTTGGTCCCGACGAGGAGGGGTACGGCGTGCTGGCGGGCGGTGCCGAAGACGTCGTCGCTCGGTTCGGTGAGGACCCGGCCGTCGACGACCGGCCCGAAGTGGCCCTTGAGGACGAGTTCGACGCCGTCCTGGCGGCGCAGCACATCGAGGCCGCGGTCCGCCGCCCAGCGCAGCCCCTGCTGCTGCGCGGTGGTCCGGTCCGGCAGCGGGCCCTCCGCGCGGCCGATGCCCGAGGCGCTCTGGCCGACGGCCGCGTGGAAGAGGTGCCGGGCGGCCGGGGAGGCCATGAGGTGGCAGACGTGGGCGGCGCCTGCGGAGTTGCCGGCGAGGGTGACCCGGCCGGGGTCGCCGCCGAATGCCGTGATGTTCTCGCCCACCCAGGTCAGGGCGGCGACGATGTCGAGCAGCCCGTAGTTGCCGGAGGCGCCCAGGTCGTCCTCGGCGGCGAGTTCGGGGTGGGCGAGGAAGCCGAGGGCGCCGAGCCGGTGGTTGAGGGTGACGACGACCAGACCGCGCCGGGCCAGCGCACGGCCGTGGTGGATCTCCTGGCCGCCGTGGCCGTACCGGTTGCCGCCGCCGTGGATCCAGACCAGCACGGGCAGCCGGGCGCCCGGTGCCGGGTCCGGGGTCCACACGTTCAGATAGAGACAGTCCTCGCTCATCACCAGGGCTCGTCGGTCGGCGAAGTTGGTGTGGTACATGATCGAGTCGCGGGGCGACTGGGGCTGCAGCGGTGCCGGGCCGAAGGCGTCGGCCCGGCGTTCGCCGTCCCAGGGCGCGGGCGGGCGCGGGGGCCGCCAGCGGAGTTCTCCGACCGGTGGTTCGGCGAACGGGACGCCCCGGAAGACGCCGATCCCGCCGTCGTACTGCGCTGCCAGCCGCCCGGCGCCGACCGTGGCCCTGACGGTCCCGACGGTCCTGATCACCCGGTCGCCTTGTGCAGCACGCCGTCCTTCATGATCACCCGCAGCCGGTCGCGGTCCTGGAGGATCCGGATGTCGGCCAGCGGATCGCCGTCGACGAGCACCAGGTCGGCGAGGTACCCCTCCCGCACGAGGCCCAGCTCCTCCCCCATCCCCATCACCTGGCCGCCGTACCCGGTCGCCGCGCGCAGCGCCTCGGCCGGGGTGAAGCCGAACCAGTCCACGAACAGCTCCAGGTCCCGCAGGTTGCGGCCGACCGGGTTCCAGGCGAAGCCGTAGTCGCCGCCGGGGACGACCCGGACGCCGCGCGCCACGAGTTCGGGGACGACCGCGCACACGGCGTCCCGGGTGGCCTCGACCTCCATTCCGGGCTCGGGTTCGCTGCCGGCCTCGTGGAGGTTGGCGTGGATGATGCCCGGGGTCGGCGCGACGAAGATCCGGTCGCGGGCGGCCCGGAGGAGGTCGAGGGCCTCCTCGTCGGCGAAGGTGCAGTGGTAGACGGCGCGGATGCCGTGCCGTACCGCCATCTTGACCGACTCGGCGGCGTGGGCGTGTGCGGTGAGCCAGACGCCGTGCTTCTCGGCGGTGTGCGCTGCGGCGGCCACCTCCTCGTCGGTGAACTGCACGATCCGGGAGGTGCCCTGTACGACGGCGCTCTCGCCGGAGAGGGACAACTTGACGATGTCGACGCCGAGTTCGGCCATGTCGGCGACGAACCGGGCGACCGAGCCGGGGTCGGAGGCGCGGCCGTCGACGCCGGGGAAGTCGTAGACGCCCGGCTCGACCATGCCCGCGCTGCCCTCCCAGGACGCGGCCTTGAGGCGCGGTCCGGGCATCCAGCCCTCGGCGAAGGCCTTGCGGGCGGCGACCTCCGTGCCGGGCAGCCGGTTGCCGCCGGAGTAGGCGCTGGTGATGCCGTGGTCGAGGAGGACCCGGCCGGCGTGCGCGACGAGCAGGGCCTTCTCCGCGTCGGGTTCGTCGCGGCGCCGGGAGAGGTGCTCGACGGTGGAGCCGAAGCCGAGGTGGGTGTGGGCGTCGACGAGTCCGGGGAGCAGGGTGCCGCCGCCTCCGTCGATCACCCGGGCCTCGGCGGTCAGGTCGCGCGGGACGCGCTCGGCGACCGCGGTGACGCGGTCGCCCTCGACCAGGACCTGCGCGGGGAACGGGTCGCGGCCCGTGCCGTCGAAGACGTGGACGTCGGTGAAGAGCGTGCTGGTCATGGGGTCCTCGGCCTCCAGAAGCGGTGGCGCATCTCGCCGACTCCCCCGATCCTGCTGACCAGTTCGTCCTCGGAGGTCAGGAAGCGCTGCGGGGTGCGGCGGTTGCCGACGCCCGCCGGGGTGCCGGTGAAGATCAGGTCGCCGGGGAGGAGGGTGCAGAACCGGCTGAGGTGGGCGATCAGCCGGGGGATCGGGAAGATCATGTTGGCGGTGCGGTCGTGCTGGACGGTCTCGCCGTTGAGTTCGCAGGTCAGTTCCAGGTCGTCCGGGTCGTCGATCTCGTCCAGGCTGACGAGCGCGGGACCGATCGGACCGAAGCCCGGATAGGACTTGCCGAGCGAGAACTGGGCGGGACGCCCCGCGAGTTGGCTGATCCGCTCGGAGAGGTCCTGGCCGACGGTGAGCGCGACGACCGGGTCCCAGCCCTTCTCCTCCGGCACCTGGTGGGCCTCGCGGCCGATGACGGCGACCAGTTCCAGCTCCCAGTCGACATGGCCGGGCGGGAGGGTGACCGTGGTGTGCGGGCCGGTGAGGCAGGTGGCGAACTTGGTGAAGACAAGAGGGACTTCGGGCTCCTCGTAGCCCGCCTCGGCGGTGTGCGGGCGGTAGTTGAGGGCGACGGCGAAGATCTGGCGGGGAGCCGGTACCGGGGGCTCCAGGTCGGCCTCGTCGTAGGGGCGGGCGCCGGTCGCGGCCGTGGACCACAGGCGCAGGTCGTCCCAGCGGGCGAAGGGGTCGGCGGCGAGGGCGGCCGGTACGTCGACGGCGCCGTCCGGGGTCAGCAGGACGGTACGGCCGGCGAGGCGTGCGAGGCGCATCCGGCGATCACACCCAGTGCCCGGCGGGGGGCTCGTCCTCGCCGTAGGCCTCTCTCCAGGAGACCACCGGGTTGCGCAGCACGCCCAGGCCCTCGATCTCCGCCTCGACGACGTCCCCCGGCTTGAGGTAGTTGGCGAACGGGTCCTCGGTGCTCGCGGCCACGCCCGCGACGGTGCCGGTGGTGACGAGGTCGCCGGCGCTGTAGGTCTGCGGGGAGTGGTAGGCGACCAGCTGCGGGAGGGAGACCGACATCCGGCCGGTGTTGGACTTCTGGCGCACGTCGCCGTTGACCCTGAGTTCCATGTCCAGGGCGTGCGGGTCGGCGATCTCGTCGGCGGTGACGATGTACGGCCCGACCGGGCAGAAGGTCTCGATCGCCTTGGAGAAGGAGAAGACCCCCGACTCCATCTCCCGGCGCTGGATGTCCCGCGCGGTGATGTCGTTGAAGACCACGTAGCCCGCGATGTGCTCGACGGCCTGTTCCGCGGAGAAGAAGCGGCCCGGCTTGCCGATGACGACGGCGAGTTCGAGTTCGTAGTCGAGTTCCCGGGTGAGGTTCGCCGGGTACACGATCGGCTCGTCCGGGCCGATGATCGCGTCGACGTTCTGGAAGAAGACGATCCCCTTGTTGACCGGGTGGGACCAGTCCACGCGGGCCAGGTCCTCGTGATGCTCCCGGAAGTTGCCGGCGGTGTGGAAGAACTTCTTCGGCACGATCGGCGCGCGCAGTCGGACGTCGGCGAGCGCGAACGTCCGTCCCGTCTCGCCGACTTGGCCCTCGCGCTCGAACCAGGCGCGGGTGGAGGGCACCTCCAGTTCCACGACGGTGTCTCCGTCGAGTCGGCCCACCAGTCCGTCGTCCGGCCCGTCGCAGAACGTCACCAGCTTCATCAGACCTCCTTCAACTGTCGACAGACAGCCTGTCCTGAGCCCGTCCGGACGTCAATAGGTGCGCAAAGTGTGGACACCAATCGGTGCGGTGACCTACCGTCCGAACCATGCGGACGACGTGGGACTTCACGGGGACCCGGGCGCTGGTCGCCGGGGCCGGCGGGATCGGTGCGGTGGTCGCGGGGGAACTCGCGCGGGCGGGAGCGGCGGTGGTCGTCCTGGACGTGGACGAGGGCAGGCTGGACCAGCTGGCGGGGCCCGGCCCCGTCAAGGGGCTGTCCGCCGACCTGACGTCGGCGGACGCCTGCCGGGCCGCTGTCGACAGTGCGGTGCAACTGCTCGGCGGCGTCGACGTGTTCGTGCACGCGGTGGGGGTCAACGACCGGCGGCCGGTGCTCGACACCCCGGACGAGGTGTGGGAGCGGATCACCGCGGTCAACCTCGACAGCGCGTTCTGGCTGGGGCGGGCCGTGGGCGCGGTGATGGTGCACGCCGGGCACGGAAGGATCGTGTTCCTGTCGTCGGTGTCCGGGCTGCTCGCCCACGCGAACCACGCGCCGTACGCCGCGACCAAGGGCGGCGTCGACCAGTTGATGCGGGTCATGGCCCGGGAGTGGGCGGCGTGCGGGGTCACCGTCAACGCGGTCGCCCCCGGCTACACCGAGACCGACCTCACGCGCGAGTACCTCGCCGGGCCGGGGGTCCGGGCGTCCCTGGAGTCCCTCGTCCCCGCGGGCCGACTCGGCCGGCCCGCGGACCTGACCGGGCCGGTCCTCTTCCTCGCGTCCGACGCCGCGGCGTTCGTCACCGGACAGGTGCTGTACGTCGACGGCGGGCGGACGCTCGTCTGAACTCCCCTCAACGATCGCTTTGGAGGCCTTATGACCGCCGTGTTCGAACGTTTCGCCGGGAAGACCGTGCTCGTCACCGGTGCCGGCACCGGGTTCGGTGCGGAGATCGCCGTACGGGCGGCGCGGGAGGGGGCCGATGTCGCCGTCCACTACCGCGGTTCCCGCGCGGGGGCCGAGGCCACGGCCGAGCGCGTGACCGCGCTCGGCCGCAAGGCGCTCGTCGTCCAGGCCGACATCTCCGAGCACGCCCAGATCACCCGGCTCGCGGAGGAGGTGTGGGCGCACTTCGGGCGGCTGGACGTGGCGGTCAACAACGTGGGGGACGTCGCGCGTGAGCAGATGTCCTGGCGGGACATCACGGAGGAGTCGATCGACCATGTGCTCGCCGTGGACATCAAGGGCACGCTGCTGTGCACGCACGAGTTCGGGGGGCGGATGCTGGAGCAGGAGGGGGGCGGGGCGGTCGTGAACATCGGGTCGACGGTGGTGGTGCGGGGCAGTGCCAGGGCGCCGCAGTACGCGGCTGCGAAGTACGGGATCATCGGCCTGACCAAGTCCTATGCGCACGCGTTCGCGCCGCGGGTGCGGGTGAACGTCTTCGCGCCGGGGTTCATCGAGACGGCGGCGACGCTGGGGCGGGAGGACTGGAAGAGCGGGCGGGGGGATGTGTTGCGGGCGAACACGCCCATGGGGCGGATTCCGGGGCCGGAGGAGTTGGCGGGGGCGGCGTTGTTCTTGGCGACCGAGGATGCCGGGCACATCACCGGGGGCTTCTTGGTGGCTGATGGGGGATACAACATGATTGGGGCGTAGCAGGTTGTGCTTTGGGTGCGGGTGCGTGGGGGCTTGTCGCGCCCACGCGGCGGAGCCGCACATTGACACAGCCCCGCGCCCCCAAACAGGTAGGTCACCTGGTCGCACATCGATGAGTCCCGCGCTCCAAAGACGTTGCCCAGCCCCTCGTTCGAAAGCTCCGGCCCCCGGGATTCGGTTCGCATCCCCCCGGGGGCCGGGTTTCTTCTGTTGGTCTTACGACACCGTCAGGGTCAGGGCGCCGGTGTAGGTGCTGCCCGGCTCGATGTCGGTTGCCGTGCCGTCGACCGTCAGGGTCACCGTCTTGTCGCTCGGGGCCGTTATCGACGCGGTCGAGGCCAGGGTGAGGGCGCTGAGGTACGACGTGCCCGTCACCGTCCAGGTCGACGACTCGCCCAGGGTCACCAGGACGCCGTTGTTGACCACCGCGCTCGGGGTGTTGGTGACCTCGCTGATCTCGCGGTACTCCGTCTTGGTGATGGTGGAGACGCTGTGCTTGGCCGTGCTCGCCGAGATCACGCCCTCGACCGTGGTGCGGGTGAAGGAGAGGGTGAGGTTCTGGCCCTGGAGGCTCGCGTTGCCGCCGCCCCAGACCGAGTTGTAGAAGTCGCCGGTCAGGGCGATGTCGGTGAAGGTGCCCTTCGCGTCGGTGGACTGGGAGGTGGTCGGGGACCAGCTCGACGACTTGGTCGGGGAACCGGTCGGCTCGGTGTAGGTGCCGGTCGTCTCGCTGGACCAGGGCTTGCCGGAGACCGTGACGCTGCTCGGGCGGTCGGTGTCCATCAGCTGGAAGAGGACGCCGTTGCCGGTGGTGATCGTGGCGCCGTCGGAGCCGTCCACGGTGACGGTGCCCGCGACCGCCTTGCACATGAAGGCGGTCTCGCCGGTGGTGATTTGGGTACCGCCGTCGATGGCGACCGACCCGGCCGCGTACCACATGACCATGAAGCGGCCCGCGTCGATGGTCGTCGACTGCACCGGGAGGTCGTCCAGTTCGGCCGAGGTGAGGCCGAGGGAGAGGGAGTCGTTGAGGTCCGAGACGGCGTCCTTGGTGCTGTCGCCGTAGTGCGCCGAGGCGCCCCAGTGGATGAGGGCGTAGTCGCCGACGTCGAAGGTGCAGCCGAGGAAGTGCTCGGTGACGTTGCCGATGGCGTAGCTGCCGTAGCCCTGGCCGCCGGTGTTGGCGATGGTGCTGTTGATGGCGGTGAGGGTGCAGTAGCTGCCGCCGTCGACCGAGAGGGCGCCCCACTTCTCTGAGGAGATCGAGGAGTTGATGTACGTCGCCTTGGTGCTCGCGCCCAGCAGGTTGGTGGCGCGCACGTTGCCGGAGATGCCCAGCATCCACGGCACGGTGATCATGTACTTGGTGTCGCCGGTGCCCGAGGCCGGGTACTGGGCGGGGACGACGCCGTCGGCGCACGTGATGGTGGAGTTCTTGACGATCACATTGGCGGTGGCATCGGCGATGACGGCCGTACGGACCACGCCCACGTTGCTGATGTTCGCGCCGTCGAGGACAAGGGTGGTGCCCGAGCCGGTGCCGACCACGGCGGCGCCGTAACCGACGAAGTCGCAGCGGCCGTTGCCGTCGAAGGCGATGGTCGGGTCGGTGAGGGTGTAGCTGCCGCCGGCGACGTAGACGCCGTTGAAGGCCTCGCCGTTGGAGAGCAGGGTGATGTCCGAGGCCTCGGAGTCGGTGACGGTGCCGTCGAGGACACCGGAGGGGACGGACTTGTCCTCGTCCACGCCGTCGGCGTCGACGTAGATGGCCTGGCGGAAGGGGAAGGTGAGGGTGGAGTAGGCGACGTCGGTGGCCTCGGCGACGTTCAGGACGATGGTGCCGGTGTAGGTGCCGGCCGCGATGGCGGTGGCGACGCCGCCGTATCCGTCGGTGAGCGCGGCGAGTTCGCTGCCGGTCTCCACGCCGTTGACGGTGAGGGTGAGGCTGTAGCCGTCGTCGACGGTGATGACACCGCCCTCCTCGATCACCAGCTCGGTCGCGGTGGTGGTCTCGGTGAGGGTGAGGGTCTCGTCGGAGCCGACGGTGATCGTGCTCGCCTTGGCCTTCTTGGGCTTCTTGGCACTGGCGGCTTGTGCGGTGGCGGGGGCGAGCAGGGTGGGGGCGAAGGCGGCGGCCACCGCGACGATCAGGGCGCGGGGGCGGGCCCGGTTGGCGACGGGCCGGTCGAGCAGGTCGGTGACGGACGAAGTCTGCTCGTTGTCACTCTTGTTCGTGGACAGCACTGTGAACTCCTTTGTTCTCCGGTGTTTTCGGGCAGGGGGTACCGCGACGTGTGGGGGGTGCGGAGGTGCGGGCAGGGGTGAGTCACGCGTGGCGCCGTGGCGCACGCGCCCCCTGCTCCTTTGTGCGGTGGGTCAGTTGTGGGCCGGCTCGGCGTCCTGGTCCAGGCGCTCGCCGCGGATCCGGGCCAGCACCCTGGTGCGCAGTTCCGCGAAGCGCGGGTCGGCCCGGGTGGTGAGCTGGTCGCGGTCGGCGCCGAACGGGACGGTCAGGGTGTCGAGTACGGCCGTGGGGCGGCCGCCGAGCACGATGACGCGGTCGCCGAGGTAGACGGACTCGTCGATGTCGTGGGTGACCACGACGACGGTGATGCCGAGGCGGCGGCGCAGCTGGAGGGTGAGGTCCTCCAGGTCGAAGCGGGACTGGGCGTCGACCGAGCCGAACGGCTCGTCCATGAGCAGTACGGGCGCGTCGTAGGCGAGGCCGCGTGCGATGGCGACGCGCTGCTGCATGCCGCCGGAGAGCTGCCAGGGGTACTTGTCGCCGACGTCCGCGAGGCCGACGGCGTCCAGGCACTCCAGGGCCGTCGCCTTGCGCGGGGCCTTCTTCACGCCCCGCCCCTGGAGCGGGAAGGCCACGTTGTCCCACACCCGCATCCAGGGCAGCAGGGAGCCGCGGTAGTCCTGGGAGACCACGGCGATGTCGGCGTGCGGCCCGGTCAGGCGCTGGTCGCCGTAGCGAACGGTGCCCGAGGTGGGCGGGGTGAGTCCGGCCAGGCAGCGCAGCAGGGTGGTCTTGCCGGCGCCGGAGGGGCCGACGACGCACACGGACTCCCCCGGGTCCACCCGCAGGCTCAGCCCGGCGAGCACCCGGTGCTCCTGCGGGCCGCCCCGGCCGAAGGTCATGCAGAGGTCCTCGACGTGGAGGGCGGATCCGCGGGTCATACGACCACTCCGTTGCTGTTCTTGTCGGCGGGCTCAGGGGACGCGGCGGTCACGGCGGGCCGGGGACGGCGCGCCCGGGGCGCCCGCTGGTGGTACCAGCCCAGCAGGGCGTGCTCGCAGAGCAGGAGCAGCACGCTCAGTCCGTAGCCGAGGACGCCGATGAGGAGGGTGCCGGCCCAGGTCTCGGCGACGTGGAAGCTGGATCCGCTCTGCAGGATGAAGTTGCCGAGGCCGATCGGCGAGCCGTAGATCTCGCTGACGACCATGAGGACGACGGCGATGGACAGGGCGACCCGGATGCCGGCGAAGATCTGCGGCAGGGCGCCCGGCAGGACCACCCGGCGGAGCTGGAGGTGCCAGGGGACGCGGTAGCCGCGTGCGGTCTCGTGCACGGCGGGGTTGATCTGGCCCACTCCGGCGATGGTGTTGAGCAGGATCGGCCAGAGCGAGCCGAGGAAGATCAGGAAGATCTTGGGGCCCGAGCCGATGCCCAGGGTGAGGATGATGACCGGCACGAAGCCGACGGTCGGGGTGGCCCGGGCGAAGTCGAGGAGGGGTCCGAGCGCCAGGCGCAGGGTGCGGACCTCGCCGATCACCAGGCCCGCCGCGACGCCCACGACGGTGGCGAGGGCCAGGCCGAGGACGATGTTGCGGAGGCTGAACCAGAGGTCGTCGAGGAGGCCGCCGCCCGCGAGCTGGTCCCACAGGGTGTGCAGGACCGTGGTCAGGGGCGGGAAGTAGAAGCTGGTGCTGCCCGCGGTCGAGAGCAGCAGGATCACGAACACCAGGGCGGGCAGCCAGAGTTGGCGGAGGACGCGACCGGTCATGCCGCCTCCCCCGCCCGGACCGGGGGCCGCCAGCGCAGCAGCCGGCGCTCGGCGTACTGGGCGAGCAGGGTGATCGAGTAGCCGATCGCGCCGGCCGTGAGGATGTAGGCGTAGGCCCGGTCCGAGGCGCCGGCCTGCTGCGACTCCATGATCATGTGGCCGATGCCGGGGAGGGTGGTGAGCACCTCCACGCCGATGGCGACCAGCACGGAGGTGGTGGCGGCGAGCCGCAGTCCGGTCATCACGGAGGGCACGGCGCCGGGCAGGATCACCCGGCGGAAGCGCAGCAGGCGCGGGATGCGGTAGCTCCGTACGGTCTCGTGGACGGACGGGGTCACGCTGCGGGCTCCGTACTGGGACTGGAGCAGGATCGGGAAGACGCAGGCGATGAAGACGACTGTGGCCTTCATGCCCGGGGTCGAGCCGAGGACCAGCAGGAACACCGGGAGCAGGGCGATGACCGGGAAGGAGCGCAGGATCTCCACCAGCAGCCGGGAGGACTCCTCGGCCGCCGCGTACACCCCGGTGACCAGGCCGACCGGGATGCCGACGGCGACGGCCGCCGCGAGGCCCAGGACCGCACCGTCCAGGGTGTCGCCGACGGCCTGCCAGTAGGTGCCGCTGCCCAGCAGGTCGCCGAGGGCACCGGCGACCGCGGCGGGTCCCGGCAACGCCGTCGCGCTCACCGCGCCCACCGCCGCGACGAGCGCCCACAGCGCCAGCACGCCGAGCAGCGCGCCGAGTTGGAGGACGCGGACCTTCACGAGGTCCTTCACGAGGTCACCACGGGGGCCTGGTCCCAGTACACGTCGTCGTCCTTGGGCTCGTTGTCGAGCAGTCCGAACTCGTGCATCTTCGTGATCACCGTGCGCATCATCGTCCTGTTCAGGTTCTTGTCGTAGTAGTTGGTGTCGTGCGCGTCGATGAAACTGGCGTCGACCTGCGTGTACTTCTTGTCGATCGCCTTCACGGCGTCGGGGTGCGCATCGGCGTAGGTGATGGCCTTGGCGACGGCGTCGATGAACTTCTTGGCGGTGTCGCCGTTGGCCGACAGGTACTTCTGGCTGGCGAAGAGCAGGCCCTGGACCATGCCGGGCAGGTCGTTCATGCCGCTGCCGATGGTGCGCAGTCCGCTGTCCTTGCCGGCGAAGTAGAACGGACCGAAGGAGTACACCGCGTCCGTCTTCCCGGACTTGGCGGCATCCGTGAGCGACGTCGTCGGCAGGGCGACGAACTTGATCTTCGAGGGGTCGCCGCCGGCCTGCTGGGTCAGGTACTCGCAGATGAACTGGAGGGTGCCGCCGAGCGCGGAGAGGCCGACGGTCCTGCCCTCCAGGTCCTTGAAGGACGTGATCCCGCTGTCCTTCTTCACCAGCAGTCCGTCGGTGGGGTCGGTCTTCGTCGTCGCGGACTGGAGGCCGGTGACGATCCGGATCCCCATGCCCGAGGCCACGCCCTTGAGGAAGCCGGAGCTGTCCGTCATCGCGAACTGGGCCTCGCCGTTGAGGACGGAGGGCGCGTTCTGCGAGGTGTCCTGGGCGCCGGCCTTGATGGTGACGTCCAGGCCCGCGTCCTTGAAGTAGCCCTGCTGCTCGGCTATGTAGAGCGGCTCGAAGATGGCGCCGTTGGAGCGCAGCACGGTGATCTTCGCCTTGCCGTCGGCGGTCTGCGTGCCGGCCGCCGAGTCGCCGCCGCAGGCGGTGGCCGTCAGGGACGCGGTGGCGGCCAGGGCGGTGAGCAGGACGAGGGCACGGCGCCGCGGGATTCTCGAAGTGTGCATGGAACGGCTCTCCTTGGGATGAAGGTCAATGCGTCCGCGCGGGGCCCGCGGCGGCGTAGGCGGTGGTCGACTCGGCGGGGGTCATGTAGGTGCGGAACAGGCCGTCGGGGTCGTACACGGCGCGGATCTCCTCCAGGCGGGCCGCGTGGGCGGGGCTCAGCCCGTGGTCGAAGCGGTCCGCGACGTTGTTGTCGGAGAACTGCAGCCCCTTCGACAGGTGCTGGAGCGCGGCGAGTTCACCGTGCGCCCAGCGCTCGTGGCGGAGGTCCTCGGCGGGGTCCGTCCAGCCCGCGTTGGGCGAGAGGTAGAGCTTGGCCTGGCTGGACCAGCAGGCGTCGGGGCGCTCCGGGAAGCCGCCCCACAGCATCCACAGGACGTGGCTGGTGGTGTCCGGGATCGAGTCGAACAGCGGTCGGGCCGCGTCCAGGACCTTGTCGACCGGCTCGTCGGTCCAGATCCCGTCGAGGGCCCAGCGCATCCCGGCCGGGGTCATCCGGTCGGCGTGCCCGTACAGCTCGGCCATGCTCGTCCCGGCGCTCACGACCGCGCGCAGCGCTTCGGCCCGGAAGGGCGCGGTCTCCAGCAGCGCGAGCGGGTCGGAGTCGTCGTCCTGGGCGAAGGCGGTCGCGGTGACCGACACGGTGTGCCGGTCGAGGCCCTCCACGAAGCCGACCTTGGCCGAGAACTCCACCTCCTTCGGGAGCAGTTCGAGCATGTCGTACGCCCAGGCCAGCACCTCGTCGCGGAGGCGGAGGGGGTAGCTGTGCAGGGTGCGCAGCAGCCGCTTCGGGGCCGGGTGCAGGTCGAGGTGGAAGCGGGTGACGACGCCGAAGAAGCCGGGGCCGCTGCCGCGCGCCGCCCACAGCAGGGCGGGGTGATTCGCGTCGGTGGCGTGCACCAGGGTGCCGTCGGCGAGGACGACGTCCACGGCCCGGATGCCCAGGCAGGCCGGGCCGAGGTGGCGGGAGTCCCAGCCGTAGCCGCCGCCGAGCAGGAAGCCGCCGAGGCCGACGGTCGGGGCGTGGCCCGTGGGGAAGAACAGGCCGTGCGGGGCGGCGGCTTCGAGCAGGGCGGGACCGGTGGCCGCCGGCTGCGCGGTCGCCGTGCGGGTGGCCGGGTCGACGGTCACCTCCGTCAGGCGCGAGAGGTCGAGCAGCATCCCGCCGTCGCGGACGCCGTTGCCGACCCAGCTGTGGCCGCCGGAGCGGATGCCGATGGGGCGGCCCTCGGCACGGGCCAGCCGGACGGCCGCGACGACGTCCCGCTCGGTCTCGGCCAGCACGATGACGTCGGGGTGGCGGTCGGGTTTGCGGTCGTTCCAGACGGCGTCGAGACGGGCCCGTTCGTAGGCCGCGTCGCCGCGCCGGATGAGGGTGCCCTGGGGCAGCTGGTGCATGGCCGTCTCCTCACGCGTTTCATCCGGGACCATACTGTCGACACTTTCTGCCTTCAAGACATCTGCAGTCGGAATATCTGGCATCTCTGGCGACACTAGGCGCTTTGCTGGGGAGGCCGAAAAGACGGGTTGTCGGTTGGGTGCGGCGCCGTTGTGGTTGATCGCGCCCACGCGGCGGCAGCCGCACATCAGGCACCGCCCCGCGCCCCTGTGGGGCGCGTTGTCGGCTCGAAGTCGAAGAGTTCGGACGGGTTGTCCACCAGGAGTCGTTGCAGGTGGGCGGGGTCGGGGGCGATGGTTTCGAGGAGGTCGACCAGGAGGCCGTCGTCCGGGGGCGCGCCCGTGATGTTGACGTGGGGGTAGTCGGTGCCCCACACGACCCGCTCGGGGGCGTACGCCACCAGCTCGGCGGCGAGTTCGACGGCGTCGGTGTACGGCGGCCCCTGGACGGAGACGCGGTCGACCCCGCTGACCTTGACCCACACCTCCCCCGTGTCGAGCAGCCCGCGCAGGCTTCGCACCGCCGGACCGTTCCGGCCCGCCGCGAGGTCGACCCGGCCCATGTGGTCGATCACCACCCGGCCGGGCAGGGCGCGTACGAGGTCCGTGAGGCCCGGCAGGTCCTCGCCCCGCACATGGAGCTGGGCGGCCCAGCCGAGGCCGTCCACGCGTTCCAGCACGGCCTCGATCTCCGCGCCGGTGGGCCGGCTCCGCAGATGGGGCAGGAAGTTGAGCCGGAAGGCCCGTACGCCCGCCCGGTGCAGTTCCTCGGCCTCGGCCCGGCTGGTTCCCTCGCCGATCAGGGCCACGCCCCGGACCCGCCCCTCCCCGGCCGCGAGGGCGTCGAGCAGCACCCGGTGGTCGTGACCGTGGCAGGACGACTGCACGACCACCGCCCGGCTCAGCCCCAGGTGGGCGTGGAGGGACCGGAGTTGTTCCTTGGGCGCGTCCGGCGGGGTGAAGGTGCGCTCCGGTGCGTACGGGAAGACGTCGGCGGGCCCGAAGACATGGCAGTGGGCGTCGCAACTTCCCGGTGGCAGGCGAAGCTTGGGTACTCGGGGCGCCGGATGCGGGGGCGGGCAGCCCGGCGAGGGCACCCGGGAGGGGGCGGCAGCGGCGGGTTCAGTCACAGCGCGCCGTCATTCCGCCGTCGACGACGATCTCGGTTCCGGTGACGAACCGCGCCTCGTCCGAGGCCAGGAACAGCGCCGCGTACGCCGTGTCCCGCCCGTCCCCCATGAAGCCGAGCGGGATCCGGGCCCGGCGCTGGGCGAGCAGCTTCGCCACGTCCCCGCCCGCGCGCTGCCCGGCCAGCCGGGCCTCCACCATCGGGGTGTGCAGCTGGCCCGGGACGACGGTGTTGACGCGGATGCCGTCCGGCGCGTACTGGACGGCCGTCACCCGGGACAGCTGGATCACCGCCGCCTTGGCCGCCGCGTACCCGACCTGCGCGGCCCCGGTCCAGCGCAGCCCCGAGCAGGAGGCGGTGTTGACGATCGTCCCTCCCCCGCCCCGCCGCATGACCGGGATGACGTGCTTGCAGGCGAGGAAGGCACTGGTGAGGTTGGTCCGCAGCTGGCTCTCCCAGTCGGCGGGGCTCAGCTCGGCGACTCCGCCCGGCCGGGAGCCGCCCACGTTGTTGACGAGGATGTCGATGCGGCCGGCCCGGGCGGCCGTCTCGGCGAAGTAGGCCTGGACGGCGTCGGGTTCGGTGACGTCCAGGAGGTCGGTGCGGACCCTGCCGCCCTCGGCGCGGACCTGGTCCGCGGTCACCTCCAGCGCGTCCTTGTCCCGGTCGGTCAGCAGGACGGTGGCGCCCTCGCGGGCGAAGAGCACGGCGGCGGCACGGCCGTTGCCCCAGCCTGGGCCGACACTTCCGGCGCCGCCGATGACGGCGACCTTGCCTGCGAGCCGCCCGGAACGGGCACTGAGCGGGTGTTCTGGCGTGTCCTGAAGCACAGGAGCCTCCCTGCGTGGGGGTTCGGAGCCTGCCGACAGTCATAGCCAAGTGTCGACACAAAGTAAACATGAGACCTTTGATGCACGGATTCTCGGCACCTTCTTGCCAAGGGTGTCGACAGAGGGCTTGTATGGGGCGTACGCGAGGAACCTGGAGGACCCCTGTGCGGAAACCCCCTGTCTTCACCCCGGAGGAGATCGCCCGCTTCCGCGCCGAACTCGCCGCTCGGCGCGCGCCCGGCGCCCACGAGCCCGGCCGCTGGTCGGTGAGTCCGCTCAACCGCCGTACGAACGTGGTGGGTTCGCTGCCCGGGACGGTCCGGCTGCGGGACGCGACCCTGCGCTCCCTGGAGACCCTGCCCGGCGTCACGGCCCCGGCCGGGGCGAAGCGGGAGTTCCTGCGGCGGGTGGTGGCGACCGGGGTGCCGGAGGTCGTCACCGCGGGACCCGGCGGGCGTGCCGAGGACGTGCTGAAGGCGGAGGTGGACCTGGTCAAGGGCGAGAACCCGGAGTGCCGGGTGATCTGCCCGCTGATGCGCTCGACGGACGACGTCGACCGTGCCGCGCGGGCCGGATACGACGCCGTACAGGTGTGGGTGCAGGGCTTCGGCGAGACGGCGCTGCTCTACCGGCCCGACGTGTACGCGGCCGCGTGGCGGGGCGAACAGTGGCGGACGCCGGATCTCCCGCGCGACCGGGCCGCCGTACTGGAGCGGGCGGCCCGCCTCGTCGAGTACGCCCGTGCGGCGGGCCTCGACGTGATCGCGCCGATGCTGATGGTGTCGTACCTGACCGAGGAGGACCACGCCACCACCGTCGCGGCGCTCACCGCGGCCGGGGCCGGCGAGCTGACCCTCTTCGACGGGCCGGGCGCGCTGGGCCCCGAGGCGTACGGCCATCTCGTGCGCCGGACCCGGGAGTTGGCCCCGGAGGTGACGGTGGGCCTGCACCCGCACAACACGTTCGGACTGGCCGTCGGCTGCGCGGTCGCCGCCGTCCGGGCCGGTGCCGGCGCCGTCGAGCTGTCGGTCAACGGATACTGCGGCGGCCCCGGCAACGCCGATCTCGCCGCCACCGCGCTGGCCTTCGAGGCCGTCTACGGCGTCCGCACCGGCATCCGCACCGAGACCCTCACCGAACTCGCCCGGCTCGGCGAGGAGTTGACGGGCTATCGGACCGCCTGGAACCACCCGGTCACCGGCCTGGACGCGTTCTGCTGGGGCGGCCTGGACTTCATCACCCAGGAGACGGCCGTGGACCCGCTGCTCCACAACTGCCTGGAGCCGTCCCTGGTCGGCAACGAGCGCCGGATCCCGTTCACCCCGGACAGCGGCCCCTACACCCTGGCCGACCGGACGGCAGCCCTCGGCATCGAGTTGCCGCCGGCCGCCCTGGACCAACTGCTCGATCAGGTACGTCGGTTGATGTCCCGGGAGAACCGCCTCGCCACCGACGAGGACCTCCGGACGCTGGCCCGCGCGCTGGGCTGAGCGGCCGGCCCGGTGACCGTGACGGGGCGGCCACCGGGCCTGCGGTGCCAGGTGCTCCGGGCCCGTCGGCCTCAGGAGGAGCTGACACCCACGGTGAGCGTCGCCGCATACCCGTCGGAGACGCTGTCACCCAGTGCGGTCAGGGTCAGCAGGCCGGAGGAGGCCCCGCCGCCGTCGTAGATGCCGTCGTCGTCGAGCTGGGTCTCCGTGGTGGTGTTGTCGGAGTACGGCGACAGCGCCTGGACCTCGGAGTTGATGTCCGCGTCGAAGAACAGCTGACCGGTGTGGATGATCGAGCCACCGGTGTACGAGTCGTCGGTCAGCGTCACGTCGGTGTGCACCCGCATGTGCACGTGGACGCAGCGGCCGGTGTAGTGCCCCGGCCAGATCGAGGTGATGCTCACCAGGCCGTCGGAGTCGGTCATCTGACCGCCCCGCAGGAAGGTGCCGTCGTCGTCCTCGGTGTGGTGGTTGCCGCCGACGTAGCCGGAGTACTCGCCGAGGGCGTCGGCGTGCCAGATCTCGACCAGGGCGTTCTCCAGCGGCGCGCAGTCGTTCGCCTGGTCGACGACGGTGAAGGTGAACTGGACCTCGAAGCCGTCCTTGTCCTCCCGGATGTCCTCGCGGACGAGCGCGCCGGCCAGCCAGTAGGGCCCCTCGGTGACCTCTGCGGTGAGGGTGCAGACGTCGGCGGCGGCCGCCGCGACGGCGGAGGTACCGGTCTTCGTCTCGGCGGTGGCGGTGGAGGCGGAGGCGAGGCCCGCGGCCGCCAGTCCGCCGACCGCGGCGACGGCGGCGCCGCCGATCAGCACGCGCCGCCGCTTCACGGAGTTGTCGACGGAGTCGACGTCGTGGGAGGCGGGTTCAGGAGTCTGCGCGGAGGCAGAAGTGTTGTCTGTCATGTCAGCAGAAGCTAGACACCGACCTGAGGTGACCCATGGCCACGCACTGTGAGGTCTCTGGAGGCAAACCCCTCAACTCCGCATCTTCGGAGCCGAGTCGGGGCGAATTCCGCGTGTCGCCGAGGCGCTCCGGAACGGCCGGTCCGGTCAGCTGAGCCCGGCGGCCCGCGCCCGCTCCACCACCGGGCCGATCGCCTTCGCGACCGCCTCGACGTCGGCCTGGGTGGAGGTGTGGCCGAGCGAGAAGCGCAGGGTGCCGCGGGCCAGGTCGGGGTCGGTCCCGGTGGCCAGCAGGACATGGCTCGGCTGGGCGACCCCGGCGGTGCACGCGGAGCCCGTCGAGCACTCGATGCCCTGGGCGTCGAGCAGCAGGAGCAGCGAGTCGCCCTCACAGCCGGGGAAGGTGAAGTGCGCGTTGGCCGGGAGGCGGTCCACCGGGTCGCCGCCGAGGATCGCGTCCGGTACGGCCGTACGGACGGCGTCGATCAGCGCGTCGCGCAGGGTGCCGATCTCGCGGGCGAACCACTCGCGGCGCTCGGCGGCGAGGCGGGCGGCGACCGCGAAGGAGGCGATCGCCGGGACGTCGAGGGTGCCGGAGCGGACGTGCCGCTCCTGGCCGCCGCCGTGCAGGACCGGTACGGGGGTGTACGCACGGCCGAGGAGCAGGGCGCCGATGCCGTACGGGCCGCCGACCTTGTGACCCGAGACGGTCATCGCGGCGAGACCGGAGGAGCCGAAGTCCACGGGGACCTGGCCGAAGGCCTGGACCGCGTCGGAGTGCAGCGGGATGCCGAACTCGTTGGCGACGGCGGCGAGTTCGCGGATCGGCAGGACCGTGCCGATCTCGTTGTTGGCCCACATGACGGTGGCGAGGGCCACGTCGTCGGGGTTGCGCTCGATCGCCTCGCGCAGTGTCTGGGGGTGGACCCGGCCGTAGGTGTCGACGGGGAGGTACTCCACCGTGGCGCCCTCGTGTTCGCCGAGCCAGTGGACGGCGTCCAGGACCGCGTGGTGCTCCACGGGGCTGGAGAGGATCCGGGTGCGGGCCGGGTCGGCGTCGCGGCGGGACCAGTAGAGGCCCTTGACCGCGAGGTTGTCGGCCTCGGTGCCGCCGGAGGTGAGGACGACCTCGCTGGGGCGGGCGCCGAGCGCTTCCGCGAGGGTCTCCCTTGATTCCTCGACCGTGCGGCGGGCCTTGCGGCCGGAGGCGTGCAGGGAGGACGCGTTGCCGGTGACGCCGAGCTGCGCGGCGAGGGCAGCGGCTGCCTCCGGGAGCATCGGGGTGGTGGCGGCGTGGTCGAGGTAGGCCATGGTGGGGTCGATTCTACGGGGGGCGAGGTGAGGGTCGCCCAGCGCCGTAGGGGTCGATCGCCGTTTGCGGGTGCCGGCGAGTCGTGGCTGATCGCGCCCCGCGGCGGAGCCGCAAATGAACACAGCCCCGCGCCCCTTCGGGGCGCGTTGTCCCGAGGCCTGCTTACAGGCTCCAGGAGATCGTGTTCGAGAGTTCCATGGCGACCGCCAGGACCGCGAGGTCGGCCACGCCCAGGGCCAGGCCCAGGCATGCGCGGCCCTTGCGGGCGGTGCCGCGCCAGAGGGAGACCAGGGACAGGATGATCGCGATCGGGCCCAGGAACAGGTTCAGGACCAGCAGGCCGAGGAGGCCCAGGATGAAGGACGCCACGGCCATGCCGTCGGCGTCGCGGGTGCCGGTCTGGGGACGGGGGGTGGCGGGGGCGGTGAGTTGCATCATGCTCGGCTCCTCAAGTGAGCGGGGGCGGAAGGTCAGTTGGCCGAGGTGTGACGGCGGCGGGCGAGGCGCTCGCGGAGCGCGAAGACGGCCAGCCAGACGACGATCACGGCGGCCAGTGCTGCGGTGACGTCGAGCGGTGCGTGGGCCACGGTGCCCAGCACCACGCCGAGCAGCATGAGTGCGGCGACGAGGAACAGCATGGGGTCGATCCCCCTCCGTTACATTTGGGTGAACGGTTGTAGTAACAGTTGTTCACTGACTTTGAGTCTAGCAACTCGCCCGGCTTTTCAATTCCGGAGAACAGTTGTTAACTGGATGACATGAGTCACACCCTCGGCATCCGACAGGCCCAGAAGCAGAAGACCCGCCAGGCCTTCCTGGACGCGGCGCTCGCCCTGCTGCAGGAGCAGAGCCTGAGCAGCCTGGGACTGCGCGAGGTCACCCGGGCCGTCGGTGTCGCCCCGACCGCCTTCTACCGGCACTTCCGCTCCACCGCCGACCTCGGCGTGGCCCTGGTCGACGAGGCGCTCGGCAGCCTGCACCCCATGGTCCGCACCACGGTCGCCACCTCCGGCGAGGAGCGCATCACCCGCGCCGTGCAGCTGATCGCCGACTACGTGGCCGCGCATCCGGCGCACATCCGGTTCATCGCCCGGGAGCGGCACGGCGGGGTGCAGCCGGTGCGGGAGGCGATCCGGGACCAGCTCGCCCGGTTCGCCGAGGAGGTCAGGGCCGAGCTGGCCAAGGACCCCGAGGCCGAGGGGTGGAACGAGGAGGACCTGCTGATGCTGGCCCACCTCTACGTGGACCAGATGCTCATCACCGCCTCCCTGTTCCTGGAGACCCTGGAGTCCCCGGAGCCCTCGGAGGCGGAGCGGCAGCGCGTCGCCCAGGTCGCCACCCGGCAGATGCGCCTGATCAGCCTCGGCCGGCAGCACTGGCTGGACTAGGGGCTGTCCGCCAGCACGAAGGGGCGGCGCATCCGTTCACCGGACGCGCCGCCCCTGCCGTACGACCCCTGCGGTCAGCTCTTCGTCGACTGCGCGGTCGGCGCCCCACTCGGCGCCGCGCCGCCGGCGCCGGGACCGCCCTGGCCGCCGCCGCAGCCGCCCATGCCGCCGCCGGGACCGCCCTGACCGCCGGCGCCCGGGCCGCCGCTGGGCATGCCCGAGGCGTTGCCGGTCGGGGCACCCGTCGGGGCGCCGCTCGGAGCGCCCGAGGCGTTGCCGGTCGGGGCGCCGCTCGGCCGGCCCGAGGCGTTGCCGGTGGGCTGCTGACAGCTCTGCTGGCCGGAGTTGCCGCTGCCGGACGACGACGAGTCGCCCGATCCGCCGCACGCGGTCAGCAGCAGCGGGGACAGCGCGAGCAGAGCCACGGCGGGGACGAGACGTACACGCTTCATGAGAGACAACTCCATTGAGGATGAGGGAGTCCTGAGGAGTGGCACTCAATCAACGTCGCTTAAGGCGTTCTTGGGCCCCCACTGTTCGCCGCCTGTCAAGGAGGTAAAGCAATTCCCAAGAGGCGGCGCTGACCTGGCAGTTCGCTCCGAGGGGGCGCCTACTCGCTGGTACACACCCGTGACAGAACGGGGTTCCGGCCGTCGAAACCGGGACGCACCGGTCGGGTTCAGCCGAGGCGGACCCGGGCCAGCTGGCGGGACTGGGCCACCAGACGGTCCGCGCTGTCCCAGACCTCGGCATCCTCCTCCAGGAAGCCGCCGGCCAGGTTGCGGGTGGTGATGGAGACGCGCAGCGGGCCCGGGGCGGGCCGGTGGCGGACGTGGACGGTGAGTTCGACCGTGGGGACCCAGCCCTTGAGGCCGATCTCGAACGCGGTGGGCGGCAGCGCGTCCACCGCCAGGAGAAGGGAGAGCGGGTCGGCGTCCCGGCCGTCCGCGAGGCCGAACCAGGAACGCATCTCGCCCTTGCCGGAGGGGGCACCGAGGGCCCAGCCGAGGGTGGCCGGGTCCAGTTTGAGCATCAGGCGCTCGGTGATGGCGGAGCTGCCGTCGACCGGGGCCGGGCCGTCTTCCGGGCCGAAGCAGTGCTCCATGGGCGGGAAGGCGGGCGGGGTCGCCGTCGTACGGACGTCGTCGGGGAGGGCGGTGAGGTCGCCGTAGGAGGCGAGGACGCGGATGCGTTCGACCTCGTTGCCCTCGTCGTCGTACTGGAAGAGCGAGGCCTGGCCGGTGGAGAGGGTGCGGCCGGTGCGGACGGTGTCCGTGCGGATCACGGCCGGGCCCGGCTGGGAGGCGGTCAGGTAGTGCGCGGAGACGGTGAACGGGTCCGGGTGCGGCAGCGTGTCCGCGAGCGCCCGGCCGAGCACGGCGAGGAGATAGCCGCCGTTCACGGCGCTGATGATGGTCCAGCCGGCCGAGAGGTCGATGTCGTAGACGCCGGGAGCGCGCCGGGTGACCGCGGTGTCGCGGTCGAACTCGCTGTCGCCGATCACGGCCCGCGTGGATGCTGCTTCAGGCATGCCTGAACAGTACAAGAGTCGATTACTAAGCGGTAGCTTTTGTGATCTACGCACCAGCGGTCCGGCCACTCTCCGGTCGGCGTCCCGTCGGCGCCCCGCCGGCGTCCCACCGGTAAGGGATCCCTCCGCCGAGTGAGGTTCCGGCAATTTCTAGGTAAGTGTCCGGACACGTCCGTAACCCGGGGCCCGCGATTCCCCTCTATGGGGACATGAGCCTCACCGGGACTCCGTTCCTCTACACGACCGTCGTGCTGTCCGTGGTCGCCCTCATACTGCCGCTCGTCCTGTGGTCGAGGATGCGCGGGCCCAAGGCCGTGCGCGCCGCGGCCCGGGTCCTGATGCTGCTGTTCGCTCAGGCCACCGCGGTGACGCTGATCTTCGTGCTGGTCAACAACGAGAACAACCTGTACGACAACTGGGCCGACCTCCTCGGTACCGGCGACCACGTCCAGCAGGCCGCCAACCTCGGCCAGGACGGCACCGGCGGCATAGCGCTGAAACGGTTGCCCAAGGTGAAGCAGGCCTTCGCGGCGGCCGACGGACCGGGCATGCGCGCGGCCGGTGGGGTCGAGGTCACCCAGCTCAAGGGCCGGGTCTCGGGCGTCAACGCCGAGGTCTACGTCTGGCTGCCGCCCCAGTACCACGAGGCGAAGTACCGCAACCACCGGTTCCCGGTCGTGGAGCTGCTGCCGGGCTACCCCGGCTCGGCCAAGGCCTGGTTCGGCTCACTGAAGGTGACCGAGCAGCTGGAGCCGCTGATGAGGAGCGGCAGGGTCGCGCCCTTCATCCTGGTGGCGCCACGCACCAACCTGCTGGCCGGCGTGGACACCGGCTGCGCCAACATCCCGGGCACGGTCAACGCGGACAGCTGGCTCAGCATCGACGTGCCGAAGATGGTGACCGACAACTTCCGTGCCGCGGCCGCCCCCGCGAACTGGGCGGTGGCCGGCTACTCGGCGGGCGCGCACTGCGCGGTCAAACTGGCGGTCGCCCATCCGGACCGCTACCGGGCCGCGGTGAGCCTGTCCGGCTACAACGACCCGATCGGCGAACGCAACTCGCTCGCCGCGCAGAGCGTGGCCCTGCGCGAGCAGAACAACCCCTATCTGCTGCTGCGGAAGGCGGCCGCCCCGCCCCGGATCGCCCTCTACATGTCCGGCGAGTCCGGTGACGGCTACCAGGCCGGTGTGGCGCTGGAACAGATCGCCAAGGCACCGACCACCGTGCACGTGGTGTTCCTGCCGCGCAGCGCGGGCGGCCACAACATGGCGCTGTGGCGGCCCCAGGTGCCCACCGTCTTCGAGTGGCTCACGGTCAACATGGGCCAGAGCCACGTCAGGGCCGGGACTACTCCTCCCGAACCGTCGAGCGCCGGTTCCACGCACGCGGCGCTCGCCAGTGGTAGCGCATCGCGAGCAGGCGCAGTACGAAAGCGGTGACCACCGCGAGCCCGCTGGTGAAGGGGTTGAGCGCGTCGTAACGGATGCACAGCACCACCGTCGTCGCCCCGACGATCGCCGGGACCGCGTACAGGTCGCGGTCCCAGCGCAGCAGCGAGGGAACCTCGTTGGCGAGCACGTCCCGGAGCACGCCACCGCCGACCGCGGTGGCGAGCCCGAGGGCGGCGGAGGCGGTGAGGTTGAGGCCGTAGGAGTACGCCTTCGTGGTGCCGCTGACGGCGAACAGGCCGAGGCCGGCCGCGTCGAAGACCAGGACCGCCGACTGGATCCGCTCGACGTGCGGATGCAGGAAGAACACCACCAGGGCGGCGATCAGCGGGGTGATGAAGTACCCCAGGTCCGTGAAGGCGGCCGGGGGGACGGCCCCGATGATCACGTCCCGGAAGATCCCCCCGCCCAGCGCGGTGACCTCGGCCATCACTCCGATGCCGAAGACGTCGAAGTTCTTGCGGACGGCCAGCAGGGCGCCGGAGATGGCGAACACGAAGATGCCGATGACATCGAGGGTGTGCTGGACGGAGGGGGAGAAGAGTTGCTGGAGCTGCACCCTGACATTGTGTCCTGTCAGGGTGCATGAACCTTACAAACACAGGCCTACAGGGCAGGTTTCCCTGTGGTGAACAGCCAGGTCTGGAACAGGTCGTCCAGCTGCTGCCCGCTGATCCTCTCCGCGAGGCGGATGAAGTCGGCGGTGTCGGCGTTGCCGTAGCGGTGCAGCTTCGTCCAGGCCGGGAGCAGCTTGAAGAAGGCCGTGTCGCCGATGCGTTCGCGCAGCATCTGCAGGGTCATGGCGCCGCGCTGGTAGACGGCGGAGGCGAACATGGTGTCGCGCTGCGGGTCGGCGACGGTGATCTGCCAGAAGGGGTTGTCGGCGGCGCGGGCGTTGTAGCCGGCGAGGAAGGAGTCGTGCGCGGAGCGGGTCCCCTGGTGCTCCGCCCACAGCCACTGGGCGTAGGTGGCGAAGCCCTCGTTGAGCCAGATGTCCTTCCACTGCGCCACGCTCACCGAGTCGCCGAACCACTGGTGGGCCAGCTCGTGCACGATCGTCGTCTCGTTGCGCACCGCCGAGTAGGCCGGCTTGCTCTGCACCTCCAGCGAGAACCCGGCCTCCGGCATGTCGTCGACGATGGCCCCGGTCTCCTCGAAGGGGTAGGGCCCGAAGACCTGCGACCAGTAGTCGGTGGCGGCGGCGGTGACGGCGTACACGTCGACGTTGTTGCTGTTCGCGAGGACCGGGTCGATGGCGACGTAGATGGGGATGCCGGAGGGGGTCTTCCCGGTCTGCACGTCGAACTTCCCGATGGTGGCGGTGGCGAGGTAGGTCGCCATCGGCTTCGACTCGCGCCAGTGCGTGTACGTCGAGCCGCCCTTGTCGTACGTCGAGACCAGCCGGCCGTTGGAGACGCCGGTCAGGCCCTCGGGCGCCTTGATCCGGATGTCGTAGGTGGCCTTGTCGGCGGGGTGGTCGCTGGACGGGAACCAGGTGGAGGCGGCGTTGGGCTCGCAGGCGACGAAGACGCCGTCGGCGGTCTTCATCCAGCCGTAGTCGGAGCCGAACACGATGGGGCCGTTGAGGGGCTCGGGTATTCCGCCGTAGGTGACGGCGACGGTGAAGTCGCGGCCCTTGCGGAGCGCGTCCTTCGGGGTGACGGTGATCTCGTCTCCGGTGCGGGTGAACTGGGCGCGTCTGCCGTTCACTTCGACCTTCGTGACCTCCAGCTTCTGCAGGTCGAGGTCGAAGGCGGAGAGGTTCTGGGTGGCCCGGGCGGTGAGGGTGGTACGGCCGTCCAGGCGGCCGGTGTCCGGGGCGTAGGCCACGTCGAGGTCGTAGTGGCGGGCGTCGAAGCCGCCGTTGCCGAGCTGGGGGAAGTAGGGGTCGCCGATGCCGTCGGCGCCCGGGGTGGGGGCGGGGGCGGCCGCGATGACGAAGGAGGCGGCCGCCGCGGTTGCGACGGCCGCCAGACGTGCCGAACGGGAGAGGCGCATGAGTCGTCCCTTTCGAGCGTGCCGGTCAGTAGACGGACACGGTCGACTCTGCGCTCTCCCGTTAAGACATGTACATGACTTTGCAAAGTCGTGTCATGGGCTACTTGTCGGTTGGCTCCTGTGACTTCTGTGCCTCAGCTGTGGCGTCACCGGCCGCCGGCTCCTCGGAAGCCTCGGTCTCGGAGTCCTCGCCGTCCTGGGCCTCGGAGTCCTCGGCTTCGGGAGCAGCGGCTTCGGCAGCCTCGGCTTCGGAAGCAGCGGCTTCGGCAGCCTCGGCTTCCGCCTCGACCTCCGCGGCCACCGCCGCCGACGTCTCGGCCGACTCCTCCAGGACCGCCTCGCCCACCAGCTCCGAGGCCTCCTTCGCCGCGGTCAGCAGGACCGTGTCCTGCGGGGCCTGGTCGGCGAAGTTCTCCGGGTGGTGGCACGCGACCCGCTGGCCCGGGCGGAGTTCGAGGAGCGGCGGCTCGGTCGTCCTGCAGATCTCCGTCGCCTTCCAGCACCGCGTGTGGAAGCGGCAGCCGGACGGCGGCGCGATCGGCGACGGGACATCGCCACGGAGCAGGATGCGCTCGCTCTTCTGGCCCCGGCGCTTCGGGTCCGGCACCGGCACGGCCGACATCAGGGCCTTGGTGTACGGGTGCATCGGCGACTCGTACAGCTTGGTGCTGTCGGCGAGTTCGACGATCTTGCCCAGGTACATCACCGCGACCCGGTCCGAGACGTGCCGGACGACGGAGAGGTCGTGGGCGATGATGACGTAGGTCAGGCCCAGCTCCTCCTGGAGGTCGTCCATGAGGTTGACGACCTGCGCCTGGATCGAGACGTCCAGGGCGGAGACGGGCTCGTCGGCCACCACCAGCTTCGGCTTCAGGGCGAGCGCGCGGGCGATGCCGATGCGCTGGCGCTGACCGCCGGAGAACTCGTGCGGGTAGCGGTTGTAGTGCTCGGGGCTCAGGCCCACCAGCTCCAGGAGGCGCTGGACCTCCTTCTTGACCCCGCCCTCGGGCTCGACGCCCTGCAGCCGGAACGGCGCCGAGACGATGGAGCCGATGGTGTGCCGGGGGTTCAGGGAGCCGTACGGGTCCTGGAAGATCATCTGGATGTCGCGGCGCAGCGGACGCATCTTCGCGGTCGACAGGTGCGTGATGTCCTGCCCCTCGAAGGTGACCTTGCCGCCGGTCGGGTCCTGCAGGCGGGTGATGACCCGGCCCATGGTCGACTTGCCGCAGCCCGACTCGCCGACCACGCCCAGGGTCTCGCCCTTGCGCACCTCGAAGTCGATGCCGTCGACGGCCTTCACCGCGCCGACCTGCCGCTGCAGGATGCCCTTCTTGATCGGGAAGTGCTTCTCCAGGCCCTCGACCTTCAGCAGCACTTCACGATCCGACGAGGGCGACGCCTGCTGCGGGATGACGGCGTCATCGGTCTTGTTGGTCTCACTCACAGCTTCGGCGCAATCTCTTCGGTCCAGATCCGCGTCCGGTCCTCGGCCGAGAGGTGGCAGGCGGACCAGTGACCGCCGTCGACCTGCTGCAGCTCCGGGCGGACCGTGCGGGTGACATTCCCCTTGGGAAGGTCCGCGTACGGGCAGCGCGGGTGGAAGGCGCAGCCCGAGGGGACGTTGATGAGGCTCGGCGGCTGACCCTTGACCGGGATGAGCCGGTCGGAGGTCTCCCGGTCGATGCGCGGCATCGAACCCAGCAGACCCCAGGTGTAGGGGTGCTGCGGCTTCTCGAAGATCTCGTCGACCGGGCCGCGCTCCACGCACCGGCCGCCGTACATCACCAGGACGTCGTCGGCGATCTCGGCCACCACACCCAGGTCGTGGGTGATGAGGATGACCGCGGAGCCGAACTCCTTCTGCAGGTCCCGGATCAGGTCGAGGATCTGCGCCTGGACGGTGACGTCGAGGGCGGTGGTCGGCTCGTCCGCGATGAGCAGCTCGGGGTTGTTGACCAGGGCCATGGCGATCATGGCGCGCTGGCGCATACCGCCGGAGAACTCGTGCGGGTAGCCGTCGACACGCTTGGCGGGCTCGGGGATGCCGACCCGGTCGAGCATCTCGATGGCGCGGGCGCGGGCGACCTTCTTGCTGACGTTGTGGTGGACCCGGTACGCCTCGACGATCTGGTCGCCGATCTTGTAGTACGGGTGCATCGCGGACAGCGGGTCCTGGAAGATCATCGCCATCTCGCGGCCGCGCAGCCGGCGCACCTCGTCCGGGGACGCGTTCACCAGCTCCTTGCCGCCGAGCCAGATCTCGCCGGACATCTGCACGTTCTTGCCGCGCGCGCCGAGCCGGTGCAGGCCCATGATGGCCAGCGAGGTCACGGACTTGCCGGAGCCGGACTCGCCCACGATGGAGAGGGTCTTGCCCTTCTCCAGCGAGAAACTGAGGCCGTCGACCGACTTGACGATGCCGTCGTCGGTCGGGAAGTGCACCTTGAGGTCGCGGACTTCGAGGAAGGCGTCGGACGGGGCGGCCGGCGTGGGCTCGCCCACGGCGGCGCCGGTCTTGGAGAGTTCGGTCACGAGAGCCTCACCCGCGGGTCGGCGGCCGCGTAGAGCATGTCCACCAGGAGATTTGCGATGACGACGAAGAAGGCGGCGAGCAGGGTCACACCCAGGATGGGCGGCAGGTCGTTGTCGTCGATGGCCTGCACCGCGTACTGGCCGATGCCGTGCAGCGAGAACACGGTCTCGGTGATCACCGCGCCGCCGAGCAGCAGACCGAGGTCCATGCCGAAGACGGTGATGATCGGGGTGAGCGCGGCACGAAGTCCGTGCCGGACGACGACCTTGCGCTCGCGCAGGCCCTTGGCTCGGGCCGTGCGGATGTAGTCCTCGTTCATCGTCTCCAGCATGCCCGAGCGGGTGAGCCGCGCGTAGATGGCCGAATACAGGAGGGCGAGCGAGCACCAGGCGGGGATGAGGGTGTTGGCCCACTGCGCCGGGTTCTCCGTCAACGGGACGTACGTTCGGCCGAAGATCGGCCACTGATAGGTGAAGAGCAGGATCGCCAGGTTGCCCGTGAAGAACATGGGCAGCGAGACACCGGCGAGGGCCACACCCATGAAGGTGCGGTCGAAGAAGGAGCGCGGCTTCAGCGCGGAGACCACGCCGATCGCCACACCCGAGACCAGCCACAGGACGGCGGCACCGAGGGCCAGCGACAGGGTGACCGGCATCCGGGAGGTGAGCTGCGGCCAGACGGCCTGGTGGGTCTTGAAGGAGTAGCCGAAGCACGGCGCGTCGCAGTGCACCGTGGTGGGGCCCAGATCATAGGTGGCGCCGGAGACGATCCCCTTGATGAAGTGCCAGTACTGGACGTAGACGGGCTGGTCCAGACCGAGGTTGTGCTTGACCGCGACGATGTCCGCCTTCGACGGGCTCTTGCCGATGTACTGCTGCGCCAGCTGGTCGGCGGTCTGCCCGGCCAGACGTGGGAGCACGAAGAAGATCGCGAAGGTGACCGCGGAGACGACCAGCAGCAGGATCACCGCTGCGAGCGTCCGACGGAGGATGTACGAGATCACGGGGATCGGCGCTGGTGCCCGCGGGCCTTCCGGCCCGCGGGCACCAATGCCTTCACCTGCCTTCCGGGGCTGCTACTTCGACGCGACGCCGATGTTGAGGTAGTCGTACTCGCCGCTGAATGCCGCCGTGGAGACCAGGTTGGTGAAGGTGGTCGGGCGGGCCAGCAGGACCTTGAAGTAGGTCAACGGCACCAGGGCGGCGTCGTCCATGGTCTGCGCGTCGATCTGCTTGTAGATGCTGTTGCGCTCGGTGTCGTCCTGCGTACCGATCGCCTTGGCCAGCAGGGTGTTGACCGACTTGTTGTCGTACTGCGACAGGTTGGTGTTACCGGACTGGCTGATCGCCTGGCCGTTCAGGATCTGCTGCAGGAAGCCGTAGCCGGACGGCCAGTCGGCACCCCACTGCATCATCATCAGGCCGACGTTCTGCTTGTTGACGAAGTTCGGGACACCGGCGTAGTCGGTGAAGTACTTGCCCGACGGGTACTGCTTGAGGGTGGCGTTGATGCCCACCTTCTTCAGCGAGTTGATGATCGCCGTGGCGGCGTCGATCTCCGTCGGGCGGTCCGAGCGGGCCGTGATGTTGGTGTTGATCGACGTCTTGCCGCAGGCCTTCAGCTGCGCCTTGGCCTTGGCCACGTCACCCTTGTTGCCCGTGGTGGCGTAGACGTCGGCCTTCGAGTAGCCCGGGATGTCCGGCGGCAGCACCGTGGTGGCGACGTCACCGCGGATCGGGCCGCCCTCGGCGGTCTGCACCGAGACCTTGTCGATCGCGTACTCGACGGCCTTGCGGCAGGCGACGTTGTCGAACGGCTTCAGCTTGGTGTTGATCGCCATGTAGACCAGACGGCCACCGTAGGTGTTGTCCGTGTTGGCCTTCTTGGCGGAGTCGGTGAGCACCTGGGCCTGCGTGGCGGCCTGGACACCCGATCCGGCGAGGTCGATCGCGTCGCCGGCCAGGACGTCCTTGTCGATCGTCTCCGGGTTGACCTTCAGGTTGACGACGATCTTGTCCGGCAGCTGCTTGCGCAGCGGGTCGGTCTTCGCGTCCCAGTTCTTGTTGCGGACCAGCACGGCCTGCTTGCCGTCCTGGTAGCTCTGGAACTGGTACGAGCCGGAGGACACGATGTTCTTGACGTAGTCGACGCCGTTGTCCTTGGCCTGCGGGACCGGAGCCGTCTGCGGGGCCGAGACCAGGTAGTCGAACTCCTGGAAGGCCTGCTTCAGGTGGAAGACGATCGTGGTGTCGTCCGGGGTCTCGATGGACGCGAGGCCCTTGGCGCTCTTGTCCTTGTAGGGACCCTTGTACTTGTCGCCGCCGACCAGGAACTGCTGGAAGTAGTTCGGGCCGAGGGAGAGCACGTCACGCGCGAAGTTGGAGCGCTCCACGGCGTACTTCACGTCCTTGGACGTGATCACCGTGCCGTCCTGGTACTTCACGCCCGAACGCAGCTTGTACGTCCAGGTCTTGCCGCCGTCGCTGGAGACACCCTTGCTCGCCGCGAGGTCCGGGACCAGGGTGTTGCCCTTGGAACCGGGGCCGGGCTCGAACGTCATCAGCGGGCGGGCGTACAGCCGGCTGAAGTTGTACATGTACGCGTAGTACGTGTTACCGGGGTCGAACGAGTCCGGGACGTCGGACAGTTCGTAGGTGACCGTCCCGCCCTTCTTGTCGGACGCGTTGACGACACCCTTGGTAGCCGCGTTGGCCGCGGCGGAGCTGCCGCCACCGTTGCCGTCCTTGTTGTCATCGGCCTTGCTGCACCCTGCAACCAGCAGGGTGGCGGAGCCGATGGCCGCGATCGCGGCCAGCGCTGACCTTCGCATGATGGGTGGGTTCCCCTCCATTGTCGGAAACTTTTCGGGCTCTCGTTGACAGCAGGCGTCAGCGGCTGCGCGGGTCGAGAGCGTCGCGGAGACCGTCACCGAGCAGGTTGAACGCCAGCACGGTCACGAAGATGGCAAGGCCGGGCACGATCATGTACTCGGGATCGACCTGGTAGTACGTCACCGCTTCGCGGAGCATGCCGCCCCAGGAAGCCTGCGGGGGCTGGATGCCGACGCCGAGGAAGCTGAGGGACGCCTCGAAGAGGATGTTGGTCGGGATCAGCAGCGTCGAGTAGACGATGATCGGGCCGACCAGGTTGGGCATCAGCTCGCGGAACAGGATGTACGGGCCCCTGGCGCCCATGCCGCGGGAGGCGTCGACGAACTCGCGCTCCCGCAGGGCCAGGGTCTGGCCGCGGACGATCCGGCCCAGGTAGGGCCAGTTGAAGAAGCCGATGACGAAGATGAGCACGCTCAGGTGCAGCGGCAGTCCGTTCAGGCCGAACGCGCCGCCCTGCAGGGTGGCGGAGATGGCGATGGCGAACAGCAGGAGGGGGAAGGCGAGGAAGGTGTCCATCAGCCGGCTGATGATCGAGTCGACACGGCCGCCGTAGTAGCCGGCGACGACGCCCATGATCGCGCCGATCACGTTGGACAGGATGGTCGAGCCGAAGGCCACCACCAGCGACACCCAGGAGCCCTCGAGGATGCGGGTGGCGATGTCCCGGCCGAACTTCGGGTCCACGCCCAGCGGGTGGCTCAGGCTCATGCCGCCCCAGCCGCCGTTGGGCAGCGAGGTGTTGGCGTCGATGAGGTCCTGGTGGAAGGCGTTGGGGTCGAGACCGAACAGGGCCTGGATGGGACGGGCGAGGACCGCGACGAGGATCAGCAGCACGACAACGATGCCGCCCGCGACGGCGACCCGGTCCTTCTTGAACCGGGACCAGGCGATCTGCCCGAGGGAGCGACCCTCGATCTGCCGCTTACCGGCACCCTCCAGCACAGCCTCCGGCTGTGCCTCGGTGGTCTCGATCGGTGCGGTCACGGTGAGCGACCCCTCTCGCCGGCGGTGACCGGCCTACGCCAGCCGCGGATTGCGGCTTTGTCGACTTGCTCAATCACGAGGTTTAAACCTCGTGTCTGACTGGCGAGTCTTCAGCGTCGTCGCGATCACCCGCCAGATCTCGCGGAGAAAGTATGCGCAACCGTGATGCAGTCCGAGGGATTCCGTTATCCGAACAGTGGGTAACGCCCCCCGGACGCGGGCCAGTTGGGACATAACGCCGAATCCGGCCGGAACGGAACGTTCCACCGTCATCTACGCGCGGAGAAATGCGTTCGTTACGTAAAACCTGTGAATCCTCCCGACCGGTCCGGCGGGAGCGCCGCGTCGCGTCAGTAGGCGCCCTGGGCCGGCGGGTACCCGTACCCCGTCGCGGGCGCCGGCGGCAGCGCCGCGTGGGCCTCGCGGTCGTAGAACGGCCGTGCCGTCGCCCGCATCCACATCACGACCGGGTCGTACTCGTCGGTCATCGCCACCGTCGACACCGGCAGCCCGTCCGGCACCGCTCCGATCGACTGCTGCATCATCGCCCGCACCGAGTCCACGGCCGGCGGCGAGGTGTCGTACACGTCCAGGCCGATGGCGAGATACGGCGCCCCGAGGGCCGGCTGCACCCAGGCACGGCGCAGCGAGCGGACCGCGCGGGTGCGGTGGGCGTTCTGCGTGAGCAGGGCGTAGAACTGCGGGATCTCGATGGCCGGTTCGGCGAGCCGCAGCGGGCCGGCCGGCTGGCGGTCCAGGCCGGTGGCGATGCGGCGCAGGTCCAGCCAGGGGATGCCGACGCCGCCGCCCGGGGCGTGCGGGTTGAGCCAGAGGCCGAAGTGGTCGGGGTAGAGGGTGCGGGCCACGTCGACGCCGTCGACCACTTCGTACGAGCGGTTCCAGCCGCTCGCGGAGAGTTCCTGGGCCGAGGTCACGCAGGGGGCGTAGCCGTGGCCGTCGACCTCCATGTTCCCGTACTGGGCGTCGGGGGAGCCGGCCTGGCCGTGCCAGAGCAGCATCCAGATCTGGCCGGAGGAGGGCGTGGCGAGGGCGCGGAGGAGTGCCTCGTAGGCGTCGTAGCGCCCGGGGGTTACCTGGCGCAGCATGTGCTCGACCTGTCCGGTCGCCGCGGTGCCGCTGGCGCTCACGTGTTACCGCCCCTTCATCTGGTGCCCCGCGTATGGAGGGCCGCCCCGCGTTTGGAGACAGCTTATGCGCCAAGGGGAGTGGCGCCGGTTGTCCGTCGGCGAGTGCGGGTCGTCGGTGGCTTGTCGCGCAGTTCCCCGCGCCCCTGGGTTGGCTGCCCCTGGGTCGGCTGCGCAGGCAGGGGGCTTCAGTGGCCGTACTGGTAGAAGGGCCGGACGTTCTCCCGCATCCAGTGGCCCACCGGGTCGTCCGCCACGTCGAGGAGGACGAGGTTGACCGGCCACTTCACCGGGACCTGGCCCAGGGCCCTGCCCAGGGCCTCCAGGGGCGCGGCCCGCAGGTCGCCCTCCCACTGGGAGAGTTCGACCCCCACGAACATCACCGGTTCCGCCGTCTCGACCGCGGCCAGGCAGCGGCGGGCCGTGGCGACCACGCCGATCGCCGCGAACTCCGCCGACGCCGCGGCCAGGAAGTCCATCGGGTCGTCCTGCCAGTCCGGTTCGAAGAGGCGGACCCGGCCGCCCGAGGCGGGGCCGTCCAGTTCGGAGCGGCCGGAGCGGCAGAGCTGGGCGACCGCCTCCGGCGGCAGCGGGACGCCGACCACTCCCCCGGGGTTCACGGCGATGCCGACCTGCGGGGGCAGGCCGCGGGCGAACTCGACGGCCGGGGCGATCGTGTACGACAGATGGGAACCGGCCACCAGGCGGAACTGCTCCTCCGAGCTGAAGACCGGCACGTACACCTGGCCCTCGATCTGCGTGGTGGGCAGGTCCAGCGGGCCGCTGTGCGGGCCGCCGCCCTCCGGCAGCGGGATCCAAAGAAAGCTCCGGCCCAGTACCTCGATGAGCCGGCCCGCCGCCGCGGGCACGCCGAGGGAGGCCGACAGCACCTCCTCCAGTTCGTTGCCGGGCCACCCGCCGTGCGGGTGGGGGTGCGCCTGTGCCGGGAAGTCCGCGGGAATGTCCGCCGGGAAGTCCATCTGCCTACCGCCTGCTGGAAACCACTGCTGAGGCTGGAAAGGCTAGCGGGTGACACCGACAAAGCCACCCGTCGATGCGGAGTCCGCGGGCGATCCCGGCGTGCGCGGGCGGTCGTGGCCCGCGCGGGCGGCCTCGGCGCGCGCAGGCGATCTCAGCGCGCGAAGGCGATCCGGCGCAGGACGTCCGCCGCGTCCCGGTCGAGGAGCACCGCCGAGCCGACGCCTGCGGGCAGTTTGCCCTTCTCCGCCGCGCGCAGCAGCCGGCCGGCCGCCCTGCGGTGGCGCAGGAAGGCGTACCGGGAGACGCCCCGGCCGCGCTCGCGCTGGCCGTCCAGTGCCGTGCCGACCGTGACGTCCAGGAGGACCAGGTGCAGGGTGCCGCCGCGGCGGTGGGCCTCCCGGGCCAGCCAGTCGCGTACCCAGGCCTGCGTACCGCAGTCGTGCACGACCACGCCCTCGCCGGTGCCGAGGGCCCGGCGCAGCCCGGCGTAGTGGGCGAGGCGGACCAGCGGGCGGTAGAGGGCGTAGGGCAGGAGGCGGGCCAGGCGGGCGTCCCAGCGGTCGCGGGTGTCCTGGGAGTCGATGCGGATGCCCTGGACGGTGCGGTGCATCAGGGTCGACTTGCCGCTGCCGGGCAGCCCGGTCACCACCACCAGGTCACGCGGGCCGAAGAGCAGGCCGTGCGGGCTGTGCCCGGCGCGGTCGCGCAGGTCGCGGACGACCGGTGCGGGGAGCTCGCCGACCCGCTCGCGGGCCGGGGCCGTCGGCTGCTGGGGCAGGGCGATGCCCGTCGTCGTCGCGTATGCCGTGGTCCTTGTCACCGTGACCGTCCTCCCGGGGGGTTCAGGAAAGGTTCTCCCCGCTTAATGTAAAGAGAAGGTAATGCACGGTGTCTCGCGGTTCCGTGCGCGTCCGGCAACAGCCCGGCTACAAAGAGAGAGGACGCGGGGCGGGGCAGGCCGGTCTGCCATGCCGCCGGGCGGCGTGCAATGATGTCCGCGCCAACTGCATACCGGCCGCTTGAATCCGCGCGGGAGAGTCCCCAGCCGTCGTCGCTGGGGCGCCGAAGGAGCAAGTCCCTCCCTTGAATCTCTCAGGCCCCCGTTACCGCGCGGGCGAGGCACATCTGAAAAGCGGGCCGCTGTGTCAGTGGCTCCACCCAAGGTGCAAGCCGTGATCACCTCCGTGGTCAGGGCGAACCTCTCAGGTTCCGATGACAGATGGGGAGGACAGCCCTCGCCTGTCATGCCCTCGGGACCTCTGGGAGACGACCGACCGATGAGCAGTACCGATTCCGCCGCACCCCGCCGCACCGCGCTCGATGCCCTGCACCGCTCGCTCGGCGCGACCATGACCGACTTCGCCGGCTGGGACATGCCCCTGCGCTACGGCTCCGAGCGCGACGAGCACGTCGCGGTCCGGACCAGGGCCGGGCTCTTCGACCTCTCCCACATGGGCGAGATCACCGTGACCGGCCCGGACGCGGCCGCCCTGCTGAACCACGCCCTGGTGGGCAACATCGCCTCCGTCGGCGTGGGCCGCGCCCGCTACACCATGATCTGCCGGGCCGACGGCGGCATCCTGGACGACCTGATCGTCTACCGGCTGGCGGAGACCGAGTACCTCGTGGTCGCCAACGCCTCCAACGCCCAGGTCGTCCTCGACGCCCTGCAGGAGCGTTCCGCCGGGTTCGACGCCGAGGTCCGCGACGACCGCGACGCGTACGCGCTGATCGCCGTGCAGGGCCCGGAGTCGCCCGGGATCCTCAAGTCGCTCACCGACGCGGACCTGGACGGCCTGAAGTACTACGCCGGCCTGCCCGGCACCGTCGCCGGCGTCCCGGCGCTGATCGCCCGCACCGGCTACACCGGCGAGGACGGCTTCGAGCTGTTCGTGAAGCCGGAGCACGCGGTGGAGCTGTGGCAGGCGCTGACCGAGGCGGGTGCCCCGGTGGGCCTGGTGCCCTGCGGGCTGTCCTGCCGGGACACCCTCCGCCTGGAGGCGGGCATGCCGCTCTACGGGCACGAGCTGACCACGGAGCTCACCCCCTTCGACGCCGGGCTCGGCCGGGTGGTGAAGTTCGAGAAGGAGGGCGACTTCGTGGGGCGCGCGGCGCTCCGGGAGGCCGCCGACCGCGCCGCCTCCCGGCCGCCGCGGGTGCTCGTCGGCCTGGTCGCCGAGGGCCGCCGGGTACCGCGCGCCGGATACCCGGTCGTCGCCGGCGGCGAGGTGATCGGCGAGGTCACCTCGGGCGCCCCCTCCCCGACCCTGGGCAAGCCGATCGCCATGGCGTACGTCGACGCGGCGCACGCGGCGCCGGGCACGGCGGGCGTCGGCGTGGACATCCGGGGCAGCCACGAGCCGTACGAGGTCGTGGCACTGCCGTTCTACAAGCGCCAGAAGTAGCCACTGGACGTGACCCCGCGCACATCCCCGCAGGTCACGTACGTCTCCAGCCTTCCCCCCTTCACCAGCACTTCCTCGCGTACAGGAGAATTCAAGCCATGAGCAACCCCCAGCAGCTGCGTTACAGCAAGGAGCACGAGTGGCTGACGGCCGCCGAGGACGGCGTGGCGACGGTCGGCATCACGGAGCACGCGGCCAACGCGCTCGGTGACGTCGTCTTCGTCCAGCTCCCGGCGGTCGGCGACACGGTGACCGCGGGCGAGTCCTGTGGCGAGCTGGAGTCCACCAAGTCGGTGTCCGACCTGTACGCGCCGGTCACCGGTGAGATCACCGCGGTCAACGAGGACGTCGTCGACGACCCGTCCCTGGTGAACTCGGCCCCCTTCGAGGGCGGCTGGCTGTTCAAGGTGCGCGTCACGGACGAGCCGGGCGACCTGCTCTCCGCCGACGAGTACACCGCCTTCACCGCCGGCTGAGAGCCGCCGCAGACCCCGGCCTAGGAGTCGTAGAAACAGATGTCCGTTCTGAACACGCCCCTGCACGAGCTCGACCCCGAGGTAGCCGCCGCGGTCGACGCCGAGCTGGTGCGCCAGCAGTCCACCCTGGAGATGATCGCCTCGGAGAACTTCGCTCCGCTGGCGGTCATGGAGGCGCAGGGCTCGGTCCTCACCAACAAGTACGCCGAGGGCTACCCGGGCCGCCGCTACTACGGCGGCTGCGAGCACGTCGACGTCACCGAGCAGATCGCCATCGACCGGGTGAAGGAGCTGTTCGGCGCCGAGTACGCCAACGTGCAGCCGCACTCCGGTGCCTCCGCCAACCAGGCGGCCCTGTTCGCGCTGGCCCAGCCCGGGGACACCATCCTCGGCCTGGACCTCGCCCACGGCGGCCACCTGACCCACGGCATGCGCCTGAACTTCTCCGGCAAGCAGTTCGACGTCGTGGCCTACCACGTGGACGACTCCGGCCTGGTCGACATGGCCGAGGTGGAGCGGCTCGCCAAGGAGCACCGGCCGAAGGTGATCATCGCGGGCTGGTCGGCGTACCCGCGCCAGCTGGACTTCGCGGAGTTCCGCCGGATCGCCGACGAGGTCGAGGCGTACCTGTGGGTCGACATGGCCCACTTCGCCGGCCTGGTCGCCGCCGGTCTGCACGAGAACCCGGTGCCGTACGCCGACGTGGTCACCTCCACGACCCACAAGACGCTGGGCGGCCCGCGCGGCGGCATCATCCTGGCCCGCAAGGACTTCGCGAAGAAGCTGAACTCGTCCGTCTTCCCGGGCTTCCAGGGCGGTCCCCTGGAGCACGTGATCGCGGCGAAGGCGGTCTCGTTCAAGGTCGCCGCCTCGGAGGACTTCAAGGAGCGGCAGCGTCGTACGGTGGAGGGCGCGCGCATCCTGGCGGAGCGGCTCACCGCCGCCGACGCCCGCGAGGCCGGCGTGAACGTCCTCTCCGGTGGTACGGACGTCCACCTGATCCTCGTGGACCTGCGCGAGTCCGAGCTGGACGGGCAGCAGGCCGAGGACCGCCTCCACGAGGTCGGCATCACGGTCAACCGCAACGCCGTCCCCAACGACCCGCGGCCGCCGATGGTCACCTCGGGTCTGCGGATCGGCACCCCGGCGCTGGCCACCCGCGGTTTCACGGCCGAGGACTTCGCCGAGGTCGCGGACGTGATCGCCGAGACGCTGAAGCCGTCCTACGACGCGGCGGCCCTCAAGGCCCGGGTCGAGGCACTGACCGCGAAGCACCCGCTTTACCCCGGTCTGAACAAGTAGTTCCCTGGTGGGGGCACCCGACGACGTGTGCCCCCACCCTCTCTGGAGGAGTTCCCGTGGCCATCTCGGTCTTCGACCTGTTCTCGATCGGCATCGGCCCGTCGAGCTCCCACACCGTCGGCCCGATGCGCGCGGCCCGCATGTTCGCCCGCCGGCTCCGCAACGAGGCGCTGCTGGAGTCCGTCGCCTCGATACGCTGCGAGCTGTACGGCTCCCTCGGCGCGACCGGCCACGGCCACGGCACCCCGAAGGCGGTGCTGCTCGGCCTGGAGGGCGCCTCGCCGCGCACGGTGGACGTGGAGACGGCGGACGACCGCATCGAGGCGATCAAGGCCACGGGGCGCCTGTCCCTCCTCGGCGAGCACGAGATCGCGTTCTCCTTCGACAACGACCTGAAACTCCACCGCCGCAAGACGCTCCCCTACCACGCGAACGGCATGACCGTGTGGGCGTACGACGCGTCCGGCGCGGAGCTCCTCTCCAAGACGTACTACTCGGTCGGCGGCGGGTTCGTCGTCGACGAGGAGGCGGTCGGCGCGGACCGCATCAAGCTGGACGACACCGTCCTGAAGTACCCGTTCCGCACCGGCGACGAGCTGCTCCGCCTGACGCAGGAGACGGGTCTGTCGATCTCCGCGCTGATGCTGGAGAACGAGCGGGCCTGGCGCACCGAGGCCGAGATCCGCGAGGGCCTGCTGGACATCTGGGGGGTGATGCGGGCCTGTGTGTCCCGCGGCATGTCCCGGGAGGGCATCCTGCCGGGCGGGCTCCGGGTGAAGCGCCGGGCGGCCGTGACCGCCCGCCAGCTGCGCGCCGAGGGCGACCCGCTGGCGCACGCGATGGAGTGGATCACGCTCTACGCGATGGCCGTGAACGAGGAGAACGCGGCGGGCGGCCGCGTGGTCACCGCCCCCACGAACGGCGCGGCGGGCATCATCCCGGCGGTCCTGCACTACTACATCAACTTCGTGCCGGGCGCCGACGAGGACGGAGTGGTCCGCTTCCTCCTCGCCGCCGGCGCGATCGGCATGCTCTTCAAGGAGAACGCGTCCATCTCGGGCGCCGAGGTCGGCTGCCAGGGCGAGGTCGGCTCGGCCTGCTCGATGGCGGCGGGCGCCCTCGCCGAGGTCCTCGGCGGCTCCCCGGAACAGGTCGAGAACGCGGCCGAGATCGGCATGGAGCACAACCTCGGCCTCACCTGCGACCCGGTCGGCGGCCTGGTCCAGATCCCGTGCATCGAGCGCAACGGCATGGCCGCGGTCAAGGCGGTCACCGCGGCCCGCATGGCCATGCGCGGCGACGGCTCCCACAAGGTGTCCCTGGACAAGGTCATCAAGACCATGAAGGACACGGGCGCCGACATGAGCGTCAAGTACAAGGAGACGGCCCGGGGCGGGCTGGCGGTGAACATCATCGAGTGCTAGGGAAACCGGCCCTGCCCAGCGTGTTCGTGCCTTTCGGTGCTGTCGGGGCCTTCCCTTCTCACGCGGGGGAAAGTCCCCGGAAAGTCCCTGGGACAGACGTGAAAGTCCCTGCGAAGTCCCCGGGAAGTCCTCATGGAAAGAGCTCTTGACCTGCGGTTTCACAGCACGTGATCAACACCGGATACGCCGCCCACCGGCCACCGGACGTATCAAATCGGTCCCCTGAGTCCACTTGAGGGGATCATTCGATACATGGACGCTGCGGAAAACTCGCGCCTGCAACAGCGGCTGGCCGGCCTCTCCCCCACCTTCACGACGGCGCGGGCGCGTCAGGCCCTGCTCTCCCCCGCGATCTGGCGCACTCGGTCACAGAAGCGCGGATGGCCGAACTGTCCCGTGGGGTTGCACCGACGGGCAGACGCCCCGGAGGGGGCACAGACGCGGATCCACCGACCGTGTGCGCACGGACCCCTCGCGCCGTCGTGTGCGGTGAATCCGCCCTGGCCCTGCATGAGCTGGTCGACGACATCCTCGCGGCAGTACACATCGATCCCGTAAGCGTCGCCCGGACACAGGATCGCGCGCGGATCCCGACCGCGCTCGGCGAGGTCGCAGCCCGTGGTCCGGCTGTTCCTCACGTGTCAACCCTCGGGACGCATCGTCGTGCTTGATGACCACGGAGGATCCGAGCCCTGCGAGGGAATCGGCCACCCGTTTCCGCCCAAGCCACAGAGCCACCGACTCCCCATCCGAATAACAAAAGTCACCGTGTCGTGCCAGAAGTCCGTCGAGACGGCGTACGGCCTCCATCCGGTGGTCACTGTCGCCGGTAACCGGACCGGTGCGCTTGCCGCCATGGCGGCTTCCTCGCCCGCGGCAAGCCGCAGGGGCGGGGACATCGCCCCGGTGTGAGCCTCGCGACCTCGGCTCGGCGCGAGCCGAGGTCGACGACGGTGACTCGTCGCACGGCCGCCGCGACGCGCATCGACCGTGCGATCCGTAAGACCGGATCCGAGGCTCACGAGATTCGGACCTAACTGTTCCGAAACGAGGTCGAAACGTCTACTGTGTCTACTCTGCGGAGACGCTGATTCATTTCAGTGAACCTGACTTCAGGAGCCATGATGACCGACAACCTCGACCTGGCCGCCCTCTGCGAGGCCAGCGGCACCAAGTTCCTCCTGGCGCTCTTCGTCGACCTCAATGGCAAGCCGTGTGCCAAGCTCGTGCCTGTCGAGGCTGTCGACGAGCTGGCGACGGCGGGCGTCGGCTTCGCCGGGTACGCCGTCGGCGCGATCGGGCAGGAGCCCAAGGACCCCGACCTGATGGCGATCCCGGACGTCGCCTCCTTCACACCCGTCCCGTTCGTCAAGGAAGGCCTGGCGATCGTCCACTGCGACCCCCACGTGGAGGGCGAGCTGTGGCCTTTCGCCCCCCGCGTGATCCTCAAGCAGGTCGTCGCCAAGGCCGCCGCCGCCGGCTTCGCGCCCTACGCCGGCGCCGAGGTGGAGTACTTCCTCCTCAAACGCGACGCGGCGGGTGCCCTGGTCCCGGCGGACAGCGACGACGTCGCGGCCCAGCCGTGCTACGACGCGCGTGGCGTCACCCGGATGTATGACCACCTGACCTCGATCAGCACCGCGATGAACCAGCTCGGCTGGGGCAACTACGCCAACGACCACGAGGACGGCAACGGCCAGTTCGAGCAGAACTTCCAGTACGCCGACGCCCTGACGACGGCCGATCGAGTCGTCACCCTCCGCTACCTGCTGAGCGTGCTCGCCCAGGAGCGGGGCATGATCGCGACCTTCATGCCGAAGCCGTTCGCCAACCGCACCGGCTCCGGCCTTCACCTCCACCTCTCCCTGCGCGACACCGCGACCGACACCCCGGTCTTCCCGGCGAGCAGCGAGGGCGACGGGGACGCGGTCGGTCTGGGACTGTCGAAGACGGCGTACTCCTTCGTCGCCGGCATCCTGGAGCACGCGACCGCGCTGCAGGCGGTCATCGCACCGACGGTCAACTCCTACAAGCGGACCGGCGCGGTCGCCTCCAGTGCGAGCGGCGCGACCTGGGCGCCCAAACTGCCGACGTACGGCGGCAACGACCGGACCCACTACGTGCGCATCCCGGACAACCAGCGCATCGAGCTGCGCGGCGGCGACGGCTCGGCCAATCCGTATCTCGCCATCGCCGCGGCCGTGGACGCCGGCCTCGACGGCATCGCCAGCGGCCTCTCCCTCGGCGAGGTCGGCACCGGTCCCGAGACCCCCTTCCCGCTGACGCTGCTGCACGCCGTCGAGGCCTTCGAGGCCGACGACATCGTCAAGGGAACCCTCGACGTCGCGGGCCCGGGGGTCGCCGACTACTTCGCGAGCCTGAAGAAGGACGAGTTCTTCGCCTACCACGCTGCCGTCTCCGGCTGGGAGCACGACCGCTACCTCACCGCCTTCTGAGGCCCCGTCACCCCCGAGAAAGGGACTCAACACATGTGTGGAATCGTCGGGTTGCACCTGCGCAGCCCCGAGCTCTACTCCCGGCTCGGTGAGCTCCTCACCGGGATGCTGTGCGAGATGGAGGACCGCGGCGCTGATTCGGCCGGCATCGCCGTCTACGGCAACGAGGACTGGTCGCCGCGCGGCAGGGGCTCGGTCTCACTGATCGACATCGAGGTGTCCGGCGAGACGGTCGCCGCGGCGCTCGGCGCCGAGACCGGCACCGAGGTGACGGCCATCACCGTCGACAACGTGGTGCTCGCCAGCGCCGACGTCGACTCCGAGGTGCTGCTGTCCGCCGCGAGGAAGGCCTACCCGCACGTCCTCATCGGCGGCTTCGGCGAGGACCTCGCCGTCCTCAAGGGCGTCGGCGCCCCCCGGGCGCTGGCCGAGAGCTGGGGCCTTGCGAAGGTGCGGGGCTGGCAGGGCGTGGGCCATACCCGGATGGCGACCGAGTCGGCGGTCACGTCGTCGGGCGCGCACCCCTACGCCGTGGGCCCGGGCGAGTGCCTGGTACACAACGGCTCCTTCTCCAACCACGCCACGATCCGCCGCGACCTGCGGGCCGCCGGCGTCGCGTTCGACTCCGAGAACGACACCGAGGTCGGCGCCCGCTTCGTCGCGCACCGACTCGCGGACGGCAAGGGCGTCGACGAGGCGCTCACCGACCTGACCCGGACCTTCGACGGTTTCTACACCCTGCTGGTCTCCAACCGCGACAGCTTCGCGGTCGTCCGCGACGCCATCGCCTGCAAGCCGGCCGTCATCGCCGAGACCGACGACTGGGTGGCGATGGCGTCGGAGTACCGGGCCCTCGCCCACCTGCCCGGCGTCGAGAACGCCCGGATCTGGGAGCCCGAGCCCGAGGTCATCTACCACTGGAACCGTCAGGAGGTGTCGGCATGAGCTCCGCCGACGAGGCAGTACCCGCGTTCGACCTGAGCACCACGCCCCTGCGCGAGGTCAACCAGACGCTCCACGCCGCGGGCCTCGAAGGTGAGTACGTGATCGAGAACCCCCGCGGCGCCCACAACGTCGCCGTCGGCCTCGACGCGCCGGTCAAGGTCACCGTCAACGGTCACCTCGGCTACTACGCCGCCGGCATGAACCAGCAGGCCGAGGTCGTCATCAACGGCAACGCCGGCCAGGGCCTGGCCGAGAACATGATGAGCGGCACCGTCCATGTCACGGGCGCGGCCTCCCAGTCGGCCGGGGCCACCGGCCGCGGCGGTCTGCTCGTCATCGACGGCGACGCCGGCGCCCGCTGCGGCATCTCGATGAAGGGCATCGACATCGTCGTCGGCGGCGACGTCGGGCACATGAGCGCCTTCATGGCGCAGAAGGGCCGCCTGGTGGTCCGCGGGGACGCGGGGGACGCGCTCGGCGACTCGCTCTACGAGGCCCGCATCTACCTGCGCGGCACCGCCAAGTCGCTCGGGGCCGACTGCGTCGAGAAGGAGATGCGGACCGAGCACCTGGAGGAACTGGCAGGCCTGCTCAAGGCGGCCGGCTTCGAGGACGACGACCCGGCGTCGTACAAGCGCTACGGCTCGGCCCGCACTCTCTACCACTTCACCCACGAGAACGAGTACTGAGGCAGGATCCGATGACCCTCACCTCCGACGACCGGGCCCGGCTGGGCCTGCGCGAGTCCGCGACCTTCGACCGGGCCACCATCGCCGCGATCCAGCGTGCCGCCGAGACCGGCATCTACGACATCCGCGGCTGGGGCGCCAAACGCGCCCTGCCCCACTTCGACGACCTGCTCTTTCTCGGCGCCTCGGTGTCGCGCTACCCGCTGGAGGGCTACCGCGAGCGGTGCGGCACCGACGTGGTGCTGGGCGCGCGCAACGCCAGGTACCCTCTCCGGCTCGACATCCCGGTGACGATCGCCGGCATGAGCTTCGGGGCCCTCGGAGCCAACGCCAAGGAGGCCCTCGGCCGCGCGGCCTCGGCCACCGGCACCTCCACCACCACCGGCGACGGCGGCATGACCCCTGAGGAGCGCGGCCACTCCAAGACGCTGGTCTACCAGTACCTGCCCAACCGCTACGGCATGAACCCGGACGACCTGCGCCGTGCCGACGCCATCGAGATCGTCCTCGGCCAGGGCGCCAAGCCGGGCGGCGGCGGCATGCTGCTCGGCCAGAAGGTCTCCGAGCGGGTCGCGGGCATGCGGGACCTGCCCGCCGGCATCGACCAGGGGGCGGGGGCGCGCCCCCCCCACACCACCCGCCCCCCCAAGCCGACACACAATATCAAAAAGAAGAGAGCGACCTAGCACCTGGGTCTGCAGGAGATC